>NZ_VZQP01000114.1:0-10237 GCF_014397655.1 Paraburkholderia sp. UCT31
AGTTATACGGACGCTACTGGTCCGGATGCGAGTGCCGAAATGCTGCGCTTCTTTCTTGATCATCCGCAACGACAATAGTGCAGGCCTCTCTTGTGGTTACCATGATTGCGACGGAGTGGCGTCCGCTCTGGATGTAGAGCAAGTCCGCTTGCTCAACTGCATAAAAGGCTGCCCGATGAATCACTTCCGGGGCGAATCCTCGGCGGCAGGTCGGCGAAGCCGGATTTGCGCCGCAATCAACGTATGGCGGGTTGCCATTCAATTGGAGACATCCACGCGTGTTCGTCCATCGTCAACAACGGGTCGCGTGTCGCCGATCGCGGCCTTGCGAAGTTCGAGCGATGTGTGCCCATTGCATGAGGCAGTCATCGGCCAGAAGGCGACCTTCGCCCGACGCGTCGCGAGGACATTCAGACGGCAGTTCCACCGAACGAGCGGTCATTCGATCGCCGGATGCCGGCGTCGTGTCATCGGCCTAAGCCGACGTTTGTGTATCGACGCCGATGTGCCCGCTCACTGCTGGAGACCGGTCGTTCGGCAAGGCAATGGCGCACGGCCGCCACCGACTTCAGCGAATGAGTACTTTCGACCCACTTCCGCCTCTCCGGTAAGTTTCGCGAACGACGGCTCCCGAGCGGCCAGGAGACGATGGCAGATGACGTTTTGAAGTACTTGTCGTTGGTGGGTCGAGTGAAGATGCGCCACCATCGCACGCATGACGGCCTGATCAAAAGAGAAGACGCATCCGTTAGCAAGCACCGCAATCAGGTCGTCCGCGTCGCCGGGGTTTCAGTCGCCGATCGGCATGCGGTCGGTCTCGTGTTGCTGGCATTCGGCCAGGGCGGCATGTTCACGCTCCGTGCGCTGTCGTTCGGCGTGGTGGCGCTTGCGGTGTGGGCGATGGGCATCGAGACGAAGGGGCTCGCGCTCGAAACGCTCGTATCCCGCGTGCAACCGCAAGCGGCACGACTTCGCGTGGCCATCGACGATGTCCGCCAGATTGTCGCTTACGCTGCCACTCCGTGACGAGCGTGGCGAGTCGAATCAATTGCCGCGCTGCCCGCCTTCGCCTGGCCGTACCCCTTCCTGTCGCAGCGCGTCCGCCGTGCGATCGCTCTGCGCTTGCGTGGCGGCCGTCGCGTCGGCCGGGTCATCACGCTGTCGCATCAGCCAGTAGACGCTCCCCAGCGCAACCAGCGCAAACCCAAGCGCCGCGATCTGGGCAGGCGCACTGGCCGGATCGAGAATGATGAATTTGCGGGCGATAGCGAGCAGGGCAACGAGAAGCACCGTTTTGACCTGCACGATGTGATCGCGCCGCGCCATCACGCGCGTAATCGAATGTTTGAACTCCATCGCGATCAGCAGCGTCATGACCATGCCGAAGATGGTCTGAAACACCGCGTGATCCAGCGGGTTCAGCGCGTCCGAAACCAGCAATGAAATCACCGCGCGAATCAACTGCCAGAGCGACACGAGGATGATGATGGAAATCACCACGCTCAGCACATGCGCGACAAGCTGCTCGAAGCGTTCATAAAAGGTGAGCATGTCCCACTGCAGACGCAACGCATCGAGATCCCTGCGCAGCCAGCTTTTCTTTCTTTCCATGATTTGGCTCCCGGGCGGCCGTCGCTGCGCCGCGAACGCACCGCGCGCGTGCATGGATTGCACATGCGTCGCGCACAGTTCATTCGATGATCGCGCAACGCATATGCTACGGTCTTTTGCGTTTGCGCGGGTTCCTTACGGATAACTGCCCAAAGCAGAACGGACGTATGCAGTTATTGATAACAGAGGCCGAACTATTTCGCGCTTCTGATACGAGGGTACCTTTCATGTACGCGAAGAGGTACTAAGCTTGAAGCAGCAGGTCCATGCACTGTACCCCGACGATTGCGCAATATGGAACACGCCATTTTGGCAGCGCCCCATCAGGGATTACGTCACTACCCGCCCCGCACAGGCTGCACCGAGCGGCGCGGCGGAGCACATGCGGACATCTGCCTGCTCGTCCCGGCAGACAGGACAGCTGTGGAAGCAAGTGGACGGAACAACGCCGGCACGCCAAGCCAGGTCAACGTTCGCGCGCCGTGCATCGGCCTGATTCCGGCCGGTGCAAAACTGACTGCCGCCGAGGACGATCCCCAAGGGCTCGTCATCGCGCTCGACTCGCGCATACTCGAAAGCAGATCACGTCAGGTTTTCGGCTCGTCGTCGAGCCGCGAATTGCCACTGTGGTTTCAAGCCTGGGATCCCTTTCTGCGTGAGGCCGCGAGCACGTTGATATTGCTCGCTCAAACGGCCTTCGTGGAGGCCGGCTGTCTCGATGGTTTCGCCGATGCCATCGCCCTGCATGTCTCGTACCATTACAGCCGCGATGTCCACGCACGCGTTCGTGAAGCGCCGCTCAGCCAGCTAAAACTGATGCTGATCAACGCGTTCATCAGCGAACACATTGCCGAAAACATTCAGGTCGAACAACTCGCCGCCCGGGTGCATATGAGCCCATCGCATTTTGCGCACGCGTTCAAAGAAACAACCGGCTCCCCGCCTCATTTTCATCTCACCACCGAGCGCGTGACGCTGGCCAAAACGATGCTGTCTTCGAGCAGATTGCCGCTGATTGATGTCGCGGCCCGCACGGGTTTTCGGACCCAGCAGCACTTCACCGAGGTATTTCATCGCTACACGGGCATGACCCCGCGCGTGTTCCGCCTTGCCGCCCATGGTGCACAGACTGCGACAGCGAATGACACGGCAGGAGCGCAGAAATCCGACACGTCTCGGCAGGAATGAGAAAGAAGCCTCTGCTGTCGGCGCGTACTGTGGAAATACATCGCTTCAATGGCTCCGTCAGCGGCGCGAGGCGCGCTGAGCGGGCATCTGTTCATTGTCTCGCGAGGCCCACAATGCACAATCTGCTTGGACACGCGTGGTGGATGCTGGCGCTGCGCGGCGCGGCCAGTTTCATCTTTGGCGTGCTGGCGTTGGCTCTGCCCGGTCTTACACTCACCTTTCTGGTCGCGTTGTACGCTGCGTATGCAATCGTCGGCGGCGTTGGGGCGATCAGCGGGGCCGTCCGTCATCGCGGTGATACGCCTGGCTGGTGGGCGCCGCTGCTGCTGGGACTGTGCAGCGTCGCCGCCGGGTTGATCGCGATCCTCCTGCCGGCGATCACCGCCCTCGTGCTCGTCCTCGTGATGGGCGTCAATGCCATCGCGACGGGCGTGTTCGACCTTATCACCGCGTTCCGGCTGCGCGTTCATATTCGCGGCACCTGGCCGCTGTACCTGAGCGGCATTCTTTCCCTGGTGTTCGGCGTGCTCGTACTCGCCTGGCCCGGCGCCGGCGCGCTCGCGCTCGTCTGGATGATCGGTGCGTATGCCATTTTCACCGGCGCGTTGCTGCTGGCGCTCGGCGTCAGTGCGCGGGGCTGGCTCCGCGATGGGCTGAGGGGCCATCCGTCCGCCGGATGAACGCGCGCATCGTGTAACTCAATTCATGAAAGGAGTCAGTCATGTCACTCGATCTCGACAAGTGGAACCCGTTCAGGTTTCTACGTCATTCCGCCGATGAGAAACAGAGGCAGGCTTCGTCCGGCGTCCCGCAACAGGCCCAGCAGCAGGGCACCCAGCGAACAGCCGGTGCGCAGCCTTCAGGCGCCGCCGCCTTGCCGTCGATATGGGCCGATTCGGCGCGCTGGCCGCTGGCCGATCCCTTCCAGCTGTTCACCGATCTGATCCGCGATCCGTTCGGTGGCCTCGGTCCGCTGGAACAGTGGTTCGGCGACTTCAGCCCTAGCCGGTTCCAGCCGCGCATCGACGTGGTCGACGACGGCGACGCGCTGCGTATCGTCGCCGAACTGCCCGGCCTGGACCGCGACGACGTGAAACTCGAAGTAGTCGAGAACATGCTGCTGCTGAGCGGCAACAAGCAGATCGAGTCCAAAGGGGAAGAAAAAGGCTGTTACCGGATAGAACGTGCGTTCGGGCAATTTCAGCGCGCGGTTCCGCTGCCGGCCGGCATCGATCCCGATCGCGCCGAGGCGCGCTTCGAGAATGGCGTGCTGACGGTACGCGTGCCGAAGGCCGGAGAGGTAACACAAACCACGAAGCAGATCGAGATCAAATGACACCGGGTGAGGCGCGGACCTCGCGGCATTTCCGCGAGGCCGCGCACCCGTGCGTCAGCTGCCTGGGAATCGACAGGCAGCTGATGCTGCGCCACGAGCATCACATGGAGTTCATGGCACGTCACTGAGTCGCCCGATCAGATTCCACGTCGTTTCGGGCTCCGGCCCGGTCGCAAAGGCCGCTCGGCACAAACCACGCTTGGGGATCCTCGATCACGAATCTCGGCTAGATGAAAGACTCATGGGGAGAGTCTCCTGATTACGACGGGGTTGCTCTCGTCGAGCCAGCGGTCGCTTGGCGTCACGCGTGCATCGTTCCGCAATCGCGTGAATCGTTCGGCTTCAACTTGAGCCGTCCTGTAAATGGAGAGGTTGACCATGCCTGCCCTTTGCGAAATTTGTCATGCCCGGCCCGCAGTTGCACAAGTGACGGTAGTACAAAACGGCCAGCGTAAATCGATGTCGATCTGTGATTACGATTACCGTCAATTGATGCGCCATCAAAGCATGCTCAATCCGTTCGATTCCCTGCTCGGCGGCGGTCTTTCGCGTCTATTGGGCGAGCTTCCCGGCGCGGCCGGAGACGAGCATGACGACGACGCTGGACTCGTCGCTTCTGTGCCGCGCGAGTCCGTCGATGCCACCGATGCGTTCAGCGAGCAGACAATGGAACTGCTGCAGCGCGCGGCGGAAAAAGCTCACGAACTGCAGCGCACCGAGCTCGACACGGAACATGTGCTGTACGTCCTCGCCGACACCGACGTTGTCGCGGCGCTCTTCAAGGAATTGAAGCTTTCGCCGGAGGACATCAAACGATACATCGACCAGCACGCGCAAAAGGGTCACGCCGACTCCGACGCGCCCATCGACAAGATGACGGTCTCGCCGCGGCTGAAGAAAGCGTTTCAATACTCGTTCCAGGCGTCGCAAGAACTGGGGCATTCCTATGTCGGTCCCGAGCACGTGCTGATCGGCCTGGCCGCCGTTCCGGACAGCATCGCGGGCGCGTTGCTCAGGAAATACGGCGTCACGCCTGAGGCGTTGCGGCAGAAAGTGGTGAAGGTCGTCGGCAAGGGTGCGGAAGATGGACGCGTCGACACGCCCAGCGGCACGCCGACACTGGACAAGTTCGGACGCGATCTCACCGCAATGGCGCGGCAGGGCAAGCTCGACCCTGTACTGGGACGCGCGCAGGAAATCGAGAGCACGATTGAAGTGCTCGCGCGGCGCAAGAAGAACAATCCGGTGCTGATCGGGGAACCGGGCGTGGGCAAGACCGCGATCGTGGAAGGATTGGCGCAGCGCATCGTGAACGACGACGTGCCCGAGGATCTGCGCGGCAGGCGGCTCGTCGAGATCAACCTCAATTCGATGGTCGCTGGAGCGAAGTATCGCGGCGAATTCGAAGAGCGCGCGAAGCAGTTGATCGACGAAATCACCGCGAAGCAGAGCGAGCTGATCGTCTTCATCGACGAATTGCATACCATCGTCGGTGCGGGACAGGGCGGCGGCGAAGGCGGTCTCGATATCGCCAACGTGCTCAAGCCCGCGCTCGCGCGCGGCGAGCTGAGCCTGATCGGCGCGACGACCCTCAACGAGTATCAGAAGTACATCGAGAAGGACGCGGCGCTCGAGCGGCGTTTCCAGCCCGTTCTGGTACCGGAACCGACCGTCGAGCAGACCATCGTGATTCTGCGCGGCCTGCGCGACAAGCTCGAAGCGCACCATCAGGTGACCTTCGCGGACGACGCGTTCGTCGCGGCGGCAGAGCTTTCCGATCGCTATATCACCTCGCGTTATCTGCCGGACAAGGCGATTGATCTCATCGATCAGGCAGCGGCGCGCGTGCGCATTGGCTCGACTTCCCGGCCGCCTGACATCCAGGAACTCGAAGCGGAGATCGCGCAGTTCAAACGCGAGCAGGACTATGCATCGTCGCGCAAGCGCTTCGACGAGGCCAAGGGCTTCGAGGAGCGTATCAAGGAGAAGCAGGCGAACCTCGACGAGCTAACCGAAGCGTGGCAGCGCAAGACCGGATCGGAGACGCTCGAAGTGACGGTCGCCGCCGTCGCTGAAGTCGTATCGCGTCTCACCGGCATACCGGTCACCGAGCTGACGCAAGAGGAGCGGCAGAAGCTGCTCGACATGGAGAACAAGCTGCGCGAGCGCGTCGTCGGGCAGGACGAAGCCGTGCTCGCCGTGAGCGATGCCGTACGTCTCTCGCGCGCCGGCATGGGTCAGGTCCATCGGCCGATTGCGACGTTCCTGTTCCTCGGTCCGACCGGTGTCGGGAAAACGGAGCTTGCGAAGGCGCTCGCGGAAACCGTGTTTGGCGACGAGCAAGCCGTGATTCGCATCGACATGTCGGAATACATGGAGCGACATGCGGTCGCTCGATTGATTGGCGCGCCTCCGGGCTATGTGGGGTATGACGAAGGTGGTCAGCTCACCGAGCGCGTGCGCCGCCGTCCGTATTGCGTGATCCTGCTCGATGAAATCGAGAAGGCGCATCCGGATGTGAACAACGTGCTGCTGCAAGTGTTCGACGACGGCAGACTCACCGATGGCAAGGGCCGGGTAGTCGACTTCAGCAACACGATCATCATTTCGACCAGCAATCTCGGGTCGTCGATCATCATGGACAACCTCGAGAAGAGCGACAAGGATCGCGATTCGGAGAAGGAAATCCGCGAGAAGCTGATGGACGTGTTAAAGGGGCACTTCCGTCCCGAGTTCCTGAACCGCATCGACGAGATCATCGTTTTTCACGGACTTTCGCGCGGGAACATCCGCGCGATTGTGCAGATCCAGATCGATCGCGTAGTGCGGACCGCGGCGGCGCAGGGCATTACGCTCAGGGTGCAGGACTCGCTAATCGATCATCTCGCCGACGTGGGCTATCGACCGGAATTCGGTGCGCGCGAGCTGAAGCGCCAGATTCGTCAGGAACTCGAGACGAGGCTTGCAAAGGAAATGCTGGGCGACAAGATCAAGTCCGGCGATACCGTGGATGTGGCCTTCGACAAGGGCTCGGACAAGGTGACGCTGACGACGGTCGAAGCTGAAGCAAAGCCGAAGGAGAAAAAGGGCAAGCCGGCGAGCAAGAAGGGCGCGCCGAAGTCGGACCAGGACAGGAAGGAATCCTCGAAGACCGATTCCTGATCGCCATCGTCGGCATTTGTGTATTTCGTGGAGCGCCACGCTCGGTGAAGAACACTGCCGGAGCGCAGCGGCGATATCAGTTGCCCGCGGTCACGGCTGCCGTGACGAAGATCGATGCTCGCATCGGCCTGCTCGGCGGTGATGAGCGACATGTCGGCGTAGCGTGTGATCGGCGACGACAGGAAGGACGTGATGCAGACAGTATGGGCTCCTCGCTCGCGCGCGATCTGAAGCGCGCACCGTGGCCTTTGTCCGTCGCGAATTGCTGATCCGGAACACGACGCATTTGTCGTCGAGATCCACGGACGTGAACTGCTGGATGCTCTGATCTCGGTAGAAGATGCACTTCTTGCCCACGCGAAAGAATCGCACCACGCCATTTTCCGCGGCGAGCGCGAACGGCGGGTCGACCGGCACGAAAGCATTTCGCCGACGGTTTCCGTCGCCGGCAGCGCCCGGCGTTGAGAAACGCGCGAAAGATGCGACCATACAGCCGTGGACGGCTGCTCGCGACGTCAAGATGCGCAACGCGATTGCGCCCGCCAGCCACACAGTGCGGGACTGCTGCGCGCTTGCCGCTATACTTCCCCCTCCACCACGGACCGGCCACATCTGCTCCCTTGGTTGACGAAGTGTTCGGCTGTTCGAATCTCTTCATCCCTTGGACGTCATCCTTCGGAAACGTCGCTTGCGCTACGTTCCGGGGCCATCGAGTGGCTCGCCATCTGGCTATCCACGCTCCATCACCGACAACGCGATCTCCTTCTGCGCCTCGAGACTCGCGAGTTGCTTTGTCAGCGACGCACGTATCGATTCGTACGCAGACTTGCCCAGCGCAAGCCGTAGCGGAGGGGACGGACTGTCGATCGCGGTGATCATTGCGTCGACAGTTTTCGCCGCATCCGCAAAATCGAAATAGCCAGCGTCGAGTGCGCACCGGATTTCACCGACGGGCGTGTCGTCGTACACGCGCATCGGCGCCGCGCGGTCGAGACCCGCGCCAAAGTTGGTGCGCGTAGGACCGGGCTCCATGATCACGAAGTCGATGCCGAACGGTCCGACTTCTTGCGCGGCAGCTTCGACGAAACCCTCGATTCCCCATTTCGTCGCGTGATAAATGCTAAAAGCCGGATAGCCGATTCGGCCGCCTTCCGACGACACCTGCACGATCCGTCCGCCGCCCTGTTCCCGCAGACGCGGAATGACCGCGCGTATCAACTGGATCGATCCGGTCAGATTCGTCTCGATCTGCCGTGCAATCTGGGTGTCGTCGAGTTCTTCAGCCGCGCCGAACAGCCCGTAGCCCGCGTTGCTGACGACGACGTCGATGCGCGCGAGCGCAGCAAATGCCTGCGCTACAGCGGCTCTGATTGCATCGACGTTCGTCAGGTCGCAAGTGACGACCTCCAGTCGATCGCCGTGTTGCTTGCGCAGATCGTCCAATGCGCCGGGCCTGCGCAGCGTCGCGACAACGCCGTCGCCGCGTGCCAGCAGCTTTTCCGTCAGCCCACGCCCCAGCCCGCTCGATGCGCCCGTGATCAGCCAGTTCTTCGTCATGCTCATGCTCCGTTGGAAGGATCAGGAGTTCATGCTAGAACAATGGAATTCGTCGGAGAAGCCAGGCCGATCGGCATGACGTGTTGAAGGAAATTCACCAATGGGCAAACCGACTCTCAACGATTTGCAGGCGTTCATGGTCGTCGCCGCGCGGCGGAGCTTCGTGCAGGCCGCAGGCGAACTGGGCGTGTCGCGTTCGGCGCTGAGCCATGCGATGCGCGGACTCGAGAACGATCTGGATGTGCGCTTGCTGCACCGGACCACGCGCAGCGTATCCGTGACAGAAGCGGGGGAGCGTCTGCTTGCACGTCTGCGCCCTGTGCTGAGCGATCTCGATCACGTGCTCGACGATGTCGCGCGGGAAGATGAGGCGCTTCGCGGCACGCTGCGCATCAATGGAAGCGACGGGGCGATCCGTCAACTGCTCCAGACTGTCGTGCCGCGCTTTCTGGCGATGTATCCGCAGATGGAGCTGGATCTCGTCTCGGACGGACGTTTCGTCGATATCGTCGCGGAAGGCTTTGATGCAGGCGTAAGGCTCGGTGAAGCGGTACCCAGGGACATGATCGCGGTACGGGTCAGCGAGGATTCACGCTTTGTTGCAGTGGCGTCGCCGCGTTATCTGCGCAAGTATGGCCGGCCTGCCGTGCCGGACGAATTGCAGGCCCATCGCTGCGTCCGGCAACGTCTGCCCAGTGGCAAACGCTATCGATGGGAGTTTGCGCATCACGGTCAGGCCTTCACGATAGATCCGCCCGGCGCGCTCACGATGGACAGCAATACGTTGATGATCGAAGCGGCACTGGGGGGACTCGGTATTGCATACGTACCCGAGCCGTATGCGCGCGACGCGATGGCACGCAAGCGGCTCGTTGCGGTGCTCAGTGACTGGTGCCCGCTCATTCCCGGACTGTTTCTCTATTTTCCCGGAAGCCGACATATTCCCGCCGGGTTGCGGGCATTCATCGAGCTGGTGCGGCAACTGCCCGGCAGCGTGTCCGAGCCGTCGAGGTAGCTTCCGCGAATCAGCAGCTTCGCACGGCCTTTGATGCAACCGTTAGCTGAACTCGAGCTCAAGTCGTAACTGGATTGAAAACAGTCATGACGGTGGTCGCCATCGAACGACCTGATCGGGCAGACCAGCGCGGACTGCCTCGGGCAGCGGGCGGCCATTTTCTGCCGTTCGGCTACGCGCCGGCGCTGACGCTCGAAGTCATGCGCGGCCGAAGCTCCCAGGCGCCCCTGGCCCAGCCGCATTCGCACACCGCAAAGCACACCCCGTCAGCCACGCTCCAACCGCCTGCGTACCGTCCCCACCAACCTGTCAAACGGCAATGTACTCGCAGCCAGCGCACTGACCTCAGAAAAATTCTCCCTCACGAT
>NZ_VZQP01000115.1:0-9845 GCF_014397655.1 Paraburkholderia sp. UCT31
CCCGCGGATATCAGCATGATCCACCGTCGAGATGTACTGCTACGTCGCCCTCAGGAAATTCCAACAATATGAATTCGAGAAACTGAAAAACCGATCCCGATTGACACCGGGAGTCATATCAGCGGGCAATGTCGAAGTCGAAAATGCGCAAATAATCATGCGACTTGACCGACATGCAAGTGCGCCCGGATTGCTGCCGACCGAATGGCAACACGCCCCACAGTCCGTTCCGTATTGCAGATTGGCTAAAGGGTGCAGAAATTGCACCCGTCGCAAAGGGTGCAAACGGCGGCATAAAGGGCCCGACTGACGACAGAAAAGAGTGCAACAGCTATTGCGCCCGCAAATAACCATCAACAATCGTTAAAGAATCGTAAGCGTGCCATCGAGAGGTTGGCGGATCGTGGTGCAATCATGCTTCCACCGTTGGGGGAAACGTCTTTCCTCGGGGCCGATGGTCGTCGGCAGACGGTTGCCGACGACCGCATCGGCAAGCGTGACAGCTACGTGATCGGCGCGCAACTCTCGCCGGAATTCACCGCGCGTCTGGTTGATCGCCGGCAGGAACTTGAGACGTAGGTCGCCAAGCCCGCGCTCGACTTGAACGACCGGATGGCGTTGCGTGCGGCGCTATTTCGGGGTTGCCCTAAAAAGGCGGCAAGCTCAATCGTCCGGCTGGCGCCGAACCGACAACCACGTCCCCGCCGGACAACGGAGCCAATAGCCGCTCCACACGCGGCCGCGCCACCGCCAACGCAGTCCCGATCCCGCCCACCAGCCCCACCCCGTACAAGGCTAGGAAGCCCGTATAGGACATCGCCGGGGCGATAAGGCGCGCCACGCCTACAAAAGACGCATAGAGCCACGACACCGAACTGATGGCCCCCAACAAGACGCATATCGTCGCCGCCCGACGTGGGCGACGCTGCGGTGTGGTCAGCATCGGAAACGCGACTCGATGCAGCAGCAAGCCGTTCGCCGTCAGCAGGCATACCACTGTCAGCTTTGCAGCCAGCTTCGGCTTGGAGACCAGCACAGCCACATGTAAGCCGGTGCCAAGCAGGATCATAGCGACGCCCGTTATCCAGAGCAGGCCGAGCAACCCTGCAATGGTACGTCCGGTGGTTTCCAGTCTGACGGCATCAATGCGCCGAGCTGTGAGCAGCGCCACGTCTTCCCGCAACACGCGCACGATGGCGAAGGCGAAGGCGAGGGTGTGGCTATACAACAAGAGCTGGCGAGCGATGATGGTAAGCATGTTCATGACGGGCCTCACTTCCTTTTGAGGGTTTCGCCGACCGACTCCTGGCAGGCGGTGGGTGATCGTCTTTGGGGGTCGCGGCCTTCCAATTTCCGACCAGAGCCCACTGTGCCGACGGTTGCATTTAACGGCTTGCCGACTCGACCGTTCAAGGCGTCAATCCGGCTGGTGAGCGTGGCGGCTACTGCTCGACAAAGCTTCGCGAATCTGGCCAGCTCGATTTCTCATATGCGGCTGTCGATTCATTGTCCGTGCGAGCCGTTGGACTGCCATGGCGCAGTGCCAGGCCGTACAGTTCGTCAAGCTGCTTGTCTGTCGGTATTCGAGCGCGATTGAGCCATACGTACGGGTGAGGGCGTCGAACGCTCTGGCTTACGCGTCGGCAATCGTGGCGAACAGCGCCTCGTCCTTCGACATGAAAGCCACGGCCTTGACTGCGACCCGTTGGGCGCGTCGGGTAGCCATCGGGTCAGTTCTTGAACCAAAGGCGCGGCCAAGGAACTTCAGCAGCCGGTCGCACGCGCCATTCCTTTCCGTTGCCGCGGCCTTCAACGCGTCCTGCATATCTGCTTCGGCCTGGCCCGTGGCGCGCTGCGCGGCCATTGAAGCCTGACTCCCCGTATGGTCTTCCGGCAGTTCCGGGCGCTTCGTTGCGGACACAACCGACTTCAACAGTTTTGCGAACTTGCTCATGGTAGGTCTCTCGTAGGGTCTTGTCGTTTTTTGATAGTGCAAGGAAGATGATAGATGGGCCATATGTTTTTATTATGCACCTTGGAAAAAAGCCTGTTTTGTTGTGTTGGAAAACGAACATAACGAGGGCAAGTACAAAAAGGTTCTAGAGCTGCATGAAGAGGATGTCCCCGCTATGTTTTTATTCAACAGCAGCGTATCTGTCCGCCCAAACCGGCTCCATGTACACGCCCACGCCGACGTCAGCGGCCTGTAGCACGCGCTTGGCGGCCCGCCAGTACGGGCCGTTTCGCAGATATCACAGCACTGCTCACTGCGAGGCTGGGTTACGAATTCAGGGGATCAGGTCCGTCGCATGAAATTCACCCATGAGCGAGGCGGCGCGAGATTTCAGCCCGGCCATCGGGCGTCAGTTGCGGCCACGCGATTGAAGAAGGTCCGCGCATCACAGCAACTCCGTCCGTGAGCGCCTGCGCCGTTGCGCGCCATCTGTCGTCGCTCGTGCGATACAGCCAGCCTTCGCGAACGAGCAGTTCGAACAGGTCGCCGCGACGCAGATCGCCCCGTTTGGTGCGATTCCAAACCGTGGAATTGCTGCAATCAAAAAGCGCAGCAACGACTTCAACGGACACGCCAGCCGCGTTCGGCAGCGTGTCGAAGTCAGAGAGGGGGTTTTTTAGCTTTCTTCGTTTTCATTGTATCGACGTGGAAATCGTCCGGGATTGGACGGGTCGATACGAATTTATGCTCGGAGCCTAGATTGGAAAACCTGCGTACGACGGAGGGCTTTCGACGCGGAAGGGAATGCGCTTGGGTCGCGTGACCACTCAGCGATTACCAAACGTTCAATTTTTTTCATGGCGGCATGGCGTTTTTCAAGCAATAGTTGGGCGGTTTCAAGAGTGAAGCGCAACGGCGGGATTAATGTTTAGAGCTTTGAGGTTGACTTGCTGATGCGAGGGTCGCGGCGAAGACCTCGAATGGTGAATGGAAGTTGTGAGTTGCACGAGGCCGGCTGTTCAGGCTGTCGGCGATGGCGTCGAGTTCATCCTGACTGTAGACCGAAAGGTCGGTGCCTTTTGGCAGATACTGTCGCAGCAGCCCGTTGGTGTTTTCGCAGGTGCCGCGCTGCCAGGGACTGTGCGGGTCGCAAAAATACACGTTCACGCCGGTTGCGGCAGTGAGCTCTTTGTGGCGCGACATTTCTTTGCCCTGGTCATAAGTGAAGCTCTGCCGCAGTGGCGCGACAATCGAATTGAGTTTGGCGGAGAAGCCCGCCAGCGCCGAAGCTGCGGTGGCGTCTTCCATCTTTGCGAGCAGCACCAGGCGGCTGGTCCGTTCAACCAGAACGCCGACCGAGGACTGATTGCCCGCGCCCTTGTCGGGTAAGAACGTGCCGTTACCGGCACGTTCTCCCCTAAGAACCGGACGGGCGAGTCACCCCGCATCCGGCTCAAGCCATTCTTCAGCACCATGGGGTGGCACCGGACAGACCGACCGGATGTTTCGCGGCGCGACGACGGGCAAAGTAGGGCGTCCATGCCGGATCAAACGGATGGGCCGGTCCACGAACCTTAACGTGACGCGTAATCGCGACCGTCGTTGCGCGGAAGAGCCACAGGCTACCGATACTGCCGTCAGCCCGAACTGCCTCCGTCGCAAAGTCCCACGACCTTTGTCCGTCGGTCCGGAAGTATCGCCTCCTGACCCATCGTGCTCCTTTGGTGGGATGCCGGCGCAATGCCCACCTCCAGAGCAGTTGCCAGATGTGTGAGTCTATCAATGAGAAGATGGCCTTCGCCACGATGTGGCGGTGATACATGGCCCATCCCCGGATGACCGGGTTGAGTTGCTTTATCAGCGCGCGCTGCGTGGCGCTTGCGTTACCCTTGATGATTCCCCTAACCTTCTCAAGCAGCGAGCTGACACTTTTCCTCGCTGGCTTGATCAGCAGTTTGCCGCCGTACTTGCGTACGTTCTGGCCCAGGAAATCGAAACCCTCCGTTATGCGTGTAATCCGGGTTTTCTCCTCCGACAGTTCCAGACCACGAACCGCCATGAAGCGACGGATCGCAGGAAGAACCACGGATTCCAGTACTTCTTTCGAAGCACCGGTCACCACGAAATCATCGGCATACCGGATAACGTTGAGTTTGGCCTTGCGACGTGCGAGTTTCGAGACACCGATGCTCGCGTGTACTGCCGCCTCAAGTCCATCCAGCGCCATATTCGCGATCACGGGCGAGGCAATACCCCCTTGGGGTGTGCCTGCCCGCGACTCGAACCGGGTTCCCTCATCAATATATCCGGCCTCAAGCCACCTGCACAGGATCGCCTTATCCATCGGTATGTGCTCCCGAAGCCAGAGGTGACTGAAGTTGTCGAAACAGCCTCGTATGTCACCTTCCAGAATCCACTCTGGCGATACACGCCTTGCCAGAGCGATGAAGCATTGTTCGATGGCGTCGGCAGTCGAGCGTTCGGGCCGAAAGCCGTAGGAATTCGGATCCGCCAGTGTCTCAGCCACGGGTTCCAGTGCGAGCTTCCATAAAGCCTGCATCGCCCGGCACCGCATACACGGAATTCCTAACGGACGCTTCTTTCCATTACTCTTGGGAATGTAGACCCGTCGCAGCGGCATCGCGCGATAGCCACGATGACGCAGCGACAGCATTCCGTTCCATCTGGCCGCCGGTGATGACCAGATCCTGCCGTCCACCCCCGGCGTTCTCTTGCCGCGATTTTCCATCACCCGCTTCACGGCCAGCATCTTGCCGTGATACGAGCGGGTCAGCAGACGTTGCAAGACCTTCACCTTGCCCCATCGGCCTTCCCGGACTGCCTTGGCGATACGCAACTGAAGTCGTTTCACCTCTGCCTCGATGTATGTCCAGTTCGCCTGGTCCCACATCTGGGCGGCGCGCGAGGACGCACCAGCGCCCGACACTTGCGTATCGTTCGCCGTCATCTGCTTTCCCTCGTACAACGATTCGTCAAGTTTTTCTCGCCATGAATGACCGCGCGGAAGTCAGCCCGCTTTCGCGTCGGACGATGTCTCAGTCCGTATCCCGTCCATTACAGACGGGCCTTCGCTTTTTCCGCATTCCTTTACCCGCAGCGCCAACAGCGTTCCTTGCGGTTCGCCTGCCGTTGCCGGCAGCACTATGGGCTTACCCTGTTCCGCATGAATCTCAGGATGGTGCGGACCCGTCCTATGCGCCGGCGGCGTTCTGTCCATGATGGCCCATTCATCAGAGGCCATTCCTTGCCGCATACCGTTTTGGTTCAAGCCTGTCAGCACGTTTGGCTTGTTAGGCGTAACGGCGCGTTTCGGACGTTCACATGTGTTGGTCGTACCCATCCATCCCTAGCGCCTCTCCGCCTTCGTGCTGGCAGATTCCACCTTGCCTCGCGGCTCGGCGTACCGGATATCCGGCGGCTACGTTGTCCCCGAGGCTTCACACAGCACTGTTACCGGTTCTGCATGCCCGGGTAGGGAACAGCTGATGGAACAGCCGGTTTCATCAGGTCATGCCTACCCCCGTGAAACAGAGAAACATGCGACTTGCAGGTCGCACGATGAAGTCGCCTTCCCAGTGTCCGGGCAGCAGTCGGTCCTCGATTTCGGGCGGCCGCACATGAATACTGACCATGTCGGGAATCTGTCCGCGTCGGTCTGTGCCGCGTGTACGCGGCATGCGTGTGCTGTGACCATGGCGCAGGCAGGCGATGAGTTGACGGCGCAGTTCGCCGCGCGGCTGGGCGTAGATGGCCGTGTAGATGGTTTCATGCGAAACCTGCTGGGTCGGGTCGGTCGGATACATACGTTTCAGTGTGCCCGATATCTGCTGGGGTGACCATTTCCACTCGAGCAGGGTGAGAACGATACGCCAGCAGACGCTTTGCAGGCAAAGCTTTGTGGGGCGGCGCCCCGCGCTGCGGCGTGAGGCGCTGAGCGCTTCAGCTGGTGCCGATGCGTAGCCTGCGGGAGAGCTGTTTCGCGTCAGTTCACGGCTAACGGTGGCCGGCGAGCGCCCGAGTATCCGGGCCATGGCCCGGATACTCGAACCCTGCAGATGCAGGCTTGCAATGGTCAGGCGCTCTTCAGGTTGAAGTTGCTGGTACTTTCTTTCGTGCATCGCAACACCTTATACGAAACGGTGTTGCACTTCAGATTTGAGGCCGCCGGTTTTCTATGTCCAAAACCAAGGTAGCCATCATCGGTTCCGGCAACATCGGCACTGACCTGATGATAAAAGTGCTTCGCTTGTCTGACGTTCTTGAAATGGGCGGCTTCGTTGGCATCGACCCCGAGTCCGACGGCCTGAAGCGTGCAGAACGTATGGGTGTGCCCATCACGGCAGAAGGCATCGACGGACTGACGCGTCTGCCCAATTTTGAAGAAATCAAAATTGTCTTTGATGCGACATCGGCGGGTGCTCACAAGAAGCACGACGCAGTACTGCAGTCGTTCGGGAAACGCGTCATCGACCTCACGCCGGCGGCGATTGGCCCATTTACGGTGCCGTGCGTGAATGGCGAACAGAATCTCGATGCTCCGAACGTCAATATGGTGACATGCGGCGGCCAGGCAACCATTCCGATTGTTGCTGCGGTTAGCGCGGTCTCGAGCGTCCCCTATGCAGAAATCGTTGCATCGATTTCGTCGCGTTCGGCCGGCCCCGGTACTCGCGCCAACATCGACGAGTTTACAGAGACGACGTCACAGGCAATCGAGAAGGTTGGTGGCGCAAAGCGCGGCAAGGCAATTATCGTCCTCAACCCGGCAGAGCCGCCGCTCATCATGCGCGACACAGTCTATTGCCTCTGCGAAAGCACGGACGAAGAAGCAGTCACTGCGTCGATTGAGGCAACCGTCGCCAAGGTCAAATCGTACGTTCCTGGTTACCGGATGAAGCAGAAGGTCCAGTTCCAGCATTACACCGCCGAGAGTCCGCTCTTCATCGCAGAGCTCGGCCGTTCCTTCACCGGGATGAAGGTCACGGTGTTCCTCGAAGTCGAGGGCGCCGCCCATTACCTGCCTGCTTACGCCGGCAATCTCGACATCATGACTTCGGCAGCATTGGCCACGGCCGAGAGCATTGTCCGTCGCCAGAAACACGAAAGCACTGCCGCGGAGGCCGTATGAGCAACGAAGCCAAATCCAAGCTTTACATCCAGGACGTAACGCTACGCGATGGCATGCACGCCGTACGCCATCAATACAGTCTTGACCATGTCCGTGCAATCGCCCGCGCGCTTGACGCGGCGAAGGTTGACGCCATTGAAGTCGCACACGGTGACGGTCTTTCCGGCTCGAGCTTCAATTACGGCTTCGGCGCCTGCACAGACTGGGCGTGGATTGAGGCAACTGCGGAAGTCATCACGCACGCCAAGCTGACCACGCTGCTCATTCCGGGCATCGGCACTACCCATGACCTTAAGCGCGCATACGAATCGGGTGTCCGTTCGGTCCGCGTGGCTACGCATTGCACCGAAGCAGACGTGTCGAAGCAGCACATCGAATACGCCCGAGAACTTGGCATGGATGTCTCCGGCTTTCTGATGATGTCGCACATGCTGGAACCGGCCAAGCTCGCGCAGCAGGCGAAGCTCATGGAATCGTACGGCGCGCATTGCGTGTACGTCACGGACTCCGGCGGAGCTATGACCATGGATGACACCGCGGCACGTTTTCGCGCGTACGACGAAGTGCTCAAACCTGAAACCGAACGTGGCATCCACGCACACCACAACCTCTCGCTCGGCGTGGCGAACTCGATTGTGGCCGTTCAGAACGGCGCAATTCGTGTCGATGCAAGCCTGGCCGGTATGGGAGCAGGCGCTGGTAATGCACCGCTCGAAGTTTTCATTGCTGCCGCCGATGTCTATGGCTGGGAACACGGCACGGACCTGTTTGCGCTGATGGACGCGGCCGAGGAACTGGTGCGCCCGCTTCAGGACCGTCCGGTTCGCGTGGACCGGGAGACGCTGAGCCTCGGATACGCCGGCGTCTACTCAAGTTTCCTGAGACACGCCGAGACAGCGGCAAAGCAGTATGGGCTCGACACGCGAACCATCCTCATCGAGTTGGGCAAGCGAAAAATGGTCGGTGGCCAGGAAGACATGATTGTCGACGTTGCGCTCGACCTGGTTGCACGGCAGAAGGAAGCAGTTTGAAGCAACGGCAATACGTCACCGGGCCCTTGATGGCCCGGTGACGAACAACAAAAAAATAATCTATCCATGTTTGGAGGAAGACATGCACGAATATCTCGCTTCGAATTCTGATTCCAGCCTGCTGAAAAAGCGGGCATACCAGAAAAATCTGGTGGCGCATCATCCCGTTGCTCTTCGTGTGTTACGGGATTGCATTCATCGACCGTATCAACCTTGGTTTTACCAAGCTGCAGATGAGCGATGCCTTGGGCATCAATCCCACGTGGTATGGCATCGCGGCGGGGGCATTCTTTATCACCTATTCGCTGTGCGAGATGCCGAGCAATATCCTTCTCGCCAGGTGGGGCGCCCGTCGCACCTTTGTCCGCATCATGTTTTTGTGGGGTCTGGCTACGGCCGCCACGGCGTTTGTTATGACTGTGGGACACCTCATCACGCTGCGCCTGCTCCTCGGCGCATTCGAGGCTGGCTTCCTGCCGGGCATCGTCCTGTACCTGACGTTCTGGTTTCCGGCCAGCATGCGCGCCCGCGTGACCGCTGTCATTTTTGTAGCCAACGCCGCTGCGGGCTCTATCGCCGCACCCCTGAGCGGGTGGATTCTGACGTCGCTGAACGGTGCCCTCGGCCTGGCAGGATGGAAATGGGTGTTCATCGTGCAAGGCTTGCCAGCATGCTTGCTCGGCATTGTCTGTTTCCTCACGTTGCGCGACAAGCCGGATAACGCTGAATGGCTGACCGCTGAAGAAAAGGCAGCGGTCAAGGCGGACCTCGCTTCTGAAGTTGTGGTGTCGCCCGACCACTCCTTCGGCGTCTTTCGCCAGGTTTTGGGTAACCCGGTGAACTACCTCGTCGCCTTCCTGTTCTTCACAGCAATCTGCAGCAACTATCTGCTGTTCTTTTGGCTGCCAACGATTGTCAAGGAAAGTGGTGTTGCATCGCTGGTGAACGTCGGATTGCTGACTGCCATTCCGCTCGCCATGGGATTCATTGGTGCAATCGTTCTTAGCTGGAGTTCGGACTGGTTGGAGGAACGTCGCTGGCACCTCGCGCTGTGTTTTTGCCTCATTGCACTTGGCCTGATTGCCAGCACTACGACCCATTCGCTGCCGTTGATGCTCATTTCGTTCGCGGTCGCGAGCTTCGCGACCGGCGCAAGTGGGCCGCTCATCTGGGCCATCCCGCCCGCGTATCTCGGCAAGAAGGCTGCGCCCATTGGCATCGCTTTCATTAGCACCCTCGGGAACATTGCCGGCTTTGCGAGCCCACCGCTCCTTGGTTACATCAAGACCACGACGGGCAGCCTGACCAATGGCGTGTTGTTGATTGCTGCTCTCTCTGCGGTTGGCGCAATTTGTATTGCCTTCGCGTTCCCGGAGCGCGTTGTGCGAGTAGCCCGAAAGGACGCCATTGAAGCGGCGTGAGTGAAACGGGTCGGCGACATTCGACTACGTCGGGCCGAACCAAATTGCACTGGAAACGGATGCGGTGTCCGAAATGGTCCCCACGTTTCGGCGCCCGACGAGCGGGTGCGCGGCCCGCGGTTAGTGCCCATGGATGCTGTTTTTTGCCTCTTTTGAAACCCGGGTGGGTGATTTGGCGGGTCAAGGGCGGGCGTGAGCCCGGCGCAGCGAACCCTTGAGGCGCCCTGAACCGGCAAGCTGGTGCATGGCTGGTTGCGGCAGAATGCGGCAACCAGCCATGCGAGACGAAG
>NZ_VZQP01000116.1:0-9642 GCF_014397655.1 Paraburkholderia sp. UCT31
TACCGGAGAACCCGGCCGAGCTTCTGGTGAGCGAACGCATGCAGCAATTCCTCGCGAAGACGAGCGAATACGATATCGTGCTGATCGACACGCCGCCGGTGCTCGCCGTCTCCGACGCGACCGCGCTTGCGGATAGCTGCGGCACCGTTATGCTGGTGACCCGCTTCGAGACCACTTCCATTGCGCAGGTGGTGGAGGCGACCGCGCAGCTCAAGCAGGCGAATGCCCGGGTGAAGGGTGTGATCTTCAACGGGATCGATACGGATGTCTATCGCTATAGTCTGGGCGCGCGCGCAGACCTCTATCGCAGTGCTTCCTATCTCGATGCACTGCCGGCCAGTGGAGAGACAAAGAAAGACTAGCCTTGACGGCGCGAGGGCCGTCGTCACGAATGACGATGAAAAATCAGCCGACTTTCGGCGTGGATGATTGGCGGATATCAAAGACTCATTCGTCAGTGTCGCTGGAGTTGTACTGAGTCAGGCGCTCAATTTCGTTTCGATTCTATTGATCGGGAAGTTCTGCGGGCCGACGGCTCTCGGGTACTTTTTATCCGCTCGTTAATCGGCTTGCGTCTGGAGGTTGCGTGCATGGCGGCGGACAAGGCCCAGGCCGTGCGTGCAATGACGAGTTCCAGCGCCGTCGCCATACCGATCGGCCCGCGCTTGGTGGCCACGATCATTTCCGGCCCCTCCGATTCGATTCCGGTGATCGCCCTCGCATTCGGCGTGTTTCTGCAACAGACGCTGGGTAAAGCGCTGACCAGCGAAAGGGAGTACACGAAGATCGCCACGGTCCGTTTCTTATCGATCACTGCGTTCGCCGGGCACTTCATCTGCCTGATGGCGCTTTTTGAAAGCTGAGCGCACGGGCAGCGGCGTCTTCATCTATGGCGGGATCTTTCCGACCTCTCTGTTTGTGCCGCCGGCGTCTGCCATTTTGATGCTGATGATATTCGTCCATCGCGACGCCGGCAGCTTCGCGCTCGCCTACCGCGTCGGCTATTTTCGTACGTCACGGTCTTCTGAACCCGCGCGCCGCCGGCGATGCAATGCGCTTGCCATTCTGAAGTTTGGCGCCGAAAGCGTGGCTAAACCCGTGGTATAGTGAGTTCGATTATTAGGTCGGCATCCATCCGCAAGCGGGACATTGCGCTTTTGTCAATCTCTGCCGGACTTTGGATCGCCTTCATCACACTGTCCGGTGCCGCTAGGGAAGATTTCAAGCCATAGCTACGCCACCGATGACATCGTGCTGTTCAACTTCTCAAAAATTCGATGTGGTCGTAAAGGGAGTGGAAGATGGTAACTTTCTTGACGCATGCCGCCTGTCTGCTGATCGGCGTGGCGATTGGGGTCTTCGCGTGTGCGCTTTGCGTTGCGCGCGCGAGAGGATCAAAGGAGGAGAATTAGTCTCATCGCCCTCTTATGATCCATCCGTCATTGCGGATGTCCGCTGCTTCCTCTTTGCAACACCATCAAGCACGTTGGAGCAGGGCAGAACGGCAAAATGACGCAAACGGCGGAGTCGGCGTTCGCGTTCATCTCATCGATTGCAATTAGACGCCTTCACTGGACCGGGGTCAGGTAGGGACCCGATAGAAATCGCTGCGATCGCGGGATGCTCGCGGTGTAGGCCCGAATAGCGGCGGCAAGCTGCGGACAAATCAGGTTACGGTTGTAATCGTAGATTGAGTAGCCGTCGCCTTCCCCGTTGCTCGGATCGCCGTTACGCACGACATACCAGAACGCCTTTGCCACCGAACCGTTGTCCATCAGCACCTTCAACTGATTGAATGCCGCGAGTTGTCCGGCGTCCGTACGGGTCGTCCCGTTGTTGGTTTCCGTGATCCAGATCGGCTTGGGACCGCTAGCGACCAGATTCGAAACGGTCATCTTGAACGACTGCATCAGCGTTTGGTAGTCGGCGCTGCTGAAGTACGGATGAACGTCGACGACGTCGATCGTGGTGTTCAACGGGCTGGAAGCACTCTTCGTGTTGTTACCCATTGCCTTGATGTAGTCGGTCGCCTGGATCAGCTCGCTGCCCGCGGGCGGTTGCCAGCCGTTATTCGGGTACGCCGAGTTGTAGAAGTACGAGATGCCCTGAGTGTGCAGAACCGTTTTGTAGCCCGACTGGCTTTTCGTGTTCAGGATCTGCCTGGCTTCCGAATAGAGCGTCTTGCTGCGGTTCAGAATGTATCCGGAGATACCGTTCGGATCGCCGTAAGACGGGTCCGAAGCGGAGAACGACCAGTTGGTCTCATTGAACAGTTCGAGGTCAGCCGTAAAGGGCAGAACGACGTCCATGAGCGAGCCGAGATACTTCGTGAACGTCGCGTCGCAGAAGTCGAGTCGCGGTGACGATGCGGTCGGCGGATTCCTGGTGGCCGGGCATTGGTATGCGCTAGACGGCGCGTACATGCCCACCTGGAAAAGAATCTTCATGCCGCGCGTGCGTGCGGCGTTCAGAAGCGACTTCAGAAAGGCCACTTTGTTGGGGTCCAGCGTGCTGCCGTCGGCCAGCGTCATGAAGTCCCACGAAACGCCGAGGCGAACCGTACCGACGCCCAATCCGGCAATCAAATCCAGGTCCTTTGAGCATTCGCTCAGCGCCGTCTGATCCGCACTCCAGAGATTGCAGTTCACGTCCATTGCAAAACGGTCATTTCCGCTTCCGGTGGGCGGCGGCTGCAGCGCCGCGAGTTGCTGAGCAGTGGCGGTAGAAGCGTTCGTTGTCTTGGCGCGACCGCTCTTCGCGAAGGCCGACATCGGCTGCCCACACAAAAGTGTTAAGACGGCGAATAAAAAGAAAAGTGTGAATTTCATTTCTCAACTATAAATGCTGTCGCCTGGAATTGGTCCGAAAACGTCAGAGTTAAGTGTGCCGATGAACATCAATTGTTGAAGCGACCGCTTTGACGGCACGGATATGTCGAACACGCGCATCGAATACCGTGTCGACGCCAGAGTCCCGCACTGACACTACGCTTCCGAACAGAGCGACTCAATCTTCCTAAGGATGCGCCCCCTTGTTCGGCATCAGTCCCAGCTGAAGTTTGTTGTGTGACGCAATGCCTCACTATCAGATTTCCGACGCCGGTTGCGCCCCGCTTGTCGGCATATCACGAAGTCTTCGCGTCGAACTCCGCAATAAGCGAATCGTCCGATCATGTACGGGAACGCACATCGATTCGTAGTGCCGAACCGGGATACTTGCGACTTCGATTTCTTTTTTCCTAAAGATGAAAACTGTCGTCTCTCTTTAGACAAATTCGAAATCACGAGCTTTCGAAAGAACGGTTACACGTCTGATAAAAGTATGCGTCTGACCTGAACGCTTTGTCATGATATTTACGAGTGGTACCTAACGATAAGACCAATCAAAGAACGAAGCCATGATTCGAGTTCTGCGTATTTGATTGTCAGAAGAACTGTTGGTGCACCTGATGAAGGCGACGTGTCGTGATCGAACTGTACGATGGCGAGTTTATGCGCTATTGCTAACATTCGCTTTTTGAGTGAGATGTTACGCTCGTCGTGACTCGTCAGTGAATCAATGAAATTAGCTTCACTAAACGATTCACTTCCACACCAAAATCTGTTTTGCAAGCGCAGGGTGCCTACGCCGGCATCATTCCCCACGAGTTTCCGAACTGAGGAGATAGTATGTTCGAATCCAACGCCACCGCGGATCCGAAACTGGAAGAGGCGTGCCTTGAGGCGAATTCAAAACAGGTCGCCCTGGATGACTCGAACCCACAAAGCGAAAACATCTTCGTCGCAAGGTGGGACGACGCAGTGAAGAGAACGATGGACGTTTGCGGGGCGTCGGTTCTACTCATCCTGCTCTTCCCGGTTCTTCTGATAATTGCGCTGGTAGTCATGAGCGATCACGGAAACGCCGTATATGGTCATCCGAGAATTGGCCGAGGAGGACGTACTTTCAAGTGCCTGAAGTTCCGCTCCATGGTGAAGAACTCGGATGAAGTTCTCGCCAAACTGCTCGCAACCGATCCGCAGGCTCGTGCGGAATGGGACCGCGATTTCAAGCTCAAAAACGATATTCGTGTGACGCCGGTTGGCCGCATTCTGCGCAAGACGAGCCTCGATGAGTTGCCGCAACTATGGAACGTGCTGCGCGGCGATATGAGCCTGGTGGGACCCCGTCCTATCGTGCAGAAGGAGCTGGTGCGATATGGCCGCGATGTTCGTTACTACCTCGCGCTGAAGCCGGGAATGACAGGCTTATGGCAGGTCAGCGGGCGCAACGATGTGGACTATCCGACGCGGGTTTCGCTCGATGTCAAATACGCAATGAACCGCTCGCTGACATTCGATATCTCGATTCTTTTGAGAACCGTCAAAGTGGTGTTCGCGAAAGACGGCGCCTACTGAGCCGGCTGGGGTCCTTTCCCTGTCGTAGATTGCATGTCGTCCCGATCGCCGTGACCGATCGGGATGTGTTCCGCTATTGCTGCGCAATTCATGAGAAACATGTTATGAGAGTGGTCCACGTAATCGAATCGACTGCTACAGGAACGCTTGCAGTTGTGAGCACGCTTGCGACGCGCCTCGCCAAGGAAGGTCACGAGGTGTATGTGATCTATTCAGAGCGCGAGGAAACACCGAAGAATTTGCGCGCGATGTTTCACTCTGACGTCGTCTTGCAGCATCTGCAGATGAAAGGGCCATCATTGGCACGGATCATGTCTGTCTTGCGCCAACAACTCATCGAATTGAACCCGGATATCGTCCATCTGCACTCGTCATTCGCAGGTTTCCTGGGACGAATGTCGACCTTGTTTGCGTTGCCGTCAACGGCGCTTCTTTATAGCCCGCACTGCATCTCTTTCGTACGGCGAGACATAGGCAGGTTGAAGCGATACTGTTTCGCCGCGTTGGAGTTGCTTGCATGTGTGAAGAACTGCACATACGTTGGCTGCTCCGAGAGTGAATGCGCCGCTATTCGCCGTTATCTTCGGCGAGATGCAGTACTGGTCGAGAACGCGATCGATCGGGCTGTCAGTGTCCAGGGCAACAATCGTTTGCAAAGCGCCGGAAAAGTCGGATCGACGAAAAGGCGAAAAATTGTGACTGTCGGCGGCATTCGTGTGCAAAAGAATCCGCGATTGTTCGCGGAGATTGCACGCTCGTTTGATCGGGACGGCGTCGAGTTCGTATGGATCGGCGACGGCGACGCAGATCTCAGGAGGACGCTCGAGGACGCTGGCGTGCGTGTGACCGGTTGGCTTACGCGTGCTGACGTAATCGCGGCTGTGGCGCAAGCGGATATCTATTTGTCGACAGCTTCCTGGGAGGGAATGCCGATTTCTCTGATTGAAGCAATGACGCTCGGCACACCCGTTGTGGCGTCAGATTGTCCCGGCAATATAGACACCATTCGTCACAATTCGACCGGCGTTCTTTATCGGACGGCTGCGGAAGCGACTTCGCTGATCCGGAAGATGATAGCCGAGGATAAATTTCGTGAAGGTTTATTGCGGCGCGCGCAGGAGGAAGCGCGCAACAGATTCAGTGAAGATCGTTTCTTCAACAACATCGCGCTGCTTTATTCGGCCCAGTTGAGAAGCATTCGCCAGGGCCGTTCGGTGCTGAGCGAGTGACTACTGCGCGATTTGCAGCAAGCCGTCGTCTGGGACCGATTGCATAGAGCGCTCTTGCCGAAGTGAAGAGTAGCGGACAAAAGCCTCTTCACGCGCGTGACCATCAACTCTTCATCGATTCGCGCAGTCGGGACGGGCGAAGAACTGGCCCGAAGGTGCCGATGGGGCGCGGCAAGAATCGAAGCACCACTCCGTAACCAACGTTCACGGAACGCCGATCGCGACGAGACTGACTTTTGAGAAATGGTTTGCGCGTGTCATCGCGCAAACCATTTTAATTTTTAGAGCCGCGCGAGATATCGCTCCACGCCCGAGGCGGCGATTACATCTGTCCACCGCAAATGCAGCAGCGTGGAGGGGTCATTTTTCGGCACCATATCGCCGTGGAAATTGCAGATGCTAGAGAATACGTCTGGGCCCGTTACTTTACATTGAATTCCAAACTTGGCGGCGGCGTTCAGATTCGAAGGCGAGTCATTGCAGATGATTTTTTTGCCGAGCGCAGCATATTCCAGAAGCTTGGTCGGCGTCTGCACGTCGTACGGACGCTTGTACGGGATGGTTGAAATAGCAATCTCGCAGTTGCGAACCACCGCGAGGGCATCGCGTTGCGCAAGACGTCCCGTGAACAGGATGCCGGGCGATCGAAGATATGCGTCGGAGATTTCCTTTTCAACAGGCCCAATCAGAACGAGGGTATCCGAGTCGCGCTTGGCGGCCAGGAAGTCCCTGATGAAGCCGACAAAGCCGCGTTCCCGCGTTATCTCGCCCAGATAACAATACGTTCCCGACGGAAGCGCCTGGTTGCGGTCAGCATCCGTCGTGAAAATCCAATCTGGTACGCCCATCGGCAGGAAAACGGTATCTACGCCGTCGCGGAAGCCCATGACTGCACTCATTGAGTCGTTCTGAAATATTCGAAGATCGGGCCGCGGTTGAAACGTTTTCTTGATGCTGTCCTTTAGCGCACTGTTACGCCCGACAGACAGCGAGCGGTAATCGTGGATAACGTATTTTGCAGCAGGGATCCTGGGGTAAAAGCCCATGATGCACCAGAGAACGTACTCCTCCGGATTCTTGACTTTTTTGTAATCATCCAGTGTCCCTGACGTTACCTTACAGTCGTTTCTCACAAAATACTTCGTGTAGGCGTCTATCTCAGGATAATTCGCCTTGCCGGGGTGAAGAATGAATATCTGCATGTCATTACCACCGTTCAAATGTCGTCTCTTTGGCTGACTCAGTGCTACCAAGGGCAGTTCGAGTCGCATTCGTTGAAATGTCGCACCTCAATGGATCGGTCAAGCGTTGGTTAGCTTGATATCCGTTGGCAGAAATGTCGCGACGTTGGACTGCTCTATCACCCGGTCCCAAATGAGGTCTGCGAAGTCCGTCCGACGATTCGCCGTCGCACCGCGCGCGGCGTCTTCATCGATTCCGTCAAAGATGTTCGCCGTGGTGATCACACTATGGATGCCCATCTCTTCACAGCATCTGATATTCGACGGCGAGTCGTTGCACACGATTTTCTTGCCGAGCGCAGCATACTCGAGCAGCTTGGTCGGCGTTTGATAGCAGTGCGGCCGGTGATAGGGGAAATAGCACACCGCAACATCGGATTCGACCACGTGCTTCAGCGCCTCACGCTGCGGCAACGGCCCAGTGAAAATGATATTTTTTGCATTCGAAAATCTTTCGTAGATGCGCGGGTCCGGTTTTCCCACCAGGAGGAGGGAGACGTCGCGCTTCTGAAAGTTGTTTATAAATGCTTCCAGCACGCGATCGAAGCCCCGCTCGACGCTCATTTCGCCGATATAACAGAAATCAGCTTTCTTTTTGGTCTGACCGCCATCCTGTACCTCGAAGATCCAGTTCGGCACGCCCATGGGCAGGATCACACTGGGTACGCCGTGACCGAAACCCATGATCTCCTGTTGCCGTTTGTTCTGAAATATCCGCAGATTCGGCTGGCAATTGAAATACCGCTTCGCGACGTCTTTCATCGCCGGCCAGCCGCCAACGGAGAGAGAACGGTAGTCATGGATGACAAAGTCCGATTCAAACCGGTTCGGATAGAAACCCATGATTTCCCACAACACGAAATTTCGTTTGTTATCGAGCGCGCGGTAATCGGTGATTGTTCCGACCACCACATCCACGCCGCGCGCTTTAAAATAGTTTTGATAGGCAGTAATTTCCGGATAATTGGCGGTACCCGGAGACGTGATGAAGATTTTACGCATGCCGCCTTCCTTTTTAACCGTGGAGATAAGGAACAATAAGGCCGTTACGAATAATGCACTGGTGGTCCGGTTGCGCCTTTGATTGACAGGTGCTCGAACGTTGACCGCTTGTTCTGCTCGAAGCCGAGATCGCGCGCGATAGTATTTTTATTAGCGAATACCTTATCGTGACGATTCGCCGCCCTGGGTTGGATGCAGCGCGGCGCACGACGGTGTCGTACGCCGCTGCGCGAGCTGTCGCGTCGGCGCTGTGCTTTCTACGCCTGGTTCAATGCACGTGGTCTGCTAAAGATGCGCTGAGCCAGGCGCCTGACGCGTCCCAGTCGCAGATAGCGCGGCACCAATGTCAGGCCCGTGAGCTGCGCGGCGAACCACGACACGGAAGAGTCATCGTCAATGTCGAACGCCTTGAGTCGGAACGGGTCGCTTCCTTCGTCATTCCAGCCCACGTCGGTCGTGCGTGCGGTCTTGTAGCCGGCGGCCTTCAGCAGCTCGACTTCGCGCGGACCATAAATGCCATAGGGATACGCGAAATGCTCGCAAGGCTTACCTACGATCCGTTCTACCTCCGACTTTGACAGCGCAAGCTCTTCAAAGCATTCGTCATCGTCACAGAAGGTTAGTGTCGGGTGATAGCGTGTGTGAGACTGAAAGTCGACATAGGGGCGCATCTCTTCAATATGGGCGGCGCTGAGGCCACTAATCGTCGCCGCTGGGTCTGGCAAGTCCTGACGAAAGCCTCGCGCGTCGAGTTCAGCCAGGCGCTCGTGGTTTTTCATGCGAATCAGCCGCTTCACACCTGCATCCCTCGCGACAGGATGCAGGAACCAGTGAGTACGATCGTGCGCCACGACACTGCTGCAGATGTAAATGGTCGGGTACACCCCGTACTTGATGAATACGGGCAGCAGATTTGCATTGCCGATATGGCCGTCGTCAAACGTGACGGCCACGCGCGGGCGACCACTACCTCGCGAATTTGCCTGCGACAACGGCACGAACTCGACCTTGTCTTTCAGGTACTCAAAATGAGCCTCGAGCGTGGCGGGCGACGGATCGTGATAGAGCAGAATCGCGGTGCGATCGCGCCAGAGAAAGGCTCGAATCGCCGCGGGGGTTCCACTGAAAAGCAGCGCGCGTGTGAATATCTCACGCATCAATTGTTTCATATGCATCCCAAGCTAACGGCGTTAAACGGGATTGTGCCGTCACGGTCACAAAAGCGATGTGCGTTAGCGTACGGAGGTGATGACCGTCTTCAGATAGTCTGGGATACTAGTTAGTGTGAAATATACGCTAATTTTCCACCGAAGAATCTACTGCGGGGAAACAGTGGTTCAGCGGAGATTTAGGCAGTCTTATCTTTGTACGGTAAGACGATTATTCTGAAGTTGGTGGCGCGCAAAGCAGAGGAATTGTTGACAGATTGCGTTGCACACCGAACTGACGCGCGCAGCGCCCGCACCCAAAATGTTGCCGTCCCGTGACAAAAAGCGAGATCTGGCAACGCCGCATCGCCTGCACGTTAAATCGAGCTTCCATCCTTTTCGTACACCCGCCCTGGGGTTTCGATGAATCAGAACTCTCTGCTTACGAATGCTGCCGTGCTCCGGAATAACGATGTAAGTCTTTCGCGTTATTTCGACGTTCTAATGGCCAACCGTTGGCTGGTCGGTGGAATCGCCGGCGGCGTGCTCGCCGTGGGCGTGGCCTACGCGTTTATCGCGCCGTCGGTGTACCAGGCCGATATTCTCGTGCAGGTGGAAGACAGCA
>NZ_VZQP01000117.1:0-9429 GCF_014397655.1 Paraburkholderia sp. UCT31
CATAAGTACTTGCCGCCCCCCCATGCCCGCCCTGGATTACCGCACTGCGTTTCACCTCGCGCCGATCGGACTCGTGCTGTCCCGCGAGCGGACCATCGAAGACTGCAACGACGAGCTAGCGTCGATATTCGGCTACGCGCGCGACGCGCTGATCGGTCAGTCGTTCCAGGTGTTGTATCCATCGGCGGACGAGTTCGAGCGGATCGGCGCGCGCATTCCGCCGATCATGACCGCGCAAGGCAGCTACGCGGACGACCGGATCATGAAGCGCGCGAACGGCGAGCTGTTCTGGTGTCACGTGACGGGCCGCGCGCAGCAGCGCACCGACCCGCACGCGGCGGGTGTCTGGACCTTCGAGGATTTGAGCGCAACCCGGCGGGTCGCGGTGGAGCTGACGCCACGCGAGCGCGAAATCGCCGCGCAACTGGTGACGGGTAAGACCAGCAAGCAGATCGGCCGCGTGCTCGACATCAGCCCGCGCACGGTCGACGTCTACCGCGCGCGGCTCATGCGCAAATACGATACGGGCAATGCGACCGAGCTGTTGCAGCGGCTGCTCGGGGACTGAGAGAGGGCGTTTGAAGCGCGCGACAGCGCTGTCAAGCCGCGCGCTCAGGCCGCCTTGACGAGCGCCGCGCTCTCGATGGCCGCGCGCAGTACGTCAGGCACCGGCACCGACTTGCCCGCCGCGTAGTCGATCCACACGCATCGCGCGGCGCCTCGCGCATAGAGCGTATCCGGCTCATCGGCGCGCAGGAGCTCGAAAGCCGTATCGAAGCTGCTGCGCCCCGGTGTCGCCACCGACATCCGGCCGATCACGTCGCCCGGATAGTGCAGCTGCTTCAGAAACTCCATCGACGCATTGACGATCACCGGCCCCTGCCCGTGCGCGCGCTGGCCGACAAAGTCCATGTGCTCGAACCAGGAAATCCGCACCTGCTCCATGTAGCGGAAATAAACCGTGTTGTTGACGTGACCGAAGGCGTCCATGTCGCCCCAGCGGATCGGCATCGTCATTTCGAAAACTGCGTGAAAATCGCTCATTCTGTACTTCCGTTCTTCCTTTTTCTGCCTGACTTTTGAAACTTTGGACGACCCGCTCACGCGAGTCCGAAGCCGTCGTCGGCGACGATCACCGAGCCGTTGATGAACTGCGATTCATCCGCCGCGAGCAGCAGGAGCAGCCCATCGAGATCCTCCGGCTTGCCGACCCGATGACGCGGCAGCATCGCCACGAGTTTCTGGCCCTGATCGGTCGACCAGTGGTGATGGTTGATCTCGGTGTCGATATACCCGGGGCAGATCGCGTTCACATTGATGCCGTGCTTGCCCCACTCGAGCGCCATCGCCTTCGTCATGTGGACGACCGCGGCCTTGCTCATCGAATACAGGCCGATTTGCGGCAGCACGCGCAAGCCCGCCATCGACGCGATGTTGATGATCCGGTACGACGGCTTCTGCGCGTTGTTGCCGCGCATGATCATGCGCTTGGCGACTTCCTGCGCCACGAAAAACGCGCCGCGCGTATTCGTGTCGAACACGTATTCGAAGTCCGCCGGCGTGACCTCGGACAGCTTCTGCGTGGTCGACACGCCCGAGTTGTTGACGAGGATATCGATGGTGCCGGCCTCGGTCTCCGCATGCGCGACCGCCGACTTGATGCTCTGATAGTCGGTCACGTCGAGCGACACGACGTGCGCGGCGCCGCCGGACGCCTCGATTTCCGCGCGCAGCTCCTTGAGCCGCTCCGTACGTCGGCTCGCCAGCACGACCTTCGCGCCCGCCTGCGACAGCACCTGCGCGAAGCGCTTGCCCAGCCCGCTCGAGGCGCCCGTAATCAGCGCGACCTTGCCTTCCAGATTGATCGAACGGCCCATTGTCTTTCCTTGTTCGGTTGTGGTGACAACTGCGGTTGACGGGTTCGGTAGGACCCGACTAAGGGTCTATACCGTATCATGAAATAGTACGGTCGTGCTAATCTGTGGCTTTCGGGTTGCGGCGCGGGAATCGATCGCCCACAATACGAACCCGAAAAAAGCATTCTAACGGTAAGAGGAGCATCAATGACCCCCGCAAGTCTCATTGAGCAGTACGGCCCGCGCGAGTCGATGGAGTATGACGTCGTCATCGTCGGCGGCGGCCCTGCGGGCCTGTCGGCGGCCATTCGCCTGAAGCAGCGCGCCGCCGAACGAGGCGCTGACATTGGCGTGTGCGTACTCGAAAAAGGCTCAGAGATCGGGGCCCATATTCTGTCGGGCGCGGTGATGGACCCGCGCGCGCTGACCGAGCTGATCCCGGACTGGAAGGAAAAAGGCGCGCCGCTGACGGTCGACGTGACCGAAGACCGCTTCCTGTTCCTGTCGGAGACGGGCGCGAAGAGCGTGCCGACCTGGGCGCTGCCGGACAATTTCAAGAACCACGGCAACTTCGTGATCAGCCTCGCGAACGTGACGCGCTGGCTGGGTCAGCAGGCCGAGGCGCTCGGCGTCGAGATATTCCCGGGCTTTCCGGCGGCCGAAGTGCTGTACAACGACGACGGCTCGGTCAAGGGCGTCGCGACCGGCAACCTCGGCATCGGCAAGGACGGCGAACCGACCGAAAACTTCCAGCTCGGCATGGAGCTGCACGCGAAGTACACGCTGTTCTGCGAAGGCGCGCGCGGCCACCTCGGCCGCCAGCTGAACGAGAAGTTCAAGCTGCGCGACGGCGTCGATCCGCAGGTGTACGGCATCGGTATCAAGGAGCTGTGGGAGATCGATCCCGCCAGGCACAAGCCGGGTCTGGTGATGCACACGGCCGGCTGGCCGCTCGAAAACGACACGTACGGCGGCTCGTTCCTCTACCACATGGACAACAACCAGGTGGTGGTGGGCTTCGTGGTCGGCCTCGGCTATTCGAATCCGTATCTGTCGCCGTTCGAGGAATTCCAGCGCTACAAGACGCATCCGGCGATCCGCGCGATTCTCGAAGGCGGCAAGCGCGTGTCCTACGGCGCGCGCGCGATCACCGCGGGCGGCCTGATGTCGTTGCCGAAGCTGGTGTTCCCGGGCGGTGCGCTGGTCGGCGACGACGCGGGCTTCCTGAACGCGTCGCGCATCAAGGGTTCGCACGCCGCGATCAAGACCGGCATGCTCGCCGCCGATGCCGCGTTCGACGCCGTCCAGGCCGGCCGTCAGTCGGACGAACTGAGCGCCTACCCGGAAGCGTTCAAGACGTCGTGGCTCTACACCGAGCTGTATCGCGCGCGTAACTTCAAGCAGTGGATGAGCAAGGGTCTCTACCTTGGCACGCTGATGGTCGGTCTCGAGCAGAAGCTGCTCGGCGGCAACGTGCCGTGGACGCTGCATCATCAGCATTCCGATCACGAGATGCTGAAGCCGGCTTCGCAGTGCAAACCGATCACGTATCCGAAGCCGGACGGCAAGCTGACGTTCGACCGGCTGTCCTCGGTGTTCATCTCGAACACGAATCACGAGGAAAATCAGCCGGCGCACCTGACGCTGAAGGATCCGACCGTGCCGGTCAACGTGAACTGGCAGACCTACGCGGGACCGGAGGCGCGTTATTGCCCCGCTGCAGTGTACGAGTTCGTGAAGAACGACGATGGCAGCGAGCGGCTCGTCATCAATGCGCAGAACTGCGTGCACTGCAAGACCTGCGATATCAAGGACCCGACGCAGAATATCGTGTGGGTCACGCCGGAAGGCGGTGGCGGTCCGAACTATCCGAATATGTGATTGATGTGCCGTCTGCCTTTGCGGCGCTGCGCGATAACCGGCAGCGTCGCGCAGGCAAATTCCGATAGCGCGCTCGCGCTTTCGTCTGCGCGCATTCTTGCGCGTTTCGTTGGTCCCCTTCCCTATTCTTTTTTATGGCGGCTCGTTCGCCGCCAATCGCGGGACCGCGTCAGGGTTACGGCGCGCTCGCCGCGATCTTCGGCGTGCTCACGGCCACATCGCCGCATTGCGCGCGATGGCGCAGCGCGTGATCGATCAGCACGAGCGCAAGCATCGACTCGGCGATCGGCGTCGCACGAATGCCGACGCACGGGTCGTGCCGCCCGAAGGTCTCGACGATCGCGGGGTTCCCCGCCTTGTCGATCGAACGGCGCGGCGTGCGAATGCTCGACGTCGGCTTGATCGCGATCGACACCGTGATGTCCTGCCCCGTCGAAATACCGCCGAGCACGCCGCCCGCGTGATTGCCGACGAACCCTTCCGGCGTCAGCTCGTCGCCATGCACCGAGCCGCGTTGCGCGACGCTCGCGAAGCCCGCGCCGATCTCGACGCCCTTCACCGCGTTGATGCCCATCATCGCGTGCGCGATGTCGGCGTCGAGGCGGTCGAACAGCGGCTCGCCGAGGCCGACCGGCACACCGGAGGCAACCACGTTGATGCGCGCGCCGATCGAATCACCGTCCTTGCGCAGCGCGTCCATATACGCCTCGAGCTGCGGAACGATCTCCGCATTCGGCACGAAAAACGGGTTTTCGCGCACCTGCGCCCAATCGACGAACGGCACGTCGATCTCGCCGAGCGCGGCCATATAGCCGCGAATTTCGGTGCCGAACTTCTCGCGCAGCCACTTCTTCGCGACCGCGCCCGCCGCGACCGCCGGCGCCGTCAGCCGTGCCGACGAGCGGCCGCCACCGCGGTAATCGCGAATGCCGTACTTTTGCCAGTACGTGTAGTCGGCGTGGCCGGGGCGGAACGTTTCCGCGATGTTGCCGTAGTCCTTGCTGCGCTGGTCGGTATTGCGGATCAGCAGCGCAATTGGCGCGCCGGTGGTTTGACCTTCGAACACGCCCGAGAGGATCTCGACCTTGTCTTCTTCCTGGCGCTGCGTCACGTGGCGCGACGTGCCCGGCTTGCGGCGATCGAGTTCGAACTGGATGTCGGCTTCGTTGAGCGCCATGCCCGGCGGGCAGCCGTCGATCACGCAGCCGATAGCGGGGCCGTGCGATTCGCCGAAGGTCGTGACAGTGAAAAGCGTACCGAGCGTGTTGCCGGACATGAGCGTCGTCCAAAGAAAAACGGGGAGAACGCTATTATGCCAGCCCCCTAGTCTCGAAGCCGGGCCTGGCGACGGCGATGGCCGAACGGCCAGGGCGCACTCGGCCGAAAGCGGGTGATGGCGGGCGAGCCCGCCATCTCGGCGTCCGCGCACCGGCCCACGGCTACTTGCGGGCGCCGCGCAGCTCGGTCACGATCCGCTGCAGCGTCTCCGGCGTCGCGAGCGCCGGGTCGATCGGCTCGCCGACGGCGAGGCTCAGCCGGCTCATCACACCTTTGCTGATCGGCCGCGGCCAGGTTGCGTCCACCGCGCGCGAAAACACGCTGCCCCACAGCCCGCGCAGCGCCATCGGAATGACGGGCGCCGGCGTCCGTCTGACGATCTCGGCGACGCCGTGGCGAAACGGATTCAGCTCGCCGGTACGCGTCAGCTTCCCTTCGGGAAAGATGCAGACGAGTTCGCCGTCCGCGAGCGCCTGCGCGCACAGCTCGTACGCACGCGCGAGCAGCGCCGCGTCCTGATGCGCGGACGCGATCGGAATCGCCTTCGCGTGCCGGAACAGCCAGCCGACGAACGGCGAGCGGAAGATCTGGTGGTCCATCACGAAGCGGATCGGCCGCGGGCTTTCGGCCATGATGACGATCGCATCGACGAAACTGACGTGGTTGCACACGAGCACCGCCGCGCCCTGCTCCGGAATCCGCTCCGCGTGCACGAGCCGGATCCGGTAAAACGTATGCACGAGCAGCCACGCGATGAAGCGCAGCAGGAACTCGGGCACGAGCGAATAGATGTAGCCCGCGACGACCACATTCAGAAGCGCGGTGACGAGGAAGATCGCCGGAATACTGAAGCCCGCGGCGGTCAGGCCCACCGCCATCAGCGCCGACACGATCATGAACAGCGAATTGAGGATGTTGTTCGCGGCGATGATGCGCGCGCGATGGCTCGGCTGACTACGACTCTGGATCAGCGCATACAGCGGCACGCTGTAAAAGCCGCCGAACATCGCGAGCAGGAACAGATCGGCGAGCACGCGCCAATGCGCGAACCGCGCGAGAAATTCGCCAACGCTGAGCAGATGCCCCGCCGGCGGCAGCGCGTGGCTCGCGAAAAAAAGATCGATCGCGAACACGCTCATGCCGATCGAGCCGAGCGGCACGAGGCCGACTTCGATCCGCCGCTTCGAGAGCCGTTCGCACAACAGCGAGCCGATGCCGATGCCGATCGAAAACGTGGCGAGCAGCACGGTCACGACGTCGGGATCGGCGGACAGCACGTCCTTCGCGAAGTTGAAGAACGACGCGAGGAACGTCGCGCCGACGAACCACAGCCACGAAATGCCGAGCAGACCAAGAAACACCGTGCGGTTTTCGTGCGCGAGCTTCAGATTGCGCCACGTTTCGCTGACCGGGTTCCAGTTGATGCGCAACCCGGGCTGCGGCGCGGGCGTAGCCGGCACGAAGCCCGACACGGCGCGCCCGATCAGCGCGATCGCGATACACGCGCAAGCGAGCACCACCGCGCCATGCTCGGCGAACCCCGCGCCCGCGCCGCCGACGATCGTGCCGATCAGGATCGCGACGAAGGTGCCCATCTCGACCATGCCATTGCCGCCGACCAGCTCCGCCTGCGACAGATGCTGCGGCAGATACGAGTACTTGACCGGCCCGAATACCGTCGAATGCACACCCATCAGGAACGTGCACAGGTACAGCAACGGCGCGCTGTGCAGCCAGAACCCCGCGCCGCCGACCAGCATCACCGCGATCTCGAAAGTCTTGACGAGGCGCGTGAGCAACGCCTTGTCGTACTTGTCCGCGATCTGGCCGGAAGTGGCCGAAAACAGCACGAAAGGCAGAATGAAAATCGCGGAGATCAGGAACGCCGCGGTTTTCGGGTCGACCCCCGAAAACCGCGCCGCCTGATACGTGACGAGCGACGTGAAGCCGATCTTGAACACGTTGTCGTTCATCGCGCCGAGAAACTGTGTCCAGAAGAACGGCGCGAAGCGGCGCTGGCCGAGCAGGCGGAACTGGGATTCGCGCGCTTGGTGCGCGCGAGCGGCGCGGCGGGCGGCGGGCAACGGACGATCGTTCATGAAGTCAGGAGAACGGCGCGGAAAAATGGCGATGACGCGGGCGGCACGGCCGGCAAGCGGATCGCCGCGACTCGCGCACGCGGCTCCCGCAATCCGTCCGCACCAGCTCCAGACACAAAAAAAGCGCCCGCTTGCGCGCGCGCCCTGTCGGCGGATTCGCGCTCGCGGCGACGGCCGGAGCGCGACCTTCGAGCCACGCGCATCAACGCGCCGGCTGCTGGTCCTGTCCTTCCTGCTCTTCCGGCCAGTCGCGGATATAGGCCTTCAGCATGCGGTTCTCGAACCCCTGCTCCTCGACCACCGCCTTCGCGACGTCGTAAAACGAGATGACGCCCATCAGCGTGCGGCTTTCCATGACGGGCAGATAGCGCACGTGATGCTCGAGCATCATGCGGCGCACTTCGTTGACGTCGGTTTCGGGCGTGCAGGTGAGCGGATGGTCGTCCATCACCTTGCGGATCGTCGAGGTGCCGACGCTGCCGCCGTTCTCGCTCAAGGTCAGAATGATTTCGCGAAACGTCAGCATGCCGACGAGGTCGCCGTACTCCATCACGACGAGCGAGCCGATGTCGTGCTCGGCCATGGTATTGACGGCGTCATGCAGCGTGGTATCCGGCGTGACCGTAAAAAGGGTATTGCCCTTGACTTTAAGAATGTCGCTGACTCGCATGATCTATCTCCTGATACCGCTAATCTTGCAGTGCATGAAATGTTTTTTCGATCCTATCGGAAAGGCCCATAAAAGGAAAGCGGCCCGCCGGCCAAGGCGCGGCGGGCTTCGGAGACTCGAATTCGTCTGACTTCCAGATTGCGAGCATGCCCCGCTCCCGGCACGAGCCGCAGGAACCCGCGGGAAAACCGCGCTTGAAGCAGCGCGCGCCAATGGTAGGATGGCCGCCCACCCCGATCTTTCGCGAGGCCGCTCGCGGCCCGCCGCCCACGATGTCCGCCAACCGTTTCGATACGCTTGCGCTGCACGCCGGCGCAGCCCCCGACCCTGCCACCGGCGCGCGCGCGACGCCGATCTACCAGACCACGTCGTTTTCGTTCCGCGACTCGGATCATGCCGCCGCGCTGTTCAACATGGAGCGCGCCGGCCACGTCTATTCGCGCATCTCGAATCCGACCGTCGCCGTGTTCGAGGAGCGCGTCGCCGCGCTCGAAAACGGCGCCGGCGCGATCGGCACCGCGAGCGGCCAGGCCGCGCTGCATCTGGCGATCGCGACGCTGATGGGCGCGGGTTCGCACATCGTCGCGTCGAGCGCGCTGTACGGCGGCTCGCACAATCTGCTGCATTACACGCTGCGACGCTTCGGTATCGAGACGACCTTCGTCAAGCCCGGCGACCTCGACGCGTGGCGCGCCGCGCTGCGCCCCAACACGCGCCTGCTATTCGGCGAAACGCTCGGCAATCCGGGCCTCGACGTGCTCGACATCGCCGCACTCGCACAGATCGCGCACGCGCACCGCCTGCCGTTGCTGGTCGACTCGACCTTCACGACGCCCTACCTGCTGCGCCCCTTCGAGCACGGCGCCGACCTCGTCTACCACTCGGCGACCAAGTTTCTCGGCGGCCACGGCACGACGATCGGCGGGGTGCTGGTCGACGGCGGCACGTTCGACTTCGAGGCTTCCGGCCGCTTTCCCGAATTCACCGAGCCGTACGACGGTTTCCACGGCATGGTATTCGCCGAGGAAAGCACCGTCGCGCCGTTCCTGCTGCGCGCGCGTCGGGAAGGCTTGCGCGACTTCGGCGCGTGCCTGCATCCGCAGGCCGCGTGGCAGCTGCTGCAAGGCATCGAGACACTGCCGTTGCGCATGGAGCGTCACGTCGTCAACACACGGCGCGTGGTCGAGTTTCTCGCCGGTCATGCGGCGGTCGAATCGGTCGCCTATCCCGAGTTGCCGACGCATCCCGACCACGCGCTCGCTAGGCGGCTGCTACCGCGCGGCGCGGGCGCCGTGTTCAGCTTCAACCTGCGCGGCGACCGCGCGGCCGGGCGCGCCTTCATCGAAGCGCTCACGCTCTTCTCGCACCTCGCGAACGTCGGCGACGCGCGCTCGCTGGTGATTCACCCGGCATCGACGACGCACTTCCGCATGGATGCCGCCGCGCTCGCCGCGGCCGGTATCACCGAAGGCACGATCCGTCTGTCGATCGGGCTCGAAGATCCGGATGACCTGATCGACGATCTCAAGCGCGCGCTGAAGGCCGCGCAAAAAACCGCGCAACCGGCGAGCGGCGGTCGTACCGCAACGCCGGGCAGCGCCTCACAACAGACCGCCACTGCCGCGCCCGCCGCCACGAGCACCCC
>NZ_VZQP01000118.1:0-9306 GCF_014397655.1 Paraburkholderia sp. UCT31
CTTACCCTTACTGGTCGTTTTGACACCGCCACTTTGGCACTCTGATGCCGTCGGGTATAGCGAGGGCTCCGCCGTTCCTACTGCCTCTCCTATCCGACGCGGGAGGGAGGCGTCCATACCATCTCCTGTGCACGGCGTCTTCAAAGGGAAAATGCGGCCCTCCCACGCAGCAGCGTGGAAAGGCCGCATTGAGCCGGCTTCGTTCCGTCTTTATATGAGCCATTCAACCGGGAATACTGGTCGGTGCCGTTGCGCACGCGTTATTCAGCCAACTTGCGCATCTCGGCGATGAGGTCGGATTTGCCTTCGAAGCCGATGCCGGGCAGCGCCGGCATCGTGATATATCCGTTCTCGACGCGAACGCCGTCGGGGAAGCCGCCGTATGGCTGGAACAGGTCCGGGTACGATTCGTTGCCGCCAAGTCCGAGGCCCGCCGCGATGTTCAGCGACATCTGGTGCCCGCCGTGGGGAATACAACGGCTGCGCGACCAGCCATGCTGATGCAGCATGTCGAGCGTTCGCAGATATTCAACGAGGCCGTAGCTCAACGCGCAATCGAATTGCAGCCAGTCGCGATCGGGGCGCATGCCGCCGTAGCGGATCAGGTTGCGAGCATCCTGCATCGAGAACAGGTTTTCGCCAGTTGCCATCGGCTTGTCATAGTAGTTGCGCAGCGTCGCCTGCAACTCGAAGTCGAGCGGGTCGCCCGCCTCTTCGTACCAGAACAGGTCGTACTGCGACAGGGCCTTCGCATACCTGATCGCCGTATCGAGGTCGAAGCGGCCATTGGCATCGACCGCGAGCTTCTGGCCGTCCTGCAGCACGCTGAGGATCGAGTCGATGCGTCGCAGGTCTTCGTCGAGCGAGGCACCGCCGATTTTCTTCTTCACGACCGTGTAGCCCCGGTCGATGTAGCTGCGCATCTCATCCTTGAGCTTTTCGTGGTCCTGGCCCGGATAGTAGTAGCCGCCCGCCGCGTAGACGAAGATCTTGCGGTTGGCCTCGCCATTGCCGTACCGTTGCGCGAGGAGCTGAAACAGCGGTTTGCCCGCGATTTTCGCCACCGCGTCCCAGACGGCCATGTCGATCGTGCCGATGGCGACGGACCGCTCACCGTGGCCACCGGGCTTCTCGTTGATGAACATCGTCGCCCAGATCTTGTGGGGATCGAGGTTGTCGCCGGAGTCGTCGACCAGCGAGGCAGGGGCGGCCTCGAGCAGGCGCGGAATGAAGCGCTCGCGCATCAGCTTGCCCTGGCCGTAACGGCCGTTCGAGTTGAAGCCGTAGCCGATCACCGGCTTGCCGTCGCGAACGACGTCCGTGACGACCGCGACGAGACTCGAGGTCATTTTGCTGAAGTCGATGTAGGCGTTCCGGATCGGGGAACTGATCGGAACGGTTTTTTCGCGGATTTCAACGATTCTCACGCCACTGTCTCCAGAGATTTGAACAGTTATTGAGCCACACCGGCTTCAATGTGTTGCATAGCTTAGCCGCGAAAGAGCTTGCTAGAATTCACTTACGTTCATTACATATTTCACCAAAAGTGAGTACTGCTCCCGCATCCGACTTTGAGTTCTTCATTCTCCTGGCGAAACTCAGGAGCATGTCCGGCGCCGCCCGGGCGCTCGATCTGAGTCCGCCAGCGGCGACCAAGCGGCTGGGGATCATCGAGCAGCGGCTCGGCGCGCGTCTGGTCAACCGGACCACGCGCAGCGTCAGCCTGACACCCGAGGGCGAGACCTATCTGCGCTACGCGTCCCAGATCGTCGGGCAGGTCCGCGAGATGGAGGAGGCCATATCCGGCGCCAGACGCGATCCGCATGGGCCGTTGCGCATCAACGCGACGCTCGGTTTTGGCAGGACGACCATCGCGCCGCTCGTCTCCGACTTTGCAAAGCGTTTTCCGAATGTCGAAGTTCAGTTCGAGGTGACAGACCGGCCGGTCGATCTCGTCGAAGGGGCCTTCGACATGGCGATACGGTTCGGCGAGCTACCCGACAGTCGCCTGAGCGCGAGGCGCATCATGAGCAATCGCCGCTTTCTTTGCGCGTCCCCGAAATATCTGGAACGTTCTGGAACGCCCGAGCGGGTGGAGGACCTGCACCAGCATCGCTGCATCATTCATCGGCAGAACGATGACGCTTATGGCGTGTGGCGCTACATCGTGAACGACCACATCGAGGCGATCAAGGTGAAAGGCGCGCTATCGAGCAATGACGGCGACATTGTCCTTCGGTGGGCGCTCGACGGTCATGGGATTCTGATTCGCTCTGAATGGGATCTGGCCAAGTATGTACAGAGCGGGCGCCTTAAGCTGGTGTTGCCGAATACCGTGCTGCCGTCCGCGGACCTGTTCGTCTATTACCCCAGGCAGCGCAATCAGACCGCGCGGGCGCGCGCCTTCATCGACTTCCTCGTCGATCATTTTCACGCACCGTTCACACCGGTCGACGCCACCGTCGAAGTTCCGGAAAGGAAGAAGAGGGTCTCGCGAAAGTGACGTTCATTCGCGAGGACAGCGCTCGTGAAAAACCGCCGCAAGAATGGCGACCATTACCGGGTATGCGCGAACGTCACACCGGTGATTGAAGGCGGCAAGACCGTCGGCTATCTGAGCGTTCGTACCAAGCCTTCGCGAGACGAAGTGAAGCTTGCCGAGTCGACCTACGCACAGATGCGTGAGTCGTCGCTTACGGTCGCTCGATGATCGTTCCCTTTCGGGGCGGACCGCCCGAATCGTAGTGGAGGTCTAGCGCATCACCGCCGGTTTTTTCCAGCGGCTCGATCTTTGCAGTCAACCTAGTTCGAACGAACTCACCCCGAACACGCGTTGCACGGGAATGGCCGGCGGGGCGCGAGTGTACATTCGCGCCGTTTCGAACGCGCTAACCATGCCGTAGCGTTCAGCGAGCGCTACGGCGGCCGCGTTGACCTCCGGGACGTCGAACGCGATGACTTCGCCTGCGACGCTCGCGACCAGTCCGTCGAACAGATCGTTGGCGATCCGTGCGTCGTCGGCAAAGAGCGGACCGATCTTGTAGCCGGTCCCGCAACGGCGCAGCACGCCGTACCCCCTTATCTGAGCGTTGCGCACATCCGCCAGGGCCAGCGCCTGTGGTTGCGCGATCCAGTCCGCCAGGAAGCGGGGACGGGCGGTCGAAAAACATGCGCTGTCGTAGGCAACCAGTTGCGCGAAGGGGACCTCCCGCGCGTTCGTCAGGTTTGGCGTCGACGCAGCTTGCACGACGCCCTGGAAGCGGATGTTGCGATAGGCGAGCTGGAAGCCGGATTTTTGATAGTTCTGCTGCTGGGCAACGACACCATCGAGGCCGACCGTACGATCTCCCAGATAGCGCATCGCGTGCTGCCAGGTGCGCAGACCGAAACCCCTGGCGCGAAACGCCGGCTTGACGATGTAGAGGCCAATGAAACCGAAGCGCTCATCGTAGGCGACTGCCGAGATACATGCCACCGGCTCCCCACGCCAGGTACCGACGAAAAAGCCATTGGGGTCTGCATTCCAGAAGCACCTCGCGTCGTCGAGGCCCGGATTCCACCCCTCTGCCGCAGCCCATTCGACCGCCAGATCGACCTCGCGGAACGCCATGTTGCGCACAAGGAAATCGTCACGATCATCCATGATCAAATGCATCAACGTGATTGGCTACAACGTCTACGCAGGTGTGAAGACGACAGCGCCATGCTCGGCAACTTGCGCGAAGGTCCGAGCGAAGCGGTAGGCCTGTCCTTCAATGACCAACTGGTTGAATCCTGACCGCGTGGTCTCCAGAAGCGCGTGGACCAGCTTGTTCGGAATGGCCGCGCAGCTTGTCCAGTCCGCGTCTGGCTCGCCAGGATCACCAAGGTAGACTTCGCAATTTTCGCCTTGAGAGAGCACAAAAATCAGGCTCTTTCCTTTGTCTAGCGAAAGCTCCAGGTACTCTGAAAGCGTAGATACCGCCTCGGTCGCTACATCGAGCGGGTCGCGAGAGGAAGAGTTCATAAGTGGCCTTTTGTGGGTCGGGCGTGGCATCCAAATAGGTAACAAGACATGGCACACCTCGAAGACGATCAGACCGGCAACTGGCCGGGCGCACCATCCAGAATGCGAAGCTTGTCGTCGATGTCGGGAAGCTGATGGCCAGCCGCGCGAAGCTCGTTGACAAGCCGATGCGCAGTTGCACAACACTGCGCAAGCGTCTCATGCAGTCGCGGTTCGCCCCGCAGACCGGTCACCACCTTTTCCAGCTCGGAAGGGGGCTCGCTTAGCAGGGCGGGAACCACCTCTTCCGGCGGGATCAGCGACCCGTGGCTCAAAAGCTGGGCCGTCCACTCGCATCCATACAGCAGCGTCCGTCGCTCAGCCCGTTTCGCTTCTTCCTGCTCCAGAGTCGCGAGACTGTGCCGGTTCTTGTGAATCGAAGCGCGCCAGGTCGCAAGTATGTCGGCGCGCAACGCTGCAATTGCATTGCCGAGCGACGTGCTCTGTCCGCCAACGACGAGCCGGCGTTCGTCGAGCCTGTCGACGTGGTCCCGGTATCCTTCGAGGAAGGGCTGCCAGTTCAAGGGCAATTCGGTCGTCTCGGAGAACGACCGGCTAGTCTCATTGAGCTCGGTCCTGATGTCCTCGATGGCCCGAGCGTCCGCAAGCCGTGCCTCATAGACCTCGTGAGCCGTCACCATCTGGCGATGAAGGGCGAAAAGGGGATTCTTGTGGCGGCGTTGCAGGTGTCGCTCGGCGGCGCCGGGATGAGCGCTCCATCTCCAGTTGGGCAGCGATTTCGCGTCGAAGTCGACCGCGTCTATCATGGGCCGGAATACCGCCAGCCCCTCTTCGGTTGCATGCTGAAAGCAGTCGGCCAGTTTGAAGTCGTTGCCTTGCAGGTCGGTGCCTTCGTTCCCGGCGTAAGGCGAGTCCGGTGCGAGCCTGAGGAAAGCAGTAGCGAGGAAAAACTCCATGGGTAGCTCGACGGACAGACCCTCCAGTCGGAAGGTGCGCTGTTGAGCGGAAAGGTCCTCGACAGAATGCGCGAGGCGGTTTTCGAGGTCGAGGAGCGAGTCGATCTTGTCGCCGGACGACGGTTGCATCGCGTCGGCGAGCAGGCACAAAGACTCACGCACCATTTTTGCCGCGATCGTGCCGTGCTTCTCGGCGAAAAGCCACAACCAGAGGGCAAGCTGATACCCCCGGACTCCGTTTCGCGCGAGCGTTTCGACTTCGGGCGCAAAAGTAATTCCAGGCGCGGCCCAGTTCGCAAACGGCGGCGAGTCGCTGCCCAGGTACATATCCAGAAGCTGCTTCAACGACTCATGCGTGCCGCTCGGCCAGCTTCGCGTCTCGTCGTACCGCTTCTCGGTCTTCCAAAGTTTCCAGGCCATCGTGAACCTCGCAAGAGTGTGCGGGATGCGGCTTGGTGAAGATACTTGCACACTCGGTCGGGGGCGTAAACCGGCGGTTGACCTTGTTGACCCGGAGAGGTCGCCGCGGTGCGATGGGAGTTTAAAGCGGGTCAAAACGCTATGAGGATGAATCGGCTTTTGGTCGATCAGTGCCGCCATAAGTCAGGCTTTCTCTGCCTGCTCGATCCTGGACCGGCGCGACCCGGAAGCGGTGTCCGGGCGCATTCGAATCCCGCGGCTCGTGGTCGGTCGAGGTTTCGCTCACGCGCGGTTAGTACTAGGCTAGAAGCCGGATCGACGAAGACCGGCTGACGCGCGAACCATCCACGGTCGCGTTGGCCCGTGTTCGACGTGTTTTCATCGGCGTGTTGCCGCAATGGAGCGAGGTCCACCATGCAATTGTCCGCCGTCAAGGTCGTCAAGCCCGAAGCGACCAACTTCATTCTCGGGCAAAGCCACTTCATCAAATCTGTCGAGGATATTCACGAGGCGATGGTCGGCACGGTGCCCGGCATCAAGTTCGGTCTCGCGTTTTGCGAGGCTTCCGGCAAGCGCCTCGTGCGGCGCTCCGGCACCGACGAAAGCCTCGTCGAAATGGCATGCCAGAACGCAACCAACGTCGGCGCGGGCCATAGCTTCTTCGTGTTTCTGGGCGACGGCTTTTTCCCCGTCAACGTGCTGAACACGATCAAGGCCGTGCCGGAGGTCTGCCGCATCTTCTGCGCAACGGCGAATCCCGTCGAAGTGCTGATCGCTGAAACAGATCAGGGGCGAGGCATCGTCGGCGTGGTCGATGGTTTTTCGCCTGTCGGCACGGAAAGCGCGGAGGACATTCAATGGCGCAAGGATCTTTTGCGCACGATAGGCTACAAGCTGTAGCGGCTGCGCGTTCACCCGCTTCACGCGCGCCGCCACGCCTGCCGACATCCTATGGAACGACAACGACGCCTGATTCCGGGCACGCTGTGGCCCGCCATTGTGCGACAGACCGGACATGCGCTGAGCTGCGGCGCGCTGCGACCGATCGACACGCAACAGTCCGTGATCGACAGCGGCGGCATCCGCTTTCTCGTGCGTCAGGTGTCGAGCCTGACGCGCAAGGAACAGCAACGCGAGCAAGCGCGAAAGCTGCAGACGGCAAAGCACCCTCAGGCGAACCCATTTCTTCCCTATGAGCCGGATCTGTTCGTCGCCGACATCTCCGATACTCACCTCGCGTTGCTGAACAAGTTCAACGTGATCGATCATCATCTGCTGATCGTCACGCGCGAATTCGAACCGCAGGAAGCGCTGCTCGATCTTGCCGATTTCGAAGCGCTGCTCGCGTGCATGGCCGAATTCGACGGCATCGGCTTTTACAACGCCGGCACGCAGGCGGGCGCGAGCCAGCCGCACAAGCACCTGCAGATCGTGCCGCTGCCGCTCGGGGAAGCCGATCCGTCCGTGCCTGTCGAGCCCTTGCTCGGTGCGGAGAACGGCTTGCCGGATCTGCCGTTTCGGCATGCGTTCGCACGCTTTCACGCCGATGATCTGGCTCGCGCGGATGCGCCGAAGCTGGCGCTTTCCCGCTATCGCACGCTGCTCGACGCGGCGGATATCGGCGCGCTCGAAATCGACCGTGCCGGCTGTCATGCGACGCCCTACAACCTGCTGGTCACGCGGCGCTGGATGTTGCTCGTGCCGAGATCGCAAGAGCGAGTCGAAGGCGTGTCGGTCAACGCGCTCGGCTTTGCGGGTTCGCTGTTCGTGCGCGATGCGGCTCAACTGGATGTGATCGAAAGGCTCGGCCCGATGACGGTATTGGAACGCGTCGCGCTGCCTGCGAATACATAGCGGCCGCGCAACCCGACCGCGCAGCAGACTCACGCGACGAACTCAAGCTCTGTCAGACTGCAAATACCTGTGCGCGAAAGCAATCGCCATGCTGCCCTCGCCGACGGCCGAAGCGACGCGCTTCACAGGACTCAGTCTCACGTCTCCGCACGCGAACACGCCAGCCACGCTGGATTCGAGCAGAGAAGGATCGCGCTGATGCGACCAGCGTCCGGCCTTGACGACGTCATCGCCGGTCAGAACGTAGCCGCGCACATCGCGCGCGATTTCGGGCGGCAGCCACTCCGTCTGCGCATCCGCTCCGATGAAGACGAACAGACCGCCGCAGTCGTGTCGGCTCACTGTGTCGCTCGTCGAATCGCGAACGGTGATGGCCGTCAGATGCGTATCGCCATGCGCGCCGATGACTTCCGAGCGCAGCCGCACCGCGACATTCGATTTGCCCGCTAGCTGTTCGACGAGATAGCGCGACATGCCCTTTTCGAGCGAATCGCCGCGCACGACGAGCGTCACGCTGCGCGCATGATTGGCGAAGTACAACGCCGCCTGGCCGGCCGAATTGCCGCCGCCGATCAGATGGACATCGAGGCCGTGCGTCGCGCTCGCTTCGCTGCGCGCCGCGCCGTAGTAAATCCCCTTGCCGATAAAGCGGTCGAAGCCGTCGATCGCAAGCCGCCGCCACGTGACGCCCGTCGCGAGAATGATGGTTCGAGCGTGCACGGCGTCGCCGCCATCGAGATGAATCCGCCGCGCCTGCACATCGATGCGCTCGACCGAGCGCGTCACGAGGATCTCCGCGCCGAGCCGCCGTGCCTGTTGCAGCGCGCGGCTCGCGAGTTCGTCGCCGGAAACACCATTGGGAAAGCCGAGATAATTTTCGATGCGCGAGGACGTGCCCGCCTGTCCGCCCGGCGCCTCGCGCTCCAGCACCAGCGTGCGCAGACCTTCCGACGCGCCGTATACCGCGGCAGCCAGCCCCGCGGGGCCGCCGCCGATGATCGCCGTGTCGTATCCGGCCAGACGCGGCTGCGTCTGGAGGCCGAGCAGTCCCGCAAGCTCGCGGGTCGCGGGCCGCCTCAGCACCGTGCCGTCGACGAGGCGCAACGCGGGGCACTCGCCTTGCGTCGGACACGTGCCAGGCCAGCGCGCGGCCAATTCGGGCGCATCCGGCGCCAGCCAGTCGACGCTGATCTGATTGCGCGCGAGGAACTGACGCAGCAGCGTGCACGCATTGTCCCAACGGTTGCCGACGATCGTCACACGCGCCTTCGGCGGCTCGGCGGAAAGGCTTTGCAGCCCGCCGATGCGTTCGCGCGCGAGCGCGCCCATCTTGAACGCCACGTCGGGCGACGCCGCCGCGAGCGCATAGTATTGCGGCGCGTCGACCCGCATCACGCGCGACGGCTCGGCCGCTCGATACGCGCCCGGAAACGGTGAGCTCAGCGCGAGCGGCACTTCGCCGAAGATCGTGCCGGGCAGACGCCAGCCCAAGGTTCGCTCGATGCCGTCGAACGTCTTGATGACTTCCATCTTGCCCGACAGCACGGCGTATAACGCGCGCTCGCCGCCTTCATGGACCGCGAACTCGCCCGCGCATAGATGCAGGTCGGCGCACGCGTGCACGAGGATTTCCAGTTCGCTGTCGGGGAGGGTCGAGAACAGCGGCACGGCGCGGATGTCGTCGATCGTCAGCATGGCTTGATTTTCCGTTCTGTCAGGCAGATGACGCAACGCGCGGTCGACCGGGTTTCAGCGGCGTCATGTCGGACGATTGGACTCGCGCAAACGGATGTGCAGACAAGGCGCGAAGTCAGCAACCGCACCGACCCAGTATAGGATTTTCAGATCGCGATGCAGACGATCGAGCCATGGGTGCGCTTTCGAAAGACCTAAGCTGGATGAACGGCCGCGATATGAATGCCGTATTTCGTCGCTGCCATGCAACTAGGGTCTGTTTACATATGGAACGCACGTGCGTTGCCGCGAGAAGGGCCGCTCGCAAGGATTGCGACGCCGCGAATACTCGACGTATTCGCAAGGAGCATGACGCAGCGAGCGGCCCTTCTCGCG
>NZ_VZQP01000119.1:0-8469 GCF_014397655.1 Paraburkholderia sp. UCT31
CGGCTCCTGCTGGAGAACGAGGCGGATTGCCTCATTCGCCAACATAAAACCGCGTGACCGGCCTCGCCCTGACCTCCCGCGTCGGACCGGAGCCCTCTACCGCGCGAGCGGTTTCGTTCTTCGACCCGAAAGAGACCTTCGGAATTCCCGGTAGCGGCCATTCAAATGACCATTTGAGGCGGCGTCGACCCCTTCAATGCCGTCTGGCCGATCAAGTCTCCGGTTGGACGCGCCCTTTTTTTCTCATTGACTAAAGAGCGGCCGCCGATTGGTCGGGTTTCATTCGACTGGCTGCTCGCTCGTCTTGCTGTCAGTGTCGTCAATCGGAAGTTCCTTCCGGCAATTGCGTCGGAGCACTATGCTTTTCATCAAATGAGGTGCGAGGCTAAGCCCGCGACCGGCTATCGGATAGGTGCGTAGATGCCGATTGATTCCACGCACCGATGTCGTTCTTGTCGACAGTTCGGCACGAGGCTTCCTGGTACGGCAGCGCGTCGTCGCGCGGGCGCGCGATGGATTAACTCTTTAAAGAGGCAGCGTCATGGACGAGTTTGCGATTCAGGAATTTCGCGGGAGGCTGATCGGTCCGTCAGACAAGGACTACGACGAGGCGCGAGCGCTGTACAACGGCATGATCGATAAGCGGCCCAAGGTGATCGCTCGCTGCACCGACGCCGCCGATGTCATAGCGGCGGTCAACTACGCGCGCGATAACAAACTGCTTCTCGCAATCCGCGGAGGCGGACACAACGGCCCCGGTTTGGGCAGTTGCGACGGTGGGCTGGTCATCGACCTGTCGCAGATGCGCAGCGTGCGCGTCGACCCAGCGAGCCGCACCGTGCGTGTGGATCCCGGCTGCACTGCAGCGGATCTCGATCACGCGACCCACGCCTTTGGCCTCGCCGTACCACTCGGCATCGTCGGCAGCACGGGGGTCGCAGGTCTGACCTTGGGCGGGGGAACCGGCTACCTCACGCGCAAGCACGGCCTCACGGTCGACAATTTGCTAGAGGTGGATGTAGTGCTCGCCGACGGCTCTTTCGTCACCGCTAACAATGAACAGCACGTTGACCTCTTTTGGGCGGTGCGCGGTGGCGGCGGTAACTTCGGCGTGGTCACAAGTTTTCTATTTCAGGCCCATCGAGCCAAAATGGTGTTCGCCGGTCCGATCTTCTGGGACGCCAAGGAAGCCAAGCAAGTTATGGCGATGTACCGCGACTTCATCCGACACGCCCCCGAAGAGCTTGGTCTATTTGTCGGCCTCAAAACCGTGCCTCCAATCGATCCCTTCCCTAAGGAGCACTGGAACAAACGCGCCTGTGCTCTGATCGGTGCTTTCAACGGCCCGATCCCAGAGGGGCAGAAGCTCATGGCCTCGCTGCTCGAGAAACTGCCCGCCCCGCTGTTCAACTGGATGGGCGAGATGCCGTGGACTGCCATCAATACACTGTTCGACCCGTTCTTCCCTAAAGGCTTGCAGTGGTACTGGAAGGGCGACTTTGTCAAGGCGCTGCCTGACGAGGCGATCGACGTGCACATCGCCAACGCGCTCAAGGCACCGACCCCATTCTGCCTGATGCACCTTTACCCCATAGACGGCGCCGTTCGGCGGGTCGCCAAGGATGCCACGCCGTGGAGCGCACGGGACGCGTCTTTTTCGATGGTGATTGCCGCGATTAGCCCGGATCCCAAGGACGCCGAGGCGCTTAAGACCTGGGGCCGTGCCTACTGGGAGGCTATCCACCCGTTCAATCTGGAAGGCGCCTACGTCAACTTCATGGACGCCGACGAGGCCGAGAACCGAGTCGAACTAAGCTACGGCGAGAACTACACGCGGCTTGCCTCGATCAAGGCGAAGTACGATCCCAATAACCTGTTGCGAGTCAACCAGAACATTAAACCGAAAGCGTGAATCTACGCGCGGCCTCGCGCGCCCGCGCCGCGTGGTGGTGTTCAGCGCGATCACGCTGCCGACATTGCCGTCGTCGTTGCCGGGTGACTTGCTTGGGTCGCGCACGTTTGAAGAGCGTCCACGTCGCGCCGAACCTAATCAGCGCGACGCGTCAATCAAATCGGGGCTAACCGAACTCCGCGAGGTTCACGTTCCCCGCCCTCGAGGTTCCAGGACCTCTTCGGTGCGTGCAAGCTACGCGAAACAGTTCGCGAAAGTCCGCGTCCGAGCGATTCTAAGCTGGTACCTCAATGTCCGTTCCTGGCCGCCCTCTGCCTGACGGCGATCGGCAGCACGCGACCCGCAAGCGACACTCAGCTTTCTCAATAGTCGCCATTCGTCCATCAGGCCAAGGGCAAGCCGAAGCTCGGTGTGTTAAGTTTTCGGATCATCGGAGCGGATATGGAACCCCTATGCGAATTCTAGTGATGGGCGGCACGCTATTTCTTGGTCGCCACATCGTCGAGGCGGCCCTCAAGCGCGGACATAACGTAACAATATTCAATCGCGGCCGAGAAAATCCGTCGTTATTTCCTGAGATCGAACGCCTTGTCGGAGACAGAAACTCGGATCTGTCGGCCTTGGCGGGCCGACAGTTTGACGCGGTGATCGACCCCTCGGCGTATCGTCCCGAGCAAATCGACCTTGCGCTTTCTGCCCTCAAGGCTCCTCCGAAGCACTACACGTTCATCTCCAGCATTTCTGTGTATCGCAGTTTCCCGCCCGCCATCCAATATGACGAAGACGCCGACGTCCTTCTAGGTAGTGACGGTTACGGCGCGCTGAAGGCGAGAACGGAAGCCGCGATTCAGTCCGCTATGCCAGGGTTCGTCGCGATTTTCAGGCCAGGTCTAATCGTTGGTCCGCACGACCCAACCGGCAGATTCACGTATTGGATTCGCCGTATTGACGCGGGCGGCCGGGTACTCGCACCGGGGCGTCGTGATCGCCGGATTCAGATTATCGACGCACGAGACCTTGCCGAGTGGTGCCTGCAAATGGCTGAAGATAAGGTAAATGCGGTTTTCAATGCGGTCGGCCCACAATCAACGGTCACCATGGGGCAGTTTCTCGACCAGTGTCTCGAAGGCTCACAAGGCGGTGCGCAGCTTGATTGGCTCACGGATGAGCAGGTACTGGCTGCAGGCATCGAGGGATGGACCGAACTTCCTCTCTGGGTCGCTGAAAGCGATATGGACGCCGGAGGAATTTTTTACGCCGACAATCGCCGTGCAACAGGGCGTGGGCTCAACTTCAGACCTCTGGCTCAAACTATCAGGGACACCCGGGACTGGAGCCGCGCGACTGGCGAGATTAAACGCTCGCCGTTACTGGTCCAAACGTTAAGCTCAAGGAAGGAGCAAGCAACGCTTGCGCACTTCAGCGGGTTCTAAGCTAGATTCCCTCGCGCGCTCCCGTCGTCGGCGGCGAGCATGGCTGTCGTGCAACGATTGCCGACGATTTGGGCCGCAGTATCAAACGACGCATATTGGCCGGTTGGAGACAATCAATTTACTATGAACTGCGAAGCGAGCCGGGAAAAGAGCGACCGTGTCTTACACGCGGATCCGCTCCACCTCGTCGAGGCTGATGTCGTCGTGGCGCCGGTCATACAGCTGCGTGGTGCGGGTCGATGCGTGATTGGGCATCGCCGCCGCGTTCTCGAGCGTACCGCCGTCGTTCAGATAGGCGGTGATACCGGTCGCACGGAACGTGTGGTTGCCGATCTTCGTGCCGATGCCCGCCGCGAGCGCACGGCGCCGCACCATCGCGTACGCGTTGGCCTGCGGTAACGGCGTCGCGCTGAGCCGCGCGGTCCCGCGCGCGATCGTGCGGAACAGCGGCCCTTTTGCGTCGTCGGCGATCCCGGTGCCGTCCAGGTACGCGTGCAGATAGGCCTCGAGCGTGTGGTGACAAGGAATCTCGTGCCGCTTGCCGCCGTTTTCGCGCAGACGGACCCACAGGCGCCGGTGCTGCACATAGACATCGTCGACCCGCATCGCCAACGCCGCGCCGACCCGCGCGAACGAAAACACCATCAGCGCGATCAGCGCACGGTCGCGCAGGCCGATCGGCGTCGTCACATCGATGCTGTCGAGCAGCTGCCGCGCCTCAGTCGCATCGAGCACCGGTGTTTTCCCTTTCTTTGCGGTATGACTGGGGCCGGCCGCGATCGACGTCACGCCGGCGCCGGCACACCAGGTCAGGAATTCGCTGGCCGCACGTGCATACGCGCGACGCGTGTGCGGGTTGCGGATCGCCGATGCGAAGAACTCCAGAAATCGGACCCCGGCACGATCGCCGGCCGCCATCACCAATGTCGGTGTGGCTGTGCCATTGAGCGTCACCAGTGTGCTCACAGGATCCCCTTGCGCGTCGCCATGGCTTCGATGCGCCGGTTCGATTCCGCGACGAACACTGCCGTCTCGTCGAGTGCCGCGCCCGCCTGCCTTGTCGAGGCTTTGACACGATCGAGCAACCCCGCGATGTCTTCCGGGTCACGGGCTGGCACGAGCGACTTCGCAGCCTGCCGCATCAGCTCACTGACGGACAGCCCGAGCCGTTGGGCGTTTTTCCGGATCGCGCGCTTCTGGTTTTCTGTTACCTGAACGACGATGCGCCTGTCACGTTTCATGGCCCGGCTCCTTCTGACTGGCCAGCAAGCCAGTCCAGGTAGCTGTCGTCAGAAGCCAGACCACCGGACTGAGTGAAACCACAACTGGGACGGGACTACACCCCGAGGATCTTGCCGACCGTCTCACTGAATTCGCTGGTTGCGTTGTCGACCGCTTCGTCAGCCTCGTCGTCCAGGTTGTCGACGTTTTCATCGAGGACCTCCTGCAGCCTCAGGTATGCGGCAACAATGCCGTCCAGCTGGTCACTGCTCACGCGCGCGTACACGGCTTCTCCCAGCGCTTCCATGAAGTCGCCGCGGCTGCCGCCGATCAGGCCGTCCGCGCTGTTTTCCAGGTCGTCCTTGAACTGCTCGATATCGGCCATGCTTGCGCTCCAGAAAGTTAGGTCCGGCGTGGCCGGATATGACGGGCGACCGCAGGGCGCGGCCGCTCGTGAAAGTGTGCCTGCTCCGGCGTCCCCTGCACATCCGGCCGGACAATTCTTCTATATCTGATAAAGGACATTAGAATTTTTAGCGAAGCACAGCCGGCTCCTGCGTCGTGCCAATGCGGGCCTGTTGCGCCGTCTGCGCTTCGCTAAAAATCCTCTGCCCTATCATATAGATAACGTCCGGACAGATCCCAGTTTCTGGCGCATGCGCCCGATGCAGTCGTGTGTCCGGGCCGAGCGATTCAAAGCGTCCGGCCACCCGGCTGATGGGTCAATCAACTTCCTTTGTAGATCGAATGATCCGAGGCCCACTGGGTCGGTGCCCCCGACGCGGCCGAACCCGATTGCACGCCACCGTAGCCACTGAACGCCTGCTGCTGAGCCGCCACGCTCTTCAGCGCAGCCAGGACGCCCGCCGGATAGTGCGCGTCACTGTGGTGGCGGTTGTTGCTCGCCTGCTGCAGCTGGACGAGTTCCGCACGCACTTGCTCACGCGTGAGGGGACCGTTGCTGTTAGCGGACGCAATCGTGGGCAATGCGAGGACCGACACCAGCGCGATAACCGGAATGAATGTTTTAGCCATGGTTAATTCTCCAATTTAAATTTCAGAAACAGAAAAGACTGGGTTAGCGAAACAACGACCGCCGGGGCGGAAGCCTGTGTGCCAAATCGTTGAAGTCAGTTTATCGGTTTAACGCATTATTACAATAACCTTTCGACCAACAGATACTTGTCGCGTCTGCAACGTCACCACGCGTTATTAACGCGAAGCAATTACAAACGACAAAACGCCGGAGCGAATGACGAATTCGCCCCGGCGCAAAATGTAATGACACTGACTGATACTGGAAGGGGATGAAAGGCCGGCTCGGTTGCAGGCGATCAAGCGGCGACGATGCCGCTCGCCGGAGGTCACCGGGCCGGGCAGTTGAAAGCGCCCGGCCATCCGGCTGATAGGTCATCAACTTCCTTTGTAGATCGAATGATCCGAGGCCACCTGGGTCGGTGCGCCGGAAGCGGCGGAGCCCGATTTCACGCCACCGTGGCCACTGAGTGCCTGCTGAGCCGCCACGCTTTTCAGCGCGCCCTGGAGGTGCGCCGGGTAGTGCGCGTCACCGTGGTTGCGGTCGTAGCCCGCCTGCTGCAGCTGGACCAGTTCCGCGCGCACCTGCTCACGGGCGAGGGGGCCGTTGCTGCTAGCGGATGCCATCGTGGGCAGCGCGAGGACCGACACGAGCGCGAGAATGGGGATAAACGTTTTAGCCATGATTAATTCTCCAATTTAAAAGTCAGAAGCGGAAATACTGGGTTAGCGAAACAACGACCGGCAGGGGCGGAAGCCTGTGTGCCAGGTCGTTGAAGCCAGTTTATCGGTTTAGCGCATCATTACAACAACCTTTCATGCAACGGATACTTTCCGCGTCTGCAACGTCACCGGGCATCCAGTTGCACAAGGCAATTACAAACGACAAACCGCCGGAGCGAATCACGAATTCGCCCCGGCGCCAAAATGCAATGAAACTGTCGCTAATACTGGAAGGATGATGGAATGCAGGTCGGCGCGGCTGAATGCAGGCTCGTTTGCAGATAATCCGGGTTCGCGCGCGCCGTCAGTTGCAGTTAATGCTGGCCGGAAATCGTGTCGAATGCAGGTCCGACCGACTTCAAATGCAGGTCACTACATCTAACGGTGGCCTGTCATAAACGACTCGAAGTCGCGCAAGCCCGGCAAATGGGACACCGGCCGTTCTTGACATAACACCTGACCTCATCCGCCTGTCGCGAGCGGCAAAAATCGACCCACAACAGCCCTTCGTTGCTTCGGAAAACCAATGGCGGCTTGCGAAGGCAAGGCGGTCAGGTGCGCCGCATCACTCGTCCGCCAGCGGATCGATGCGGCTCGCCTTAAGAATTCGCGAATCTGCCATGGTCGAAGAGCCATTCGCTCAAAATCGCGCCGGCCGCTGCGCGACGGAATCCGCCCATTACTTTCGGCGTCCCGGGCAAAACATCTGGACGCCGGGTCATTCCTCCACGCGACTGACGTGCTGATACTGGCACTCACGCGATTCTGCAACAAAGGTCACATTCTGAAAGCCCGAAGCGCTGTACGTCACACATCGTGCCGGCGCCACCTCGGCATTTCCGACAGGCCGAATTTCGGATCCCGTGTGGTTTGCCCGATCGTCGCGCGGGCACGCTCAAATCAAGATTTCGCGGCGCCAATTGAGGCGCGGGAACCACGCATTTTCGAATGCGTCGCGCCCGTCTTTCAGGAGATATTTATGTCCGCTGGTGATTCCGCTTTCGCACCCGTTGCAGACTTCGCCGCCGTCAAGATCCGTCAACAGGCAGCCTGGTCGACTGGCGACTACGCCGTCGTTGGCACCACTCTGCAAATCGTCGGGGAGAACCTGTGCGAGGCGCTTGATCTGCGCGCCGGCAGTCGCGTGCTTGACGTCGCCGCAGGCAACGGCAACGCGACGCTTGCTGCCGCGCGCCGCTGGTGCGACGTCACGTCGACTGACTACGTCGCCTCGCTGCTCGATTCGGGTCGTGCGCGCGCACAGGCTGAAGGACTCCGGGTGCAGTTCCAGGAAGCTGATGCTGAAGCGCTGCCCTACGCGGATGCTTCATTTGACATCGTGATGTCGACTTTCGGCGTGATGTTCAGCCCCGATCAGGAAAAGGCGGCGGCCGAACTCGCACGTGTTTGCAAGTCTGGAGGATGGATTGGCCTCGCCAACTGGACGCCAGATAGCTTCATTGGGAAGCTATTCAAGACGATTGGCAAGTACATTCCACCGCCGGCCGGCGTGAATTCGCCAGCGCTCTGGGGCACAAAGACGCGCCTCGACGAGTTGTTCGACGGCACCTCCCGGAAAATCACTGCGATCAGCCGCGATTTTACGTTCCGCTACCGTTCGTCGGCGCATTTCATCGAGGTGTTCCGCACGTTCTATGGGCCGATGAACAAGGCGTTCTCCTCACTCGAAGGGGAACGGCAGGCGGCATTCCTCGCCGATCTGATCACACTGATCGAGGACGGGAACCGGTCGAACGATGCAACACTTGTCCTGCCGAGCGAGTATCTCGAAGTCGTGGTGGAACGAATGTAAATCCTGAGTGAGAGGCAGGATTGCCGCATCAGTAGATTGATCTGCGCGTCGTATTGTCGGGAGTTGATCGTGCCATTTCGATGCCGTGTTTCGTCACTGCTGACTTCGCTGCAGCCGCACCCAGCGAAGTCAGCCCATCGACGTTTGTCCTCGTGGGACTGGCGCACGTGACGACAATGGCGCTGTCGCATTAAGACAATCTGCTATCGTGGCGCTGGGAAAACGAAAGACGTGATCTACGATGACGAGCTTGAATGCGGGTAGGAACAAGGTGCTCAAACGGCTGCACTATCCGCTGGATGTGATATTGACTTGTGTGCGCTGGTACGTGG
>NZ_VZQP01000120.1:0-8272 GCF_014397655.1 Paraburkholderia sp. UCT31
CATGATTCGGCTCCTGCTGGAGAACGAGGCGGATTGCCTCATTCGCCAACATAAAACCGCGTGACCGGCCTCGCCCTGACCTCCCGCGTCGGACCGGAGCCCTCTACCGCGCGAGCGGTTTCGTTCAAGCGGCCACTAGCCGCCGTTGGAGGATCGGTAAATCTACGCTTCCGAGCGTCCGGAGTTCGTCATAAAGGAGACATCTGCTGGGATTCGCACGGCGCCGCCACCACTGCCGAAGCCACCGCCGAGGCTCTTTTGGTAGCGTACAGCCTATAAGGCACTGCATCGCTTTGCGCGCCATGTCCGAGGTGGCAATCTCATGACCACATGCGTGTGAAAAACGAGCCGAGCGTTTTAGCGAATTGGCGACCGGTCGCGCGTCCAACAGCTGCGCGCGGGCCACTTTCCGGATCGATCAGAAGGCATGACGCAGGCCCACCATGACCGCCACTGTCCCCATGCCTGGCGCTACCGGCTGACCGTAGGTAATCGCCTGGGTCATGTCGCCGTGGTTGTTCACCCAACCCACCTGACCATAAACCAGCGAGGTCTTGGATAGGCTGTATTCGGCGCCCCCGGTGGCCTCGAGTGACTTGTTCTTCGAGTTGTTCCTGTCCTTCAGGTAATACACGCCACTCGTGAGCTTCACCGCCGTCGACAACTGATAGCCGAGCCCGGCCGAATACAGGTCGAGGCTGGTGCCACCGAACGGATTCGCTGCATTCTTCGTCGCCGGGTTCGCGCCGTTGCTGTAGGACGCGGACATCGAGATGCCGTTGAGCGTCGTATATTTCGCACCCAGATACCAGTAGCGGTTGTTAAGAAGTCCGGTGGCAACCGTCGTCGCGCCAGGGTTGGTGTCGTGACCAACGTAATACACGGCCGCCAGATTCAGACCGTAGTTCGAGTACTTCAGCACCGCGGATTCGCGCGTGCCGCCCTGAAAGCTGCCCGCGACACCGCCCGGCGCGTATTCGAGCAAGCCCGACACGCCGTAGAATTTTGGTGACTCGTAGACGATCGCATTGCTGTCGTACAGCGCACCGATCGGCCCGTTGGTGCTGGTGCCCGGCCAGCCTGCCGCGGTGTTCATGCCGATCCACGCGGTCAGGATGCTGCCGAAATACTGCGCCGAGCGAACGTCTGTTTCCGCCATCGCGTAGGCCATCGGCACGAGCTGCCGGCCCGCATTGACCGAGCCGAACGGGCCTGACACGCCGACCGTCGCCACCTGGTTGAAGATCGCGGTCGCGCCCGCCGTATCGGCGAGGCCGGGCTTGCCGGTGCCGCTGTCGAACGCCCCTTGCAGCTTGAAGTTCACGTGATAGCCACCGCCAATGTCCTCGGTACCCTTCATGCCCCAGATGCTCGAGTAGACACCGCCATCCTTGAAGCGATAGACCGCTCCGAGGTTCTTCGCCGCCGGACTGAACGAGGCCGCCGCGGTGCTTTGATATAACAGCCCCGAATCGACGACGCCGTACAGCGTCACCGACGATTGTGCGTATGCCGTGCTTCCCATTGCAGCCACCGCGGCCGCCGCTGCCCATTTCACTTTCATTGCGTCTCCAGTTTTATTGCTTTGAAAACCCGTAACGAGCTGCATCCATGCTCAACACAAAAAAGACAGCCTGCCCCTCATTAGGGCAACAGATAGTCCTGAAACGCTTCGCGCAGCTGGTTCTTCAACACCTTGCCGGTGGCGCCAAGCGGCACCGCATCGACAAACACAACAGCGTCCGGTGTCCACCATTTGGCGATTTTTCCGTCGAAGAACGCGAGCAAATCCTCTGCCGTCACCTGGGCATTGGGCTGCTTCACAGCGAGCAGCAGCGGCCGCTCATCCCACTTCGGATGCTTTGCCGCAATGCAGGCCGCACTCGCGATCGCGGGGTGCGCGACTGCGATGTTCTCGATTTCGATCGAGCTGATCCATTCGCCGCCGGACTTGATCACGTCCTTGCTGCGATCAGTGATCTGCATGAAGCCGTCTGCGTCAATGGTCGCGACATCGCCGGTCGGGAACCAGCCGTGAGTTTCAGCGTCGATTTGAAGAGGGTTCCCGCCTTCATTGCGGAAGTAGTTGCGCACCACCCATGGGCCGCGCACCAGCAGATCGCCCGAGCTCACGCCGTCCCACGGCAGTTCCTGGCCGTTCGCGCCGACAATCTTCATATCGACGCCAAACACGGCGCGACCCTGTTTGGATTGGACGGCGCAACGGTCTTCCGGGTGCATCGCCAGGTGTTTGCGCTTCAGTGCGCCGACCGTCCCGAGCGGACTCAGTTCGGTCATGCCCCACGCGTGCAACACCTCTACGCTGTACCCATCCTGGAACTTGCGATGCATCGCGGGCGGGCAGGCTGCGCCGCCAACAACGGTGCGCTTCAGGGTCGAGAATGTCAGGCCGCCTCGTTCCAGATGCGTCAACAGGCCTTGCCATACTGTGGGCACGCCGGCCGCGAAGGTGACCTGCTCGGCTTCGACGAGCTCGTAGAGCGCTTGGCCGTCCAGCCCGGGGCCGGGGAAAACCAGCTTGGCCCCGACCATGCATGCGATATAGGGAAGGCCCCACGCATTGACATGGAACATCGGCACCACCGGCAGGATCACGTCGCGCGCCGAGCAGTTCAGGGCATCCGGCAGCGCAGCTGCATAGGTGTGCAGCACCGATGAGCGATGCGAGTACAGCACGCCCTTCGGATTCCCGGTGGTCCCCGATGTGTAGCACAACGTACAGGCGGTATCCTCGCCGAAGCTCGGCCACGCGTAAGTGGTGGAACTCCGATCGAGCAGATCCTCATAACACAGCAGGTTGGCAATGCCAGTATCCCGCGGCAAGTGCGCGAGGTCGGTCATCGCGATGAATGCCTTGACCGTCTTGCAGCTGCCGGCAATGACCTTGACCAGCGGCAGGAAGGTCAGATCGAAGAACAGGTACTGGTCTTCCGCGTGATCAACGATATAGGCAATCTGGTCCGCGTGCAGGCGCGGATTGATCGTATGCATCACCGCGCCCATGCCGGATATGCCGTAGTACAGCTCCATGTGTCGATAGCCGTTCCACGCCAGCGTGCCGATACGATCAGACGCCTTGACACCCAGGCGGGTGAGCGCATTGGCCACCTGGCGCGCACGGCGGTGACAATCGCGGAACGTATAACGATGGATGTCACCCTCCACCCGGCGCGACACGATTTCGGTATCCCCATGATGGCGATCCGCATGCACGATCAGCGAGGAAATCAGCAACTGCTTTTGCAGCATCAAACCGTTCATTTCGGCAGTCCATTCTCTAAAGCGGAGTTGCGAGGCGACACCGCGCTCCGAGGACGAGCCATCGACGTGCGTCCTTGCGGCGCCCGGTTAGCGGAGTCCTCCGATTGCGAGTGTTACGAATAGCCGAGCTTCTTTGCCTCGGCGAGCATCAGCTTTTCGACCAGACGGCGTGACAGCCGCTTCGCGTTGTACATGAGGCGCGCGAACGGCCCGACCAGCACGATCGCCTCTCCGACCATCACGGCATTGACGATCGCATCGGCGACGAGATCGGCACTTGCCCCGTTCTTCCGGTAGTAGGCCTGAAGCGTGGTCAACTGCGCGTCGCTGATTGCGTCTGCGACGTTGGCACGCGAACTGGTGATATCGGTGTTGATAACCCCCGGGCACACGGTGGTCACACCAACTGAAGTTCCGGCGATTTTCAGTTCCATCGTCAGCACGTCCGAGAATCCCAGAACGGCGGATTTTGTCGCCGCATACGCGCTCATGTTCGGTGCCGGCGCAATCGCCGCCAGCGAGGCGACGTTGACGATCCGCCTACAACCACCCGCCGCGATCATCCTTGGCAGGAAGTAGTGGCAGCCGTGCACCACCCCCATCACGTTGACGCCAAACGTGCGGTTCCATGATTCGAGCGGGCTGCCGATAAACGGCCCCAGATAGCCGATGCCTGCGTTGTTGACAAGGACGTCTACGGCGCCCACCTGATCGTGGACGGCATCGGCGAAGGCCTGCATGCTGGCCTGGTTCGAAACGTCGGCTACCCTGGCAAAGCAGTGAACGCCCAGCTCGTCGATCGCCTTGCGCGCCTCGTCCAGCCGCCGCTTATCGATATCGGTGATGACGAGATTTGCGCCTCGCCGCGCGAACGCCAGTGCGGTCGCATAGCCAATGCCCGCCGCCGCCCCCGTAACAAGGACCCGCTTACCCCGCAAAATACTGATTTTCATATGCATCTCATGAACTAGCGAACCTGAGCCGCCGATCGGCAGGCGGCCGTAAGGATTTGCGGCGCGCCGACCAGCGTGCGGTCAACCACCGAATGCCGTCAGGTCCTTGGGGATCAGGCGGTTTGCCTCGCAGTACGCGAGATAGCGCTCCATGCCTGTCTTCCAGTTTTCCTTCGCGATCACCTGATCGTTGTCGTTCAGGTAGAGGAGATCGCCCTGGACGATGTTCAGCGCGATGATCTCGTCATCGCCAGGCAATGCCAGCGGCGTGTGACTGGAGCCGGCCGTTTCGAAAACGATGCTGCCAGGACCCGCGACCCAGTCATGCTCGGCATATTTCCAGCGACCCTTTATCGTGTAGACGATGACCGTGCCGGTGTGATGGTGCTTCGGCATCTGCACGCCCGCGGGCGCCTTCAGAAGCGTGATGGTTTCGCCGCGTGTGGGGTCGAGCTTGAAGTACTTCACGAGGACATCAGTCGAGTACGGCGCGAACGGTACCCACGGAATCGACGCATCATCGACGCACTCGGTGGCCACTTTTTCATAAAACATGCTTGAGTCTCCAGATCAGGGTTTATCAGCGCTATCACGCGGAACACCTTTATTCGTACGATGTGCCCCGCTGTGCTTGCGTAACGACATGATCGAGCTTGAATAGCATCGCTGGCTTGGTCAGAATGAGACACCTGCTTGTCACTTTCAGACAGGCGAAATATTTGGCAACCAGACCAGATACGGAGACCAATTGTGGGCATCACTGCGGACCGTGTTCCCAGTCGCTACTACGCGGTGATTGGAGAGATTCTGCGTGCACACACTCCCGACTACGAGCGCTTGCTCGCGAACGCAAACATCAATGTGCAGGCTCTCGAGGACCCGGAGGGCACGCTCACGATCCCCGAGCTTGAAGCCCTCATTGACGTCGCATCCCGGATAACCGGGCGTAATGATCTGGGCTACGAACTGGGACGACAGGTTCGCCTCAATTCACACGGCCCGCTTGGCTACGCGCTGCTCAGCAGCCGAAACGTCGACGAGATCCTGCGGCTCGCGGTGCGCTTTTATCACCTGATCGTTCCGATTTTCACGATGCGCTATGAGCGGCGCGGAAAATACGCAGAAATCGGATTTACGCCCTCCGCGGTGATGCACAACCGCACGCTGCAGTTTTTCCTCGAAGCGCTAGCGATGTCGTTCCATGTGCAAGCCCAGATGCTGCTGGGAACGGACAACGAAGGCTACGACATTTATCTCTCGATGGAGGCACCGCCTCATGCCCACCGTTATCATGGGAACGGACCGGCGCGCTTTCACTTCGGCGAATCGCGGGTACCCGGCGTGACCGTCAGAATCTCGACCGAGATCCTGGACAAGCCACTACCCATGGCGGACGAGCGCGTCGTACGACAGGCAGAGGCCCAGTGTGAAGCACTGTCTCGCAGATCGCCCCGGCGAGGCGAGTGGGGCGAGTTCGTCACGATGATGGTGCGCGAGAGTGAGAATCTGCAGCTCACGCTTGAGGATGTGGCCCGCTCACTAAATATCACGTCGCGTACGATCAGCCGCTACCTCAGTCGGGAGGGTTTAAGTTTTCGCGATGTTTCGCAGCGTGTTCGTTTTGAGCGTGCATGCGAACTTCTGGAGGCCGGCGAATTGACTGTTTCACAAATCGCTTTCCGCCTTGGCTTTACGGACATCGCCAATTTCAGCCGGGGGTTCCGCCGTTACAAGGGCATCAGTCCCACCGGTTACGCTGAATCGCATCGATCCCAATGATCACTTAGATACCGGGCGCGGTGCCGCGCACGCCACATCCACGGCGTCGTGCTGCGCGGCACTTCCTGACAGCTGCGGCGAGAGTTTCACTCACTGTTCTACCGCAGCGGAAATTACCCGTTTGTCAGCTGCTGAACGGACGGGGGAACCCATTTCCCGTCAAGAACCTCCGCCTTTGGGTCGTATAGGCGCAGCATGAGTTTGAATCGACCTGGGGGGGCCGGAAGCCAGTTCGACACTTTTTCGTCGCTGGGCCGCGAATGTTGAAGCCATAGATCAAGCGAACCATCGGGATTGAAGTGCAAGGCGTCGCGATCGCCAATTGCATACCGTCTGATGGAGTTATCGACAAAGAACATTTTGTCGTCATACATCGTGAGCGACCAGAATGCCTTCGTGGGCGGTAGCCTGTCGCGGTCGAAATGCAGAACGTACCGGATTTCTCCGGTTAGCGGATTCCCCTTTGCGTCAATCGCGGTCATGGGATAGACCGCATCCTTCGGCCCGTTCGCTCCCAACCCAACAAGGCTCACAATGGCCCGTAGAGGATAGCGTGTCTCGTATTGCCCCAGGTTCAGCGGAATCCGCCAGCCATTGCGGACATTGAGCAGGACTTTGTCCATTCCGGATGTCGTCGCGCTGAACAACGCACGTTCTACTGGATTGATATCTGTCAGACCTTGGGTTCCCGGCGATCTCGCGTCGAACAGCGCCCGCACAAACCAGACCGAATCTTCGAGGGCACGACGTGTCGTCGGGTCCATCCGCTTCCAGACGAGCGGCTTCCCCGGTTCAATGCCGAGATGGCGAAGTTTCTCCACCATAGCCGCGTCCGCCGGACTTGGCGGATTGTCTCCCATCAGCATGGACATACGCGAAAAGTAGTCCTGTGCATTCAGGCGAGCGACCTGCGTCACAACGGGTGTTTGGGTATCGATCGACAGATCAGTGCGAAGCGTCGCGGCATCATTTTCCTGATGCTGCAGAAACCTCGAAAGCGGGACCAAATGGTATTGGGCCTGAACCTGGTGTACCGCAGCAAAATCTGTCGGGCCGCGTGTATAGGTGCGGCCAATGATCCAGTTCATGGCAGTGGGTGACTTTATCAGGATCATCCCGTCTGGTACGGCTCCGTTCCAACCTGGCCCGGAGATCAGGTACTGCTTCGCCTCAGCACCATACTGGCGGGTGCCTAGGGACGCGAACGCGTTTGTCCAGGCGTCCAGGACCTCCATCAGCACCCATCGATCGTGCATGTCCGGCATGCTGAGCACCATTGGCTCCGCCTGCAGATCAAGCCAGGCGATGCTGTACAGCGTATCGGCATTGGGAGCGACAACGTCTTTGAATGTATGGTCGGGAAATGCCTTGACATGACTGAACTGATTAGCCGGACCAGCTCCGGGTTTGCGTTGTACGTCACCCTCGGTCATCGGGGCGGGCGCGGTCATTACGCGCTTCGTCATGTCCATTGTGATCAATGGATACGCGTATAGATAAGCTTGCACCCCGTTTTTGAACGCCAGCCAATAGGGCAAATTTATAAGACTTACGATTCCGACGAAAGCAACAAAGGCAATCGGCACCACAATTCGCAGTTTAAGTCGACTAGTCATCGTTCTAATACCCAGCGTAACGAAGAAGTTGAAAGCCGCCCGACGATCATCGCCGGGCAACGCGTTTTCGGAGCGCGTCAAACGAGGACTTACCGGACGGCGTAGATGTCGCTCTGCTGAACCGGACGCGTCAGCACGCCTGCCAGCGCATTGCATGATGACGCGGTGCTGACGGTCGTGGCTTGGTCAGATCCAGACAACCGTTTATCATTTTCGGACAGCTGCGCAGCCACTTTCATCGTGTCGACCGTCTTACGGGCTTGAGCACGCAAGACAGTTCGAATCATGCTTGAAATCGATCACCTGCGTTTCCGATAGGAGCGAGGAAGATGCTGGAGCTGATCGGTCAATGGATTGCGGCGGCGCCCGTTGATGGAGCAGATGTTTTCCGCAGCAGCGAAAACGCCAGTCGGCCGCAGCAGCCGACGGCCCCCCCCTGAGCTAATTTTCTGAATGTCCGCTGTACACCTCTGAGCGGAAGGCGGGCAGTCGGAGGTCGATTGTCTCTTCAGGGTCGGCGAACGAAACCGCTCGCGCGGTAGAGGGCTCCGGTCCGACGCGGGAGGTCAGGGCGAGGCCGGTCACGCGGTTTTATGTTGGCGAATGAGGCAATCCGCCTCGTTCTCCAGCAGGAGCCGAATC
>NZ_VZQP01000121.1:0-7737 GCF_014397655.1 Paraburkholderia sp. UCT31
TGGCCTCCGTGTCGGAAATCGCCGGGTGTGGCCCTGTCCACACCGTGCGGCTCTGGCAGCAATGCTAACCCGCGTTTGATTCCTCACGGCGGGCCAGCCTTTGCCTCACGGGAGTCATGCTGTCTAAACTGCGGCTTCCGTGACGGCGAAGGCTGCCTCGCAACGCTCGCCGCGAACCGATGAAACCTCGCAGGCAAGTGCGAATGAGGCGCCAAGGCAAAGAATGGATACGCGACTATTACTGGTGAGCCACGCGGCAACGGCCGCGCAGCGCGCGGGCCGCTTCCCTGCCGACGATCCGCTCGACGCGCGCGGTCGCGCCGAAGCCGAAGCGGCGCGCGCGCGTCTCGCGCTTCCCGCCGACACCGCCGTGTTCACCAGCCCCGCCGCCAGCGCGCGCGAAACGGCCGCCGCGCTCGGTCTGAGCGCCACGCCTGCCGACGCATTGGCGGATATCGACTATGGCAAATGGCGCGGCCAGCGCCTCGCGGACATTGCCGACGAAACGACCCGCGAACTCGCCGCCTGGACACGCGAGCCCGACGCCGCGCCGCCCGGCGGCGAATCGTTCGGTCAACTCGTGCAGCGGGTTGGAGAGTGGCTCGACGCGCAGCAGGCAGACGTGCGTTCATGCAATGCCGTCAACGAAGCAAGCTTCGCGGCCTTTGCGCACAGTCGAACCATCGTCGCCATCACCCACGCGACTCTGCTGCGAGCGGCAATCGTGCACGCCCTCGGCGCATCGCCAACCGTGTTCTGTCGCATCGAGATCGCGCCGCTGTCGGTCGTCGCATTACGCCACTCGCGACGCGGCTGGTCGTGGTGGCCGGCCGCCACCGCCTGAACGGCACCGCCGCTTACCTGCCCGACACCACGAGCCGCAACCGGTTGGACCCCTCGGGCGTCAGCGTGATTTCGGTGCGTCGATCCTTCGCGCCGAGATAAAAGTGCTGACGTCCCGGCGAATTCTGATCGTGCGTTGCATCGGGCAGGCAGGACGCGACGTCTGCCGCGACCGCTTCCAATGCATCCGCGTTCGAGCCCGCCGCCTGATGCGGCGTCCACGTGCACTGGAAACTTCGATGCGCGGCCGAACATTGCGCGTCATCGCCATAAGGTTGCGCAACGCCTTTGCCGTCGTCGGGTGTCAGCGAGGCGAAGCCGTCCGGCGCCGCGGCCACGATCCGTTTGAGCGCACCGCAAGGTCTGGGGCTATCGTCGGCGGATGCACTGACCGGCAGCAGCGCAACGAGCGATGCCGCGGTAAGCGCGATAGCGGAAAGTCGACAGGTTTTCATGGTGTGCGTGAAGCTTCCCAAGTGCTGCTGAAGAAAAACTCGCAGCGAGCCACCTTAACAGCACGCTTCATGCCCATGCGCGCGAGGCCCGAGCACGCAGGCAATGCACGACGGCACACAAATTGCGTAGCGCCATACCGGCCGCGACATCGCGCCCGTTTCGATCAAAGCCACTGCCGACGTCATTTCAACCATCATGTCGACCACTACCGCCGCCCCTACCCCCGCCCGCATATCGTCGGGCATCGAAGGCATCGACGACATCCTCGGCGGTGGTCTTACGCCGAACCGCATGTACCTCGTGGAGGGTGTGCCAGGCACGGGTAAAACCACCCTCGCGTTGCAATTCTTACTCAAGGGCCTGCACGAAGGGCAGACGGGCCTTTATATCGCGCTGTCCGAAACCCGTGCTGAACTGCTCGCGATCGGCGTGAGCCACGGCTGGGATCTGAGCCGTTTCACGATACTGGAGCAACTGCCCGAAGAAGGGCTCGAACCGCAATACGAACAGACCGTGCTGCACCCGGCCGAAGTCGAACTCGGCGAAAGCGTGCGCAACGTGATCGAGCACGTCGACGAACTGAAGCCGGCGCGCGTCGTCCTGGACAGCCTGTCCGAACTGCGTCTGCTGGCGGAGAACCCATTGCGCTACCGTCGGCAGATTCTCGCGCTCAAGCACCATTTCTCGACGCGCGAATGCACGGTGCTGCTGCTCGACGACACGTCGGCCAGCGCCTCCGGCATTCAGCTTCACAGCATCGTGCACGGCGTGATCAGCCTCGAAAACGTCGCTCATGATTACGGCGGCAATCGCCGCCGTCTGCGCATCGCGAAGATGCGCGGCATTAAGTTCCGCGAGGGCTATCACGACTTCACGCTGAACACCGGCGGTCTGCGCGTCTATCCGCGTCTGGTCGCCGCCGAGCATCACAGCGAATTCGGCACGAGCCCGATGAGCACCGGCACGCCCGGCCTCGACGCGCTGCTCGGCGGTGGCCTCGTCCCCGGCACCAATTCGCTGATCATCGGCCCGTCGGGGGTCGGCAAAACCACCACCGTCGTGTCGTGCCTACTTGCCGCACTCGAACGCGGCGAGCGTTGCGCGTACTACGTATTCGACGAAACGCTCAGCACGCTGGTCACACGCTGCGCGACGCTCGGCATGGATCTCGCCCCGCACGTCGAAAGCGGTCTGCTGATGCTGCGCCAGATCGATCCCGCGGAAATCTCACCGGGCGAGCTGTCGAGCGACGTGCGCAACGCGGTCGAAAACGAGCACGTGCGCTATGTCGCGGTCGACAGCCTGAACGCCTATCTGCAGGCGATGCCCGGCGAGCGCTACCTGCTGCTGCACATGCACGAATTGCTCGGCTATCTGAATCAGCAGGGCGTGGTCACGATGCTCGTGCTCGGGCAGCACGGCATCATCGGCGAAGTGCAGACCGAGGTCGACGTCAGTTATCTGAGCGACGTGGTCGTGCTGTTCCGCTATTTCGAGCACCAAGGCGAAGTGCTGACGGCAATAACCGCCGTCAAGAGCCGCGCGAACGATCATGAACGCACGATCCGCCAGTTCCGCCTCGGCACCGAAGGCGTCGAGGTCGGCGAAGCGCTGCGCGACTTCGAGGGCGTGCTGTCGGGCCTGCCCTCGTATCGCGGCAGCACCGTGATGCTCGGCGCGACGAACCATCTGATCGATACGTCAGGACAGTGAGCGATGGAGCAGCGTGTTCTCATCCTCGCACCGTTCGGCCGCGACGCCGAAGTGATCACCGCCGCTCTGCACAACGACGCACGCGCCTGCGTGACCTGCGACGACGCCGACGCGCTCACCAGCGAGCTCGACGTCGGCGCGGGCACCGCGCTGCTCACCGAGGAAGCGCTCGCGAACGGCCACGGCTCGAGCCTGTATGCGTGGCTCGAACGGCAGCCCGCATGGTCCGACTTCCCGTTCATCCTGCTCGCCGCCCGCAGCATCGGCCATCGATCCGCGCGCGGGCTCGAAGTGCTCGAACGGCTCGGCAACGTAGTGGTGCTCGAACGTCCGCTCAATTCGGAAACGTTGCGGCGCGCGGTCGCGTCGTCGTTGCGGGCCCGCGGACGGCAATATGAGTCGCGAAGGCTGCTTGCCGAGCGCATCGAGGCACAGGACGCGCTGGAGCAGCTGAACGATTCGCTGGAAAGCCGCATCGCCGCGCGCACGCACGAACTTGCGTCAGCCAACGACCGGCTGATGGCCGAGATCCACGAGCGCGCGAAGGTTCAGGCCGTGCTCGTGCAATCACAGAAGATGGAGGCGCTCGGTCAGCTGACCGGCGGCATCGCGCACGACTTCAACAATCTGCTGAACGTGATCATGGTCAACGCGGAACTGATCGCGCGCGTGAGCGGCGACGAACGCCTGCGCGGCATGGCGGCCACCGTCAAGCGCGCGACCGAGCGCGGCGCGAAACTGACTGGCCAGTTGCTGACTTTCTCGCGCAACAGCAACCCGAATCTGAAAGCGATCGACGTGGTCGCGCTGCTGCAGGGCATGCGCGACATCATCGCGGTGTCGCTCGGCTCGAGCATCCGCTACGACAACGACTTCGAGCGCACCGAAATGTGGACCCAGGCCGACGCAAATCAGCTCGAGCTCGCGGTGCTCAATCTCGCGATCAACGCGCGCGACGCGATGCCGGCCGGCGGGCGCCTCGACATCCACGTGACCCTGCGCGACGCGCCCGACCAGACGCTGAAGCATGGCCGCTACGTCGTGATCGAAGTCGCCGACACGGGTGAGGGCATTCCGCCAGACGTCGTGTCGCGCGTGTTCGATCCGTTCTTCACGACCAAGCCGATCGGCAAGGGCACGGGGCTAGGCCTGAGCCAGGTGTATGGCATCGCGAGGCAGGCGGGCGGCGCCGCGCGCATCTTCAGCGAAGAAGGTACCGGCACCACGGTGCAGATCTGGCTGCCGATGCGCGAGCGAGTGGCCGCGCACAGCGAAGCGGAGTCCGATGCGGAAGCGAACGCGGTCGGCGACAAGCGCGTGCTCGTGATCGAGGACGACAGCGAAGTGCGCGCGATGCTCGTTGAATCGTTGCGCATGCTCGGCTACACGGTGACGGAGGCCGCCGACGGCCAGGCCGGCCTTGACCGCCTCGTCGACGATCATCCCGATCTGCTGATGGTCGACTTCGCGATGCCGGGCATGAACGGCATCGACGTGATCGCCGCGGCGCGCAAGCTTCGTGCCGATCTACCGGTGGTCCTGGCGACCGGCTATGCGGACGTCGACATTGCCGATCTCGCAGTCAAGCATTGCACGATCCTGCGCAAGCCGTTTCAGCTCGACGATCTGGCGCGCACGGTGCGGATCGGGCTGCTCGCGTGAACCAAGCTCAAGTGAATCAAGTAGACCTCTTGCATCAAAATGTCCATTAAATTGCGGCGCACCGCACACCCAACGATTCTGTAAGCCCACCTCCTGGCCACCGATTTAATGCCGCTGTCGCATTCACGCCGCAGACTCCTCCGGTTCGGCCACGATTTCCAATTCAATAGTTTGCTAACGAATATTTTGGAAATACAATACCGGCCATGTCGAATCTCGATGCCCTGCGCCGCACAGTCAGCAGCACGCTGGTCGTCGCCGCCAGAAAGTGGCGGCGCACGAGTCATGGTGTGCTCGCGGCCTTCAACGTATCCGAAGCGTGCGCGACGCCGCTGCTGACCGCGAGCCGGCTCGGCTCGGCGGTGCGTCAGGTCACGCTCGCCGATCACATCGGCATCGAGGGGCCGTCCCTCGTGCGGCTGCTCGACCAGTTGTGCGCGGCCGGCCTGATGCGCCGCGACGAAGATCCCGAAGACCGCCGCGCGAAGACCGTCGTACTGACCGACGAAGGCCGCGCCGTCACCGCGAAGATGGAAGAGGAACTGGTCACGTTGCGCGCGCAGGCGCTCAAAGGCGTATCGCGCGACGATCTCGAAGCCGCCCTGCGCGTGCTCGACGCATTCACGGCCGATGCCGCCGGACGCGCCGAACCGGGAAGCGTCGAGCGCGACACGCGTCACGAACGCGCGCAGCCCGTGCGCCCGGAATCGGTCAGGCACGAGGCGACGAAGCGCACCTCGTCGGCGAAGCGCGAGTCCGCCAAAGGCGAGGCGCTTGCCAGCAAGGTCAAACGGACGAGCGGCAAAAGCGCTGCCAAAACGGCCGGCAAATCACGCAGCACCGCCAAGGCGCGCAAGTCCACCAAGAGCGGCGCGCGAGCCACCGCGCCGCACAACGCCGATTCCGCGTAACGGTTTATGGTCTATCCCACTCTCCGCGACTGGCTGTTTTCCGTCAAAACGTTCGCCGCGGCCATGCTCGCGCTTTACATCGGCCTCGCGTTCCAACTGCCGCGGCCGTACTGGGCGATGGCGACCGTCTACATCGTGTCGAACCCGTTCGTCGGCGCGACCCGCTCGAAGGCGATCTATCGTGCGCTGGGCACTGCGCTCGGCGCGTCGGGCGCGGTGCTGCTGGTGCCGCCGTTCGTCGAATCGCCGTACCTGTTCAGCGTGATCGTCGCGACGTGGACCGGCACGATGCTCTACCTCGCGGTGTCCGACCGCACCGCGCGCAGCTACGTGTTCATGCTGGCCGCCTATACGATGCCGATCATCGCGCTGCCGTCGGTGACGAATCCGACCGGCGTCTTCGATCTCGCCGTGAGCCGGACCGAGGAGATCATTCTCGGCATCGTCTGCGCGAGCATCGTCGGCAGCGCGGTGTTTCCGAGCCGGCTCGCGCCGACGATCATCGAGCGCACCGACGCATGGTTTCGCGACGCCGCGTTCTACGCGACCGAAACGCTGTCGGGCCGCATCGCAAGCTCGGCGATTTCCGGCGCTCGGCAACGACTCGCGAGCACGATCAACGGTCTCGAACTGCTGCTGAGCCAGCTCGCCTACGATCACACGCGGCCCGACGTCCTCGCGCGCGCGCATGAACTACGTGGCCGCATGCAACTGCTGCTGCCGATCATGTCGTCGCTCGCCGATCCGCTGCTCGCGCTCTACAACAACGGCCCGCAACACTGGCCCGAAGGACTCCAGACGCTGATCGACGACGTCATCAAGTGGTTCAACCAACCGCTGCCCGCGCCGAACGAGGGCTATCACGCGGACGAGACCGCCAACGCGCTGCGCGCGCGCATCGCCGCGATGCACCCGCCCGCCGCCGCGCTCGTGCATTGGGACGGCGCGCTGCTGTCGAATGCACTGTGGCGCCTCGCGCAAGTGATCGACGTGTGGCAAGACTGCCGCTCGCTGCGCATCATCATCACGCGCGAGGAAGGTTCGTGGCGGCCGCATTTCCGTCACTGGCGACTCGGCGGCACCGAGCGCTTCTACGATCGCGGCATGATGCTGTTCGCGACCGTGTCGGCGGCCGCGGCTGTGGTGCTCGCGTGCGCGCTGTGGATCGGCTCGGGCTGGAACGACGGCGCGAGCGCGGTCACGCTCGCGGCGGTCGCCTGCTGCTTCTTCGCCGCGCTCGACGAACCCGCGCCGTTCGTGTTCCGCTTCTTCCTCGCGACTGGCGTCGCCGTCGTGGCCGCGGGTCTCTATCTGTTCGTCGTGCTGCCGCAGGTGCACGACTTCGCGATGCTGGTGATCCTGTTCGCCGCGCCGTTCATTCTGGTCGGCACGCTGATTCCGCGCCCGCAGTTCAACATGGTGACGGTGCTGGTCGCGGTGAACACGGCCACCTTCATCAGCATTCAGGACGCGTACGACGCGAACTTCCTGACGTTCCTGAACGCCAACCTCGCGGGCCTCTCCGGCCTGCTCTATGCATACCTGTGGACCCGCGCAACGCGCCCATTCGGCGCCGAGCTGGCCGCGGCGCGCCTGTTGCGCTCGAGCTGGGCCGACGTCGCGCTGAGCGCGTCGACGCGGCCGATCGAAGACCCGCGCAATCTCGCCGCGCGCATGCTCGATCGGCTGATGCAATTGATCCCGCGCCTCGCGGCCACCGACGACTACCGCCATCCGTCGATCGAGAGCTTCCGCGATCTGCGCATCGGGTTCAACGCGCTGGACCTGCGCCGCCTCACACGCAAGCTCGGCGGCGAAGCGGCCGGCGCGATCGACCATGTTCTCGATGGAGTGCGTACATACTACGAGAGCTGCATCGATCGACGCCACCGCGTTCCGGTGCCGGACAGCCTGATGTCGTTGATCGACGTGGCCGTCGCGCGCGTCACCGCGCAGGGGCTCGCCAATGCCGCGGCGCCGACCGAGACCTCGCAGACCTCGGCGCGTCAGTTGCGCGATGCGCTGCACGCGCTGGTCGGCTTGCGTCTTTCGCTGTTTCCGGCGACCCTCACGAAACCAACGCCGACCGAACCGGAGGCCGCCGCGTGATGCACCCATTCTTGCGCCCCTGCTTGCGCCCGCTTGCGCACCC
>NZ_VZQP01000122.1:0-7564 GCF_014397655.1 Paraburkholderia sp. UCT31
GTCGCGAAGCGATGGACGAGGTAATCGACTGGTTGAGCTTCTACAATCATTCGCGCTTGCACTCGACGTTGGGCTACGTCAGCCCGATGCAATTCGAGCAGGACTGGCACGCCGCCCAGAACCAACGAGTGGCATAATCTCCGCTCAGTTAAGGGATCCGAAATTCGCGGGCAACGTCATTCCCACTCGATTGTCAATCTGGGGCTGGAGCCTTGTGGGGACGGCGTTTCCGCCTGATCACGCGACGTCGATACCGTCAGCGGTACCGAAAATCCTGCCCAGCAGTTGATGGCTGTTGTCGAACCACACCGGAGGATCAACGCCAGCTTCATTTGAAAAATCGCGAACACTGGCCGCCCCAAGGCGATTTGTGAACACGATACCGTCGCTGATACCGTCAGGCTCGTTCGAATGCGGCCCTCGATACCGTCACAACCGTAATGCGGCGCAAAGGTCATCGTGCTCGAAGGCACTCGCCATGCGGGCGATCTCTGCGCGCCTGGAACCAACTTCCTGAGCAACCGCTTGCCATGTCCGGGTCACGTTGGCCACCTCCCGAATTGTCGACCGAGCCTGTTTCAGCGACAAACCAAAGAACTCCGCGGCGTTTTCCAGCAGGCCAACCGAACAGGTTCCCTCGTCGAGATCGATATTGGTCGTCAGGATGCGTGCCTTGACATCGGTTGGCGTGGGATTGAGGTCATATGCCGGTGACAGTACCCAGCCATCGTGCCCCACCCACAGGAAACCGTGGTTGCGCAGATGGTCATCGACATTGGAGACCAGTACATTGAAGGCCACGCGGCGATACAACTGCGTGGCATCGGCCCGCGCCTTCGCACCATGTTGTGCCAGTGCGTCAACCAGTTCGGGATAACTGCCGCGTTGGCCGTCCCGCGATCCCGTCATCGACATGGCCGAGAGGAAGGGAATGCGATTGCTCCCCGCGCGATCGAAGCGACGCGACAGCAGCACAGGCTTGCCCGCTATCTCGAGCAGTTCGTGATGCGGGGTGGAGATACCAGCACGTTCGGCCAATCGCAGGGCGACTTCCTCCCAGGTCTCGATGCTGTAGTCGTCGGTCTCCTTCGGAAACTTGGCAATCGACAAATGGCCGTACTGGTCGATGATCGATGCCTTGGGACGTGCGCCGCCGAGTGATGATCCGGGCGCGAAGATCAGTTGCAGATCCTCATCGGTTTCTTCGTCCCGCAGGATGCGCTCGGTGATTTGAAGCAGCCGTCCCAATTCGATCAGCGCGGGGACACCGGCGGGCACGGGCGCCTGGAATTCATCTTCTCCGCTCCAGCGGAATCGCAGCGCACCCTGGCGTGTTTCATCTGCTACGCCCAGCAGATAATCAAGTTCACCAAGCGTCCGGACACGCCGGCCTTCCCGCTCGGCCTGTCGACGCTCCGCGCGCTGCATGAGGCGGCGCCCCCACGTATCGGGCGCCGAATCGCCAATCGAACCAAAGATGGGTTGATCAGGCGGCGGTGGGAAGACACCGCGCGTCAACGCCAGTGCCGGCTCAATCGAGAAGCGCTCGTCGTCGGCCAGCCAGGTCTCGTCGTATTCGAACGTGACCGTTTCTTCCCGGCGCGATGTATGGCGCCTGAGTAGCCCTACCGGTCGCGACGTGCCGTCGAGATCGATATATACCTCGACATCAGTCATGGTCACCCCTTCCTCCGCCTCGGGGCAACCGGACGCGCTGAGGCAATGCCGCAGTTGCCAGCGACTGCCCTACCGTATCCCGGGCCACATCGGCGATCTCCAACAGCCCGCCCAGTAGACCAAGCGCCTGCAACACGGCCGCATAGATGCCGATGCTCACGCCCGGATCACCCGCTTCGACGCGCTGCAAAGTCGCTCTGGACGTAAAAGCCCGTTCGGCAATCACCGCCATGGTCAACCGGCGCCGGCGACGCGCGTCGTGAATATCGGCGCCCAATTTGCGCAGCGCCCGCCGGACGCCGGCAGAAGGAGCGTGAGGAGTCGGCATTTGCAACCTTCGTAAGTCTTTACATCCAATAATGTATCACGAAGATAACACCAATCGCCTACGATGAACTACGGAGGACGATCAAGGGCCAAGCCATTTCATAAACCGCGAAGAGCCGATATTCCAAGATAATTCGTGAAAGATACGGTAATCGGTACCGTCATACTCGTCGCAAAGCTCGGCAAAATCTGGTAACAATTGCCGTAGTATGACGACCTTTCAAATTTATTTCATTGAAAATACGGATAGGGTCCTGATGGATGGCCAAGCGACAACCACCGCCCTTGCCGCCACGCTGACAACGTTAGGCGGCTTTGGCCTGCTCGACCTGTCCCGGCAACAGCGCAACCTTCTGCTACTTCGCCCGGTATTCCAGCTTGAGCGCTATAAGATGATGCAGTTCAGACCGCAGCCTCTTCCAGAGTATCGACACGCATTACCTTGCATTGTCAGCACTCGATCAGATGATGGAAGCCACCACGGTTTCCAGTGGTAGTACCTCGACAGAAATCCTGACGCATCTTGCCGACGTCGCAATACGGATGAAACCGACACTCTCGGCGCCTCAGGCTCGGCGCGTGGCGGAGGTCATCCTTGATGCACTGGACAACAAGGCCAACAACCATCGCGAGTTCAGCTTCGAGTATTTTGATGCCCTAAGCGGGAGCACCAACAGCATTCAGTTCCGCCTTGTACGGTTCGAGCCCGACGCCGAAGATGTATATCGGTACCGCCCAACGGCGGAAGGCTATCTGGTCTACCTCGGAATGTTGGATCTCTCGCCGGAGCACTCCCAGGAACTGCTGGAAAAGATGCTGGACCTTCTGGTCCAGCGCGGGCGCTTCGATGCAGCTCTGGAAATCGCACGCCGTGCGCGCAAGCTATCCATCGAGTACCGCCAGCTCATTCGTGATCGCCTCTACCAGGCCTATCGCGCGCCAGGCAGCGTCAACTGGAGCCGCGACATGGCCGGGCGGCTCGACGAGGCGCGGACGCACGTTCGTCAGCGCCAAGCCGAGGACGCTCGGATGGAGGAAGCCGTTGGCGAGGCCCTGCTTGGCGCCGATGAACCGAAGACGCGCGAGAGTCTCGTACAGCTGAAGGAAACCATCCGTAGCGCCAGCCTCATCCGACTACAGCTTGTCACTGATATCAACGTAGCGCCCGAGCGTTTCATCGAAGCGCAGCGCGCGGTCTTCCGTGCACGCAAGCCCACCGGTCTCCCTGACCTTGAGCCGCAACTCCTTCCGCAACTCGTCAACCTTCCGACCCAGGTACTCTCGGCAGAGGCGGACATCTTCATCAGTGCGCTATACCCACCGGTGTGGCCGAGGGTGTACGACCTGAACTCGGTGTTCGCCCTGCTACTAGAGCAGCGTGGGGAAGATGCAGAGGTCGAGACTGACCCAGGCTCGATTGAGAAGCTTGAACCCCTGCCCGACCAGTTTTCGAAGGAACTTGCACAACGCGCCAACGACTGGCTGGCAGGCAAGTTCTCCGCCGGCCAACGGCTGCGTATCGACCAGTTGCTGGATACCGCCGAGGACGAGGGCCTAGACCGGACGACGCGGCGGTGCCTTGTTCTCATCCTGTTCCGTTCGTTCGCGCGGTCTGAGAGCGAGTTCAAGAACGTGAGCGTCGAACTCACGGGAGACACCTTCCACCTCGACATCGCTCAGGGCAGCGCTCTCGAGTTCGTTCCCCAGGGAGAGTCAGAATGAATGCAGAACCTACCATGCGCAACGCCGCGCGACTGACCTACAAGGCGCTGCACACAACGTTGTCGCCCATCAATGACTCGGAGTACCGCGAACTACTTGCCCTGTGCAGGGCGGACCCGACATTCAGACGATACGTCGAGGATGTCGCGGCCGGCATGGAACTGCAGATTCTCGACTTGAGCGAGCAGCGTGGGCTCATTGTAGTTCCGGCCTCCAAGGATAGCCGCTTCGCAGTGCGTCTCACGGATATCCGCAGCGGCATGACTCCAGACCAGAAGGCCGCACTTATACTTGCCCACATCGCCATCGCCGCAGTCTTCTTCCCTACGACTGATGGATTGGACGACGACAACTACTCCCCGCCCCCAGCTTCTGTGGCCACCTGCCGCGATACACTCTACGCGCTAGCGCGGCGCCTGAAGGAGACATCTGACCTTCCGCCGGACATTCCATCTGAGCTTGCTCCCGGCTGGGAGACGATTTCAGCACTTCCAGTAGCAATCCCGTCCGGTCAGCGAGCGTCGCATGCCTCGGTTGTCGGCGTCGTCAAGATTGCGCTGAACCAGATGGCGCAGAACGGCCTTGTTCGGCTTGACCGCGACGCGGAAGACGAGGCGGCTGCGACCTACACGCCCACCTTTCGGCTGCGTGTGCAGCTGCGAGAACTGGCGCTTCGGCGACTCTACGAGATGGCGCAACTGGCTACGACCGAGCGCAAGGCAGCGTGACTATGCAGAAGATTTCCCGCATCCACCTGGGCAACTGCGGATACCGCACCGCATGGTACGAAGGGATGACTTTCGAGCTGACTGACCCGGACAGCGGCCAACCCACCGACACGCTCATCAACCTGGAGAATGGCGGCGGCAAGACCACGCTCATCGGGCTTGTGTTCTCGTGCTTCGAGACCGCTCAAGAGAGGTTTCTCAAACACATCCAGAGCAAGCACAACACGTTCTCTCAGTACTTCACTCACGATGGCGCGCCTGGTTTCATCATCGTTGAATGGCTCATGCCGTCCAGAATGGCAGGAGGCAAGCCCTACCGTCTGGTGATCGGTCAGGCAGTCGCGGTAAGGTCGCACACCGAGCCACCGGAAGTCGACCGCATGTTCTTCTCATTCGAGGAGCACGCCGACCTCGGCCTCGCGGACATCCCGGCTCCCGGCCTGGCCCAGCCCACGCCGACCTCCATGCAGGAGTTCTCACGTTGGCTACACGCGCAGCAGAAGAAGTACCCGGGTGACGTTTTCATCAGCCACAACCGCCAAGCGGAGTGGCAGCGGCATCTGAAAGACGAGCGTCTCATTGACCTGGACATGCTGCGCATGCAGGTTAACTTCTCGGCCCAGGAAGGCGGTTTCGACACGGGCTTCCTCGACTTCAAGACGGAAGGCGAGTTCCTGCGCAAGTTTCTGCACCTGACCAGCGACACCACGAAGGCCGACGAGGCACGCAAGCTGGTGGTTGCGGTATGCGAGAAGCATCGCCGCAAGCCTCAGTTCCAGAAGCGTCGTGATGAGCTGACCAAGTTCCGGGCGTCGCTGAACGCTTTCGCCGAAGCTGCCCAGCTGTACCTCGAGACGCTGGCTGCGCAGCGCTCAATGTTGATTCGGGGCGCTCAGATGGTCCAGGCTCTGCAGGCCCGCGCCGTCTCGTTTCGCCTCGACCACGACCGAGAGGCGGAATTCGAGCAGACCCAGCGACAACTGGCTTCGGCTGCGCTTGCGGACTCGACGCTCCACACGAAGGAGCAGGCAACGGTCACCTGGGCTTGGCATCAGAAGTGCAGCGCGCAGGCAAAGGCGCGCAAGGAGACTGCCGATGGCCGGGTAAAAGACCTGGAGCGGGACGAACGGCTCATCCGGGCCGCACGGCTCCAGAAGGAAATCGTTGGCATCGACGAAGAGCTCAAGGAGCTTGACGCGCTGGCCGAGGCCGAACGGGCAAATCTCAAGCCGACGAAGGACCACGCTGAAATTCAAGGGGCACTGCTCCGTCGTGCACTGTTCAACGAAGAGCAACGGCTTAAGGCAGCACTCCAGGCACTCGACGAAAGGGCTCGCGTACGGGACAACGAGCGAACATCTCTTCGCAACCAGCGGGCCAACGCCGAAACCGAAGAGATTCGCTACGTGGAGGAACGCTCGAAGCTTCAAGCGGCCGAGGAATCCTATGTCCGGCGTCGTGAAGCATTAGAAGCGGACAAGACGTTTCGAGGACCAGAAGAGACGACAGGCGAGGCGCTCGAACGCCTTGATGATGAAGCTGCGACTGCGGCTGCTGAGCGTGACGTGCATCGAGCATCCCGGGAACGCTGCGCCAAGGAGGCGCGGGTGCATCGACAATCTGCCGCAGCGGAACACGTGCGTGCAGCCGAGTTGTCTGGCAACGCTCAGACACTCGGCGAGTTCATCGCACGAGGAGAGGCCGAACCAGAACGACTGGCTCAGTTGCCTGTCCTTCTGAACGCCGTCGAATCCGACCGCGTCGACCCGCTGTCTGCAGCCCTGCCTGCCCGCCTGCGCGAAGTCGTCTCTGATTCGGCAAAGCAGGTGTCGCTGGGAGACGTTCGGCTTGCGGAGTTGCGCGCCGCCAAACAGGCTATTGAGGAGACCGGGGTTGCCGGCTACAGTGCCGATGTAGCACTCGTCGTCCAGACGCTTCTACAGGCGGGAGTTCGCTCGGCCAAAGCCTACAACGAGTACATCTCTCGTGCGCTGCCGGATGCCTCCAAGGCACGAGCGCTCGTCGCGAGCGACCCAGCCCGCTTCCTTGGCGTCTCCGTAGCGTGCACGGAACTTGAAAGGGCCAAGGCCGTCTCCTGGGCGACGCGCCTGCCCACGCGCCCCGTGGTCGTATCAGCGGCAACACTTGAGCCAGCAGCGCACGTGGCGGAGCACGTGGTGGTCGTCCCTGCCGAGGATGATTCGGCCTTCAACGTCGAGGCTGCTGCGAAGCTGGGCGTTTCCCTCGAACTCCGCGTCACCGACGAAGATGAGCGCCGGTCCGCGTATCGGGAGCGCCACGACCAAACGCTGCGGGCAATTCACGAGCTGGATGCGTATACGAAGGAGTTCGGCGACGGCAAGCTTGGGCAGGCGCAAGCTGACAAGACAGCCCTGGAGGAAGACGTTGCCACGGCGAAGGAACGGGCCGAGTCCCTCGAGTCGCTGGCCCTTGAACTCGATGAGAAGGCGCAAGGGCTGGAGCAACAAGCACAGGCAGCCGATACGCGACGCCAGGCCGCAGTCCTGTCTTCGTCAGCAGTCCGCAGCTTCCAGAGCGAGCACGAATCCGGCCACACAGAGCGCGTCCGGCGACTGGCGGAGGTAATGCAAGACATCAGCGCAGCACAGGAGAGAAAGTCGGCAGCGGACGAGAACCTCGAGCGGCTGCAGGAGGAACACAACCGCGACCAGCGCTTGCGCGTGAGCACGGACCATGAGCTCGGGCTTGCCGGCGAAGAGCGGGCGGGCGTTGCTCACTATGACAAGGACTATCCGGCCCAGGAACAGTTGCTGCAGAACCCACGGCCAGTGGAGACATTGCGCCGCATCTATCGCGACGCCGAAGCTGCCTACTTGGCCGAGGAAAAAGATCGACTGGGGCTATTGGCGCACAAGCTGGAGGATGCTCGAAAGCGCCGCGAGGACAAAGCCAAGGAGTTCACCCGCGAGTTCAAGGGCGTTCAGATGGCAGACCTTAGGCCCTGAAGTTGACCCAGAAAAACGGACATCTATCCTTTGGAGAAGGAGGTGCCGATTATGGGCAAGCATCGTACCCCGTACCCGGCGGAATTTCGGGCACAAATGGTCGGGCTGGTGAAGGCCGGACGC
>NZ_VZQP01000123.1:0-6710 GCF_014397655.1 Paraburkholderia sp. UCT31
GGGGGCGGCGGCATTTGCGTGAACTTGCCGTGTTTTGCGGTCGGCCGCGCGGGAGGCGGCGTTGGCCTCAACGGTGAAGGTCCCTCGGGAAGTGCGGGCGCCGCAGGCACTCCTCCGACACCCGGTGGCGGAGGTTCGGGCGGACAGACGCCCTCCGGTAGTGTCGGCGGGACCTACGGTGGCGGCGGAGGCGGCTATGGCCTCTATGCATCGGGAGGCCAGGGCGCAGTCCGAATTATCTGGGGCACAGGACAGTCCTTCCCAAACAACGCGCCTTGATGCCCGTTGCATTTTTCCGTTTGCGACGATTCGCGTTTTGAAAAGACGGTCTGGCTGGCGCGTTCTTTTGTAACGAAGACGTCGTTGCTTTACAATCGAGCACTACCAAGCACTCTGCCCTTTCCCTTCCGGACAATATGCTCACAATCACCGGCAGCAAAGTCGACGAACACAACCGTTTAACCGTTACTTACGAGGCCTATAACCAGGCGCCGAACGCCGGCTCGATTCTTGAGCTTCCCGTGACGCTTATCCACGACCTCAAGCTCTCGCCGGGCAAGACCCGTTTCAGGGCGGTCATGGAGGAGACAGTCACAGGAGACGCCGAGGCCGCACTTGACAAGCTTGCGGACTGGGCCGAACGTCTCGCCATCGCAATCCGTCATCGAGGACCGGCCACAGCCGTCGTGCCCTCCTTCCCGTCGCCCGTTCGCCCTAAGCCGCCGACGCCAGCCATTGACGCTGCAGCGGACAATCCGCAGGGAGAGGACGAGTGAGGGTGGAACCGGCTTCGCCGAGCACCGCCGAGGATAGCGCTCAGGAGACCGCGCAGTGGCTGCGGCGACTGGACCCTCAACTGGAGGAAGCAACGGCCCACGCCGCCGGGAAGCTTCTCGGCCTCGCCGGCGTAAGCCTATCGGCGATACAGTGCCACGTCGACCTTGCACTTGAGGTGGCGCGCGCGGCTGCGTCGCCTTCGGTCGCCGAGGTGCGCGTGGTGGATTGCTTTGGCGTATTCAGCGGCGTCACGGTTTTGCTAAGGGTGCCCGCGAGCGCTGAGGCGGCATGGAACCAATCCGCCCATAATTGGGCGGATTGTGTGTTTAACCTCAATTTGAAGCTGGCGGCCGCTGAGGTCGCGCTTGAGGGTCCGCGCAACGTCGCATTCGACGTCGTCTTCGCTTCCGGCCACTAGTGCACCCCGTATCCGAAGACGCACTCCGCCCAGCGCATATGGAAACCAACATTTCCATATCGGCGTCACTTGCCTGCTCGGGCGCCGCCCGAACTACCTCGCACGGAACGCCAGCAAGGCACTCGGGGACGCGCACGGCACCACGACATATGGAAAACGGAAACGATATGGAATTTCCATATCAGCCGGATTCTGTGTGAAGCTCGTATAATTGGCTTTTCAATTCCTCCTTCCGGCCATGCTCCGAAAAGACTTGCTTCGTTGGGTTCTCCAGCACGCCATTGAGGACCGCACCAGCTACCTCGCAGCTATCGCAGGTTGCGGCATGGAAGACCAGGAACAGGAATGTCGGGCTGATATCGCGGCGTTCCGCGCGTTGCTGGCCGGTAAAGCGCCCCTCAGAACGGAAGGCGACGCCATGTTCCATGCATTCGTCTATGCGGAGCAGGACCGGCAGGCGTATCTGGATGCAAGCGGCTACCGGCGGGACAAGCCGCAGGAACGCTATCTCGTGGAAATCGCCGAGGCACTGGCGCAAGCCAAGGCGCTGCGGCTGAAGGTCTGGGGAGAGACGGCGCTGGAGGTCACGAGGCGCACCGGGACCGCCGTCCCCGTTCAGCAAGTTGCCGCGAACGCGGCGACGGCATCCCGCGAAGTCGCGCGCGGCGCCGCTCAGTGCCCCTCGACACCTGCGTCGAACGTTGCATAGAGTTCGCGGTCCGCGCGGCGGTAACGAGTGTCCTCGCGCTGAAAACTGATGTCAAAGGTCAGTCGCCGGTTCGTCTTGACCAGCTCGAACCTGATGATGTCGTCGCTCATGCGCGTCCTGAAAAACGTTGTGTTTGGGTTGGCTTTGCGCATTTCGCTCAAGCGGGGAAGAACGAGCACGCTGTAGCGGTCTCGCAACACCCATCCGCTGCGCTATATATATTCGAGCGTCGCCGGCCGGGACCAGCGCGCTAAGACCAATCTGGAAGTATGCGGGGCACGCCATCAGAAATTCAGCGGTGTGCCCTTTTCTATTGGTCTGCTGTCCACGCACGCTACGCGGCAGCGTGCGCGAGCTCCGTTGCCGACAACGCCGCGTCGTCAAGAATCTGCCGAGCAGCTTCGTTCGCCAGATACAGCCACGTCATCAAGGTGTCGGTGGGCTTGGTAATTTGGCCCATGTCGGATGTATCGAGGTCCAGCTCGCCTAGCAGGTGGTAGTACTCGTGCTCTGTGCCGACAAACGATTCGTCCCTCGTCGCCAGGTCGAGGGCCGCCTCAAGCGCTCGAGCCGCCTCCCCTTCCCCCTCTGGCAAGCTTTCGGCAAGAGCAATCAGGTCCGCGAAGCGCTCGTAATCGGTATCCTTGATGCCTGCCTCAGCCAGCGCTGCGCCATGCAGGTCGTCGACCTCTGCGTGAAGCCGGTCGAATCTATCGCGGTTCATTGCGTCCCGGTCGAGTTCTACCGATTTACATTCGGGACTCAGCTTGCCGTGAATGTAATACTCGATATCGTTGCCTGCGAGGAAGTCCAAGCCCCGGCTTACTTGGAAAACCAGCGGGTCAATGTCGCCCGTCACTGAAACGGTGAGCGGCGTCAACACAATGTCCATCGCGAGGTCGCTTGTGCCCGGCTTACGGCAACGCCAAATTTCGTATCGCGGTGTGCCTTCGGTGCTCGAGCCACTTCCGAACACCTTGGTGAACTTGAATCCCTGGAGGTCGCGCTGGGCGCGCTCACGGTAAAACGGGTTGCCGGCTCGGCGCATATGGTTCATTCCGGAAGAAGGACCGTGCGCGGAATCCGGGCAATCAAGCTAGATGCCGCGCAAAACGGGAAAGTTTGCAATTCGGCAGCAAACAGGGTGTGTTGCCCTTTACGCGGCCGACAGCCCCTCATTTTAGCGCTCTTTACGCAGTTTTTGTAAAGCGTCCGGATTGTGTCAAAGAACTGCGCCGGGGTTTCGATGTTCGAAAGGTGAGCATTTACGGGAGGCCCTGCAATCCATAAGCGGCCAAAGTTGCCCATCAGCTTCATATCGAGACAGAATGCGGGCGTTTCATCCATTGCAACGCTCTTTTTTCGCGTCCGGCGAGGCTTCAGCGCCCGTAAAAGCTCACCTATGCCACGGGGCCGCAGGCCTTCGTTCCAGCTATCAGCGTCCGGGACCTTCGAGCCAACGGTGTCCACAGGGCGACTGCCATCGCTGAGACTGCCGGCCGCGTGCCCAGGTACCGACTAGCCAAGCCTTACTGCGCCGCGCTCCCTCGACGGCGGGAAGCGCTCAGATGCGAGGTGCTAGAACTGCTAGCCGCTGGATGTCCGGTATGGCTACCTTATATTTGGCGGAAAAAGGATGAGGCGCCCGAGGTAGTTACAACGAGCGGTGGTCAAAGCGCGCGTGAACTGTTCAACGCGAACTTGCCGAGTTCGGTAGGCCAGACCTATAGGACCTACGGGCAGCGATACGGCTCGTCTTGCAAAGGAATTCGCACCGCGCGAAGTTCAATCGAGACCTGATGGCAAGAGACCAAAAGCGCGAATAACAGGATGCTAGGCCCAGTGAGACTCGCGATTCGGGAGGGTGCGCAATAACAGTGAAGACTGGGAACGCGGGTGACCGCGCACTATTTCTGGGCACCCGTCCAGACGCGTCCAATCGTCACGATATTTCCACTTATTGCCAAACGGTCTTCTCCGCGTTATAAAGTTGCTATACGAGTATTCAAGTGGAAAAAAATGTTGGCCCGTCTGTGTTTCTCCCTCAAATTGTCACACTCCGGTTGTCCTTCTTTCTCTTGAGTCCCCGTAGGCGCGAGGCGACTCGCGTTTTTTCAATCTTCCCAAATCTTGGAAAAAATTATGGCAACCGGAACGGTTAAGTGGTTCAACGATGCAAAGGGTTTTGGCTTCATTTCGCCGGATGACGGCGGTGATGACCTGTTCGCTCACTTTTCGGAAATTCAAGGCAACGGCTTCAAGTCGCTGCAGGAAAACCAGAAGGTGTCGTTCGAAGTTAAGCAAGGCCCTAAGGGCAAGCAGGCGGCCAATATCCAGCCGCAGTAAGGCGCGAACGGGCGGTCCCGGCACCGCTTCAGACGTGACCCGGCAATAACTGCCAGCCCCGATGCCCCGCTCGTTGGAAGACGTGCGGGGCATTATTGTTTTCATCGCGCGCGCTACATGAAAGAAATCTGAGCGTTTAAGACTGCGCCCTAGACAGGTTTGATTTTACAAACCTCCTAGGCGCACGATGTCCCTCCCGAGCGAAGCGCGCGAGACTGCGAGTCTCGCCGAGTCCCCTGCTGGCAAAGCTCTGGCACAATTTGCCAAAGCTCATCGCAAGCACGCACATCTCGTACACGTCACCCTGCGTGCCGTGAATCCCACGCTCATCAATGTTGACGGAATCTGGTCCGACGTCGCACGCGCCCGGGGCCACGGCCGGAGTGCAATGGAGCGGGTCATCGCTGCCGCTGACGCTTTCGGCGTGTCGCTGAAGCTCACTCCATACCGGCTCCTCTATGAAACGGATTGGGGATTTGAGTCCGAGCCTGAAGAAGCGCGTCGGCTGGACGCTCTGAACGCAAATGCGCTGACAACCGAGCAGCTTGAAGCGTGGTATGTCCGGCTCGGCTTCGTGCGGTCCGGTCAGTTCGACGGACCGGGCGACAATGCGACACCCGTCCTGCACCGAATGCCGCGAACGACAACATTGCAAGCTTGACGACCTTCGTGCCCGCCATCCGAGCAGGCGCCTGTTGATAGAACCAGCATGAGAACCGGGGCGTTGACTCCGCTTCTCACGCGCACCGACCGCCCCAAAAAAATGAGAACTTTACTTGCCGTGGCTATCCTCGCTTCCCTTCAAGGATGTGCCGTCATCAATGTCGCGAGTACTGCCGTGTCCGCAGGAGCATCGGTTGTGACCACAGGCGTCAAGGCCGTAGGGTCGGCAGCAAGCGCGCTATAGTTGCGCTGCAGCGGCATTCTTCGACTCCTCCATCGACCTCATTCCTTATGCTCGACATCGGCGTAAACTTCCACAGCCCTCAGCTTAAGGGGAGCACCGGACCCCTCCTCGAGCGTGCGAAAAGCGCGGGCATCCGAGCTATCCTTGCGACAGGGTCCTCGCGCGCCGCGAGCCAGGCGGCCCACGAACTGGCCTGCCAACATGCCGGATACATATGGGCGACAGCAGGCGTGCATCCGCATGGTGCAAGCCATTGGGACGACCAGGTGCACGCTGCTCTTGATGCGCTCTGGAGGCAGCCAGAAGTGGTCGCGGTTGGCGAGCTAGGCCTTGACTACAATCGCCTGTTCAGCCCACGTGATGCGCAGCGTCACGCGTTCGAGCAGCAGCTGGCCGCCGCCGTCCAAGTTGGAAAGCCGCTTTTCCTTCACAGCCGGGATGCCTTCGAGGACTTTCGGGCAATGACACGCGAAGCCGCGCGCGCCGGCGCACGAGGTGTCGTCCACTGTTTCACCGGGACAGCGGCTGAAGCGCTCGCGCATCTCGAGGACGGCTATGACATTGGCGTCACAGGCTGGGTAGCCGACCCGGTGCGCGGCGAAAGCCTGCGGCAGGCGTTGAAAGTGATTCCGCTCGAGAGAATACACCTGGAGACCGATGCGCCTTACCTGATGCCGAGGAACAAGCCGAAACGCGGTTCCGTCAACGAACCCGCGAATCTGCCGTGGGTCGCCAAAGCGGTCGCCGAGCTGCTAGACCTTCCGCCCGAAGAGGTCGGCGCCACCTGCGAAGCGAACAGTCGGCGGCTGTTCGCCCTGCCGAGCGCGAAGCGGTAAAACCGGGCCAACACGGGCGACCGAGAAATCGGGATTACATCCTCAAACTGAACCGAAATTCCGCAGTTCGAGGCGCCGGCGCCGTCTGTCCTTTCCGGTGAATGCGACCCATTGCGCAGCGTCACTGCCTATCGGACAGCGGCCGACGGACTTCGGGCGGTCAGTACCTCCGGGCCAGAAATGGAGGGTCTCGCACGACAGGGCGAGGCGAGGATGCAAAGAGAGCTGATGGCTTTTCTCCGGTGCAGCACAGCCCCCAGTTGTAAAGGCCCATGCGGATTCATGCCAAAAGGTCCTTCGAATCTTCCGCGCACGATTTGACAAGGCCGAGCTGTGTCCGCGACCCGGCCTCAATAACGAACATATACGACGCCCGAGCCTCCCGCGCCGCCCACAAAGGTCCCCTGGTTTCTACCCATGCCGCCACCGCCTCCGCCAGTATTGGGCGTACCGTCCGTCCCGTTTGCCGACTGTGTGCCCTGGCCCCCGCCTCCGACACCACCGTCAGCTGATGGATACGCGCCGGACCCTCCGCCTCCTCCGTAATAGACGGCCGTGCCGGTAATCGAGTTGCTGATGCCCGGGCCACCTATCCCCGTGCTCGGGGCATAGGCGTTGGTTTGTCCGACGCCACCGGCACCCCCTCCGCCCCCGGCAGCGTATTGCACCTGTCTCTTATACACCTCTCCGAGCCCACGAGACATCTCAGGATCTCGT
>NZ_VZQP01000124.1:0-6567 GCF_014397655.1 Paraburkholderia sp. UCT31
GTGCTGTTGCCACGTCGATGGGTAGTCGAGCGCAGCTTCGGATGGCTCAACCGCTTTCGACGCCTCGCACGTGACTACGAACGCTTGCCCGAAACACTCGCAGGTCTGCATTTTGTCGTCTTCGCCATGCTTATGCTTGTCCATGCAATCCCAGTACTTCGAAGTTCCTAACACCGTCTAACGGTAGGGCAAGCGGCGTTGTTTGGCGGACAAGCAGGTTGGAGGTCGCGAGATTCATCCCCCACCTAAGAATGTCAAATTGATGATCCGGGACCTTGTCCTCCTGCTGGACCGCTCGCTGCACGCATCGAACGTCCAGTACTCTTTGAATCTCGAGAAAGACTATGAACTTTTCCTCTGCGCTCGACGGGAGCGATGTCTTTAGCCTCGCCAGTTCTTTACTTGCGAATTCTCGAAGGAAGTTGGGAATTTCTTTAATGTCCACAGTGCATGCTCGCTTGCCTATCAACTCGATTGGGGACTTGTGTATCGTGTAAGGTCGGGGTGTTCAATCTCGGATGGCATTTTGCTTATCTTGCTGGCGGTCATGGACGAGGCGGACAAACCCGGCAACGTCCATAAGCCATACGCGTTGAGTCGGCGTGTAAGTGTCATGCAGCCCCAGTGGCAGCACAAGCTGAAGGCGCTTCGCCGCCATTTCATCGGTCTGTTGAGTCGAAATTGCCGTCTCGAGTGTCAGGAGATGTTTGTCAGCGATCTTGTCTGCCTCGGCGAGCACTTGGCGCCACCGGTCTTTGCATGTTGATTTGACACCGAGCATCGTGAGTCGCCGTGAATCGAATGCCGGATCGTGATATGCGTGTACGCCCGGAAACAGGAAGTCTGGCTTCGCTTTGTTCTCGGTAACCGCCGTGCGCGTATAGTGAATACCGCACTCTTGAAATAGAATTTCGAGGTGATTCTCTAGCGCGAGACCCACCCGGCTCTTGCGGCGGTTTTGCACTGATAGCGAGAAGGACAAAAAACCATCCACGTCTACGCCGACGTCGGCGGAGCCAGAGAAGCCTTTCGAGAGGCGGTCGGCGATCAGGTAACGCTCTAGTGTTCTAAACAGGATCTCTTCGCGCTCCATCCACGCCATAACCACCGCGTCAGGATCGTCGCGTGGACGTAGATCTGATAGCGTGCTGCGGGCATATGCAGAGAAGTCACGCGTTTTCGGGAATTTCCCGTCAAACCGTTGGAGCATCGTTTCGAGATAGGTCTCGTTGGTTGCTTCGACGACGATACCAATACTCTCCAGAATGAATCGTGACGCAAATTCGATTCGGTCCTGTTCGGTTTCGAGTTCGCTCTTCACCGAAAAACCGGGATGAGTGAGATCTGCGAACCCAAAAAGCCATTGAATCTGACGCGATACGCTCGATCCGTTTTCTGCGATGACAACTAGCAGGCCGCCGTCTTGCCGCTTTGCGATCACCAGTAGATCGCCCTCTGCGGCATTCATCGAGACGGTGGTTGTTGGGAAGTAAAATCTATATTCAGGGTGTCGGTGTGGCTGATCCTTCCGGCTGTCGTATAGCGTGAGAAACGCGTCTTCTACGATCGGTTCTGGATCCTCGTCGGTCAGATAGATAAACAACGCCGGCATGCGCGTTTTTTCTGATGGTCGACCGATGAAGTCAAGCATTCGTCTTGTAGCGTTGTACTCATGCTGATTGGATCGTGTTTGGTCGGCCTCGACAGCCGATAGACGTTTTGCTGCGACGCCCTCGAAATATTCCGATAGATACCCTTGCTTCATCCCCGTTGCTCCATAAACGGAGTGTCGCAGCGTAGCCAGTCTGCGACACTTTGTGCGACGCCCTCGGCGCTCTTGTTTGAGGCTCGTAGTGCGCATTCCCAGACGACGCCGACCCGCCAGCCTGCAGCTAGCAGGGCGTCACGAGTCTTCTCGTCATTGCTTTGATTTTGGCCAATCTTTTCGCGCCAGAAATCTGGCCGGGTATTTGGCGACTTAAAACGATGGCAGTTGTGGCCGTGCCAAAAGCAGCCATGCACAAAAATCACGGCATGGTAGCGTGGGAGAACAATATCAGGTTTACCGGGCAAGTCACGAACGTGAAGCCGGAAGCGGAAGCAAAGGCCGTGCAGCAGTCTTCTAACAAGTATTTCAGGTTTAGTGTCACGCCCCCGTATGCCGGACATCATCCGGCTACGAGTGGCGCTGTCCACTACATCGACCATTAAGTGAATAAAGGTAAAGTTAGCGGTATGCCGTCGCGCTCCTTGGCGATAAGCGCCTGAATAGACGGAACCATAATCCGGGCCACTTCCCGAATTACGGGCATCACAACGCTATTGCCGAACTGGCGATAGGCTTGGGTATCGCTCACCGGAATGCGGAATTCGTCGGGAAGGCCCATAAGCCGAGCGCACTCGCGCGGAGTCAATCGGCGCGGTCGCTTTGACTTGCCTTGGTGCACGAGAATCTCGGACCCATCTTTGTGATAGCGCGCTGAGAGTGTCCGGGTGACGCTATCTGAATACGCCATCCCGTAGCCGAAGCCGTTTCCGGCAGCCTTGTGTTTCTCCGCATACGCTTGCAGATATGCCCATAGATTTGGTGTCAGCGTATATTTTGCCTGCACCGTTTGCTTTTCGTGGTTGAAAAACCTGTCGGCATCATGCGGCACCAGTGGTTCGCTACCGTCAGTCTTATGAAGTATCGATCCCAGCCGGGGCCCGACTTCCGGAAGTTGCAAGTTATCCCATGAGAAACCGGTCGGCTCGCGAAAGCCCACTATTATGATCCGCTCGCGATGTTGTGGCGTGAAGTGTGCGCCGTCGATCACCTTATAGTGGACGTCGTAACCGAGGACGTCACGCAGCGTCTCGAGGATAACGCGGAACGTGTTGCCCTTGTCATGCGACACCAAGTTCTTAACATTTTCCAGCAGGAATGCTTTCGGTCGTTTGTGAGCAATGATTCGTTGGACATCAAAGAATAGTGTCCCTTGTGTCGTGCATTCAAAGCCATGGGGGCGACCCAAAGAGTTTTTTTTGCTCACCCCGGCTATGCTAAAAGGCTGGCAGGGGAAGCCAGCCAAAAGGACATCATGGTCGGGCACATCTTCAACGGGAAACGGGACGATATCGCCGACGAACGGATGATGGTCGCCAAAGTTGTCAAGGTAGGTTTTTCTCGAAAAATCGTTCCACTCACTGGTGAATACGCATTCCCCACCGTGAGATTCGAAGCCCTTTCGGATGCCTCCGATGCCAGCGAATAGGTCGATGAAGCGAAAACTCTGATGATCGGCTGTCTCAGTCGCAACCGGATCCGCCCGCATCATGTCACGAAGCGTAGCCTCGAGCATCGTCGGGCAACGGGACTGTCCTTTTTCCCACCGCCGAATTGTTTTTACGTTCATGCCGACGCGGTCTGCGATTTGTTGCTGCGTGAAGCGATCTCTTGCCTGTTTCAGTAGATCGAGCGACGGGCGTTGGGTCATGCTTTCCTCTGGGTAACTTTGCGGACATTATGACCGTGATTGATCCCAATTTCTAGCCTATCCAGCCTTTATCTCGAAAATACTTTAACTGTATACGCGTCGAGTTGAATGCAAAGCCATCAGCCATCAGCAATCGCTGCGCGCTTGAGAGGGCGATCGGCCAGCGGCTAGTGAAAACTTGCGATATGTTTAAATCGACGCGTGACCGGATTGATTGCGATCCTCGCGTTCAAACTTCCCAACCGCTTCGATGGCCTGCGCCGCCGCAGTGACGCATCGGCAACCGGATGTCTATGGTCCTTTTGCTTCGATTGCCGTTCACACAATAATTCAAGGATGGTCGGATGGACGTAGAGAAGTACGCCACTCGCATTGCCAGTCTTAACACCATGGAAGATGTTAGAAACTTCCGGGCCAATGCTGATGCAGCCGGTCGCGATGAACTGGTTGCGCTCTGCGATGAACGACTTGTGCAATTGGGACAGATTGTTCGCAAGGCCGGTCGACTAGATCGCGGAATTGAATGTGCCCCGGGCAGCGTTGAGGATTTTATCCTGCGCTCTCACGAACGTTACGAGGCCGTGCGTTCGGCTCAAAAGGGGCAGAAATTCACGGCCAGCCGCACTTGGCAAATGTTCCAACGTCACGGCATCGTTGGCACTTGTGAGCGCGTTGTGGGCCGCCCGGAGTATTCTGCCGGCTTTGCAGCCTTGGTGAAGGCAGGTGAATGGGCGAGTGCGTGGGAAGTGATCGTTTTGGCTTTTCCAGACCACTTCAGCGGCAAGGCATGTGCGTTCGCGCATCAGCTAATTCATGAGCATGTGCCGGACACTGAAATTGAAGCCGCGATCCGCGCAATGCGCGCAGAAGCAGCCGCTTTCCGCGCGCATGATATAGCGGCCGATCTGACGAAGCAGTTTGCCCAGAAACTCAAACGCTTCGCGCGAGTAGAAGTTCGTTTACACCAAGCGGCGTTCCGCGAAGCCGTCTATCGGGCTTGCAATGGGAAGTGTGTAATCAGTAACTGCGATGTGCCAGAGGCGCTCAAGGCAGCGCATCTCGCAGGGCGGAAGTGGCGCGATGGACACAACACGTCGAGCGACGGAATCCTTTTGCGCAGGGATTTGCATTCCCTTTACGATGCCGGACTAATTGCGATCTGCGACGGAGTCGTGCAGCTAGATTCGAGGCTGGGAGGCCACTACCAGCAATTTGACGGAATTTTAGTGGATATCCAGTCGGAGCCATCTTCATCTTGATAGCAAGAGCGGTCCTGAGTCATCTTGAAGTCGGGGGGGGGGGCGACGGTTGGAGGACCGTCAGATCACGCTGTTCCGAGTGGGCTCCGCTGTTTCTAAATTGCTTACACTAGCGCTTACACGGACACCGAAAAGCAAAAAGCCCGGTCGCAATGACCGGGCTAAGTGCTTGATTTCTTTGGTGGGGCGTGAGTGACTCGAACACTCGACCTACGGATTAAGAGTCCGCTGCTCTACCAACTGAGCTAACGCCCCAACAGAAGCGAAATTATGCAGGATCTTTTTGAGATTGCCAAGCCCTTTTCGCAGTGTTATTAAAAAGACCGCATCGCCCGAACTTGAGCGTTTCCTCGACAAGCCGCCATCCCGAAAACATCGACGCGTCCAACGCTGCCGGTATCATGTCGCGGACACCTCCCGCACGCAGCATCGCGGCTTTCGCCCGGGGATTCCCATGGATGACAAAGAGATTACCGAGCTGCTCGACCGAGTTCTCGCCCCCTGGGTCCGGGCGCTCACGTTGACGCCGATCAAGGTCGACGAGGAAAGCGCCACGCTGCGTCTGCCGTTCTCTGGCGAGTGGCGACACTCGGGCGGCATGATCAGCGGCCAGGTATTCATGGCGGCCGCGGACACGGCGATGGTCGTCGCCATCACCGCCGCGCTCGGCGGCTTCAAGCCGATGAGCACGGTGTCGCTGAACATCAACTTCATGCGCGCGGTCCGCAAGGGCGATGTGCTGATCAAGGCGCGCGTGCTGCGCATGGGCCGCAATCTCGTGTTTGGCGCAGTCGAACTGTTCGACGAAGGCGGCAACATGGCGGTTCAAGCCACTACGACTTACGCGCTGCTCGAGTGAATGCGCGTCGGACCCGAGGGGGCCGCCAACACAATCTGCGTGCAGCAAGAGCAAAGGAAAGCAAGGAAAAGCAGCATGTTCGATCAGGTCGTATTCGCCGGCGGCGGCAACCGCTGCTGGTGGCAGGCGGGTTTCTGGGACGTCGTGCAGCCGCAGCTCGACATCCGTCCGCGCGTGATCACCGGCATTTCGGCCGGCGCCGCAACCGCGTGCATGATTTACACGCGCGGCGACTCCGACTGGGTTATGCGCTATTACGAAGACGCACTGCGCCACAACACGCGCAACGCCTACTGGGGCAATCTGCTGCGCGGCGAGTCGGTGTTCCCGCATTACCGGATCTACCGTCAGGCGCTGCTCGATATCTATGGCGACAAGTTCTCCAGGCTCGCGCAGGCGCCGGAAATCCGCATCGGCGTGTCGCATCTGCCGCGCTGGCTCGGCGCGAGAAGTGCGGTCGCGGCAGGGCTGGTCGCGTACAACATCGAAAAATACGTGCGCAAGACGCTGCATCCGACGCTCGGTCGGACGCTTGGCTTTCATCCGGAATTCGTGCGCGCGCAGGATTGCGCGAGCGTCGACGAGTTGGCCGACCTGATCCTGCAATCGTCGAGTACACCGCCGTTCACGCCGGTTCTGCGGCGCAACGGCCGGCCGGTGCTGGACGGCGGCATGGTCGACAACGTGCCGGTCGGCGCGCTAGATGCTGACGCGCCGGGCAACGTGCTCGTGATGGTCACGCGTCCTTATCCGCGGCCGCAGATGTTCGTTGTGCCACACGGCGTCCAGCAGCGGCTTTACGTGCAACCGTCGCGCAAGGTGCCGATTTCGAGTTGGGATTACACGAGTCCGTCGCAGATGGTGCACGCCTATAACCTTGGCCGTGCCGACGGTGAGGTCTTCCTTGAACGCATCCCTGCATTGATGGAGGCGGGAGCGCACGAAGCGCGATGAGCGACGCGGCGGGGCGGGC
>NZ_VZQP01000125.1:0-6164 GCF_014397655.1 Paraburkholderia sp. UCT31
CATGGTAACCATCCTTGACCAGGATGTCGTGGACGGCCCGCCAGCCGGAGCCATCCACCAGTGCGCCGTGAACAATGACAACATCTTTCGCAGCCGCCTTTGCCTCGGCGTGAGCCATCGTGGCGCCCAGGGCAATCAGGGCGGCAATCGCCAGGTTCTTTCGCAGTGCAAACATTTTACTCTCCAGGATTGTCTGTAGTTGTCCGTCGTTTCGCGCAATCACACTTGACGGGCGAGGATTGATCGGTGATAGATAACCGGGAATCAGGCCAGCTCGTTCTTCATCGCCAGAACGTCGATCAGCTCGACCGACGGCGGACTTGCCAGCATCTCCTCGACTCGCGTCATCAGCGAGTTGGCCATGTCGCCGGCAAGGTGTGCCTGGCGATCCTCTTCGCTCGCGAAGGCGTCGAAGACGCCGAACGTCGTCGGCGAGAGCTTCAGGGCGAACCAGATCGGTGTGGTCGCCTCCCGATTCGTCATCTCCAGGCCGGCGTCGAGGAAGTCTGCTACCGCCTGCTCCTTTCCCGGCCTGGCTTCAAGTCGTACGAATAGTGCTTTCTTGATCATCTTTGCTCTCCAGTTTGCGCGCGACGAGTTCACGCGTTGGTCCAGACTTTACAAACAGAGCGCCCTTGGAGATACTGTCTCAATCGACAATTTTGGTATCGATCCTGCCATGCGGATTTTTGTCCTTGCGCTGGAGGGGGTGTTCGACACCGGCCTCTCCACCGTGCTCGATGCCTTGACGACGGCCAACGAACTTGCGCGCGCGACCGGGATGGCCACACCGGGCTTCGAAATCACCGTTGCGGGGATGCGGCCAGAGGTGCGCACCGCGCTCGGGCTGCAGGTTCCCGTCCGCGACACGACAGACGGACCCGCCCCGGATTGGGTTGTTGTACCGGCTCTCAACAGGACGACGACGGACCTGCTCGTGCCTTCGCTCGGCCGGGCCGACGTGATCGATGCGCTTGGTGCATTGCGCGCGTGGCACAGTGCCGGCGCACATATCGGAGCCGCCTGTACGGGTACCTTCGTGCTGGCCGAAAGCGGCTTGCTCAATGGGCGTGAAGCCACCACCACCTGGTGGCTCTCGCCGATGTTCCGGCAGCGTTACCCTGAAGTGCACCTGGATGCGCATCGCATTATCGTTCCCAGCGGCAGCACGGTGACGGCAGGGGCCGCTCTGAGCCATCTCGACCTTGCGCTCTGGCTGATCCGCAACAACAGCCCTGAGCTTGCGGCGCTCGTGGCCAGTTACCTCGTATTCGATTCGCGGCTGTCGCAGTCTGCCTTTGCGATCTCCGATCACCTGGCCCATTCGGACCCGCTCGTCGAGCGTTTCGACCGCTGGGTGCGCGAACACCTCGACACGGCAATCGCACTCGACGACGTCGCGGACGCATTGGCGACGAGCAAGCGGACATTGACGCGACGTCTGAATGAAGTGCTCGGTAAAACGCCCGTCGAGTATATTCAGGATCTGCGGGTCGAGCGCGCCGTTCATCTGCTGAAAACGAGCAAGGCCAGCGTGGATCGCATCGCCGAGCAGGTCGGCTACGCCGACGGCGTCACCTTGCGCACGCTGCTGCGGCGGCGCATAGGTAAGGGGGTCCGCGAGTTGCGGGCGTCATGAGTCTTATCGACTATTGGAGTATGCCGGTGGTCGTGCTCGACCGATCACACCGGGAGGATTTGCCAGCTGAAGCGAGGGGTCGAATGACGGCTTCGCCCTGGAAACGGCCGTCATTCAGAGTAAGCAGGTAAGACCGCTATATCGGGTCGATCGGCGACCTTCCCCGAAAGTCTGCAAAAAGCGTTTTTACGTTGGTGCTGGTGCGTGATCAGGATCACTGCCCCGCAAATCGATCTGTCGCAAGTCGATAGCACGTTCGTCGGGATCAACGGCGCGCATGCACGAGCGCGCCTCCCGTTGAGTGGCGTCAACGCGCGGGAACGCGTCGGCCAAGAACACGACATCAGGCGTGATGCGAACAAGACGCGCCGTCGTCAGCCGAAAATCTCGAGGCCATTCTCCATTACTTTGGATCACGTTTGTCACTACACATTTGAGTCGTGACGACAAACCTATATAGAACAACGTTTTCGCGCGATCGGTCCCCACGCGCGCAAATCAGAAGTCGCAAACAAATGAGGATGCGCCGGTCTTTTCGCAAGAAGTCTTACACGTAAAGTCGTGACAGCTGCGTACCACGGGTTCGCGCGGGGGGCAAAATCCACGCTCTCTCCAACGCCTGAACGAGCGTTGCAAAAAATTCGTATACGCATTCTCTTCTCGTTGAACGTCCTCCTCGTCGGCAAGCACTAAATCAAACGTTCGAACCAACCGTCGTTGTAAGGGACGGAACACGCTTCCTTACGTAACGCTATCGACACTACGCAACGCCTTTGGTGACCCGAGGATCCATTCGTGCCCGAACGTCAGATGAAGGATCAAAAACCTTAAACAACGCAAGCGAGCTACGAGAAAATTAAAATTAGCAATTCCGCGCTGCGGGCCGCCAACCCGCTAACCATCGGATTACCCAACTGCAACGACTCAAGCTTGATTTGCAGTGTTGTATCGGCCGCTCGCGGGTGCAAACGCCGAAGCTGTGCCGAGGGGTGCGAGGCTGGATTTGCAAAAAGTTCGCTCAAATACCTCGCGACTCTGTCCCCTCCGTGCCATGAGTTAGCTTGACCACGAAAGAATTCTTCGATTTGCTCGTATTGAACATCGTTGACACCGGGCACGTTGAACACATCGCCAGTCACTCGATACATGCTCCTGCCGGCCGACTGTCTACTCGAATCAGTTCCGGTTCTGCATTCAACGAACGAGATATGCAGAGCAGAGTCTGTACACACGAAAAACCGGCCCCCGTTCCCCGGGAGCCGGCCTCGACACTTCGCTTTCGCAGCTCGAATCGCGAGCCTGGATTTTTGTCGAACACAACGATTCTTTCCGACCTCGGATTCCACGGACTCGCGAATCTTCACTACCTCTGCTTACCTTCAACCTCCGCATACGCGGAGAAGACCTCGAACGGTCGCATCGCTTTCTCTCCTCTCGGACATCGACGATGCAGAGTCTTTATAGATTGATCAAGAAAGAAAGAAAGAAAGAAAGAAAGAAAGAAAGGCAAGCACTACGTAGAAAATCTTTAGCTAACCCGAAATCGAAGTCAAAATCAAGAAGGTTATAGGTGCTAGGCGCATAGATTTGGCTTCATATCATTGGTTGGGAAAGTGCGAACAACCCGACCTAAGCTTAAGCGTCGAATGCGGACAACGAGTTTAATAGCGCTCCTTCCTCGTGATTCAACGCTCACGCCAACGCTCCTTTGAGCGACTTTACAGTTGCTACACCTTTTGCATAACCAGAGTCCGTGCAGTTCATGCTTTCGCCGAATTCTCGCTTTCAACTGCTCGCAACCTGTTACCTGGCAGAGCCAGGCTATGGTCGCCCGTCGCAAGAGCGCCTGCATTAGTCGACCGACTCGGTTGGAAGACAGGGGACGTGCTTTCGATCAGGAGGATCCGCAATGTGGACTAACCTTGCGGCGCGTTTAGACCAATCCTCCAAACGAGATCGGCCATTCGCCGTCACACCGATATAAGCTAGCAGCAATGACGAACCCTCCGCCGATAAGCGGTCCCAGAACGAAGGCGTCCGCTGGCGCGAATCAGAGCGTTCGACCTTTGCACTCGACTGATACAAAATCCGTTCACCGTCCCGGCGTACCGACTGGAACCGTACGACGTGCGGCCGGATTCCGCTGACGCAGCGCCTCGGTTGTTTCACCGGAACCGTCCGCGCGCCAGCCCGGCGGCAGGATCACGAAGCTGATCGCAGTCCACACGCCGCCCGCCGATGCGATATCACGGGCGAGGCTGACCCAGTGCTCGAATTCGACGACGAGCGGATTGTGAGAGCGCGTCGGTGTCGTGAGACCGTAGCGGCACGGCTCATCAGCGCGTTCTTCGACATACGTGCCGAACAAGCGGTCGAATACGACGAGTACACCACCATAGTTCGCATCGAGATAATCGACGTTCGAGGCGTGGTGCACGCGATGCGCGGATGGCGTATTGAACACGTATTCGAGCCAGCCGAGTTTCGGCGTCCACGTGTTATGCAGCCAGAACTGATAAAGCAAATTGAAACTCAGCGTCGCCAGCACGATTTCCGGACGCACGCCAAGCCACACGAGAGGCGCGAAAAACATTGCCGAGCCGGTTAGCTTGCCGGTCAGGCCGAGCCGGTAAGCAGACGATAGCGTCAGCTGGTTCGGCGAGTGGTGAACCGCATGCGTCGCCCAGAAAAAACGGATGCGGTGCGATGCGCGGTGATACCAGTAATAGCAGAACTCCTGGCCGATAAAGAGCAGGAACACCATCAGCGCGCTGTTGAGCGTGACGGTAAAGATCCGGTGATCCCAGGCGAGCGCAAAAATGGGCGTCGCAAGCGAAAGCGGCAGCAGCGCGAACAGCTTGCGGCCGGCCAGATCGGCCAGCGATATCCACACTTCATGCCAGTCGAAGGGCGTGGCGCTATCGCGCTGTCTGCGGGTGAGCACGCACGCCTCGATCAGCGAGACGCCAACGACGAACAGAGTTACACAAAGCGCGATTTTTCCAGTGGTGAACATGATGGACGGGTAACGGGTTGATGGGACGCGTCGCCTGCGGGAAAACGCCGCTATCGCGTCAGGTGAAGCTAATGTAGTGGGCTGCCTAGCTAAAGACCATGCGGAAACTATGTCGCCGAATGTCATGAAGTTCCGGCCGCGATGGCGGCCGGACGGCACCGGGCGCTGGCGGCTGGTTCGTCGGTCGGCTGATCGGCTGATCGGCTGATCCGGCCTTTCGAGCCACGCAAATGGTTCGCCGAACTTGAATGACCGATCACAGAAAAATCGAATAGACGCTGACGACCCACTTCGGACCTCGAAGCCGGCGCGAAGTCAACGGCAGCTTTGAAGGGTACAACGGCCATGTGCGCGGTCTCGTCGCACGGCAAGTGCTCGGCGCTCACGGCGCTGAAGTACCTCGCCGCCGCTCCACTCATCAACCATTAGAAATGGCTGTCTCATACCCGCGCATGACGGCCTTACCGGGCGCCCCGGGGACACCTCGAGGCATCCGAAAGTATGAGCACGTTATGCCCACGGGCGACTGCAGCGACCGTTCGTACAATGGTTTTCTTTTCGTCGTCCGTCTACCTTGATTCCATGGAGTTCGAGGTTCATTTCGCGTCTGTATCCGGTGAGGGTCACGATGAATACGAGCGCAAGGAGATTTGGTCCAGTTGCGTCGAGACGATCAATGTCGGCGGTAGCGACCAGCGTCTTCGACGCGGTACCCAAGAAGAACGCTGACGAAATCCGAATCGCTCGACGGTCTATCGTGTGGCCGACCGGACAGGGCGCAAAGGCCTCGTTGATCCCTCCATGCCACAGGAGATTGCCATGTTTATCTATTCGATCCGCTATCGCGACGTCTGCGGCCGGTGGTCAGTTGCCTTCGCACAGGCCGCTTCACAGTCCGACGCTGAAGCGATTGCAATCTGCCGTTATGGCGCGTTTCATTCCGTCAGCCGTGCCGGATCGGTTCCTTAACAACGTGGCCTGGCAGCCCGAATGGTCAAAGTGGACCGGAGCGGCAATTCCCGCCGATCGCGTCGCGCAGTCAGCGAATGCCTGCTTACGGTTCGTCGGGCACGGCGTCGCATGCGGCTACCTCCGGTCCCCTAGTGCACAGCAAGGAATTCCTTGCTACTTACTCAAGTGAACGAAAACTAGAGACTGACAACGCACCAATAAAAATCGGATACGTGTGATGCTGTAATCACGTCCCGATGAAATAGGTTTGACACAAAACACGACTAAACCCGATTCGCGCAGAGATCTTGCGACAAAAGGGTTAAGGAAGGTCTACACAACCCTCTTTGCAAGCGTTATCTTTCACATCCAGCGCGGCCTCTGCGTTCAGATCTTTGCTGGCGAGTCAATCGCCGGGGCTTTTTTCGCGCCCGGAGCGCTTCAACCAGACATACGGACTTTATCGGCTCGGTGTTTCAAGCTTTGCGCAAAGCTCTACGCGCCATCCATAAATTGCCCAAAGCAAACAGCGTAGTGATCTGGGCGGTGTTCTTCATC
>NZ_VZQP01000126.1:0-5931 GCF_014397655.1 Paraburkholderia sp. UCT31
ACCCACCACCCGAACCGCCCCCGTTTGAGCTGACCGGATTACCGCCTACCTCATAGTGGGCCGTGAGCTGCTGAAAGACCGACGTGGGGAGCTTGAACGTAAAGGTCGCGGTATCCGCGACCGTGTAGGTGCGGCGCTCCTTGTCGAACGCCGCAACGTAACCTGCGAGAAACGCTGTCTCTCGAAGCGCTTCCTCGGTGTCCGCGTGGTCGAAGTCGACCGTGACCTTGCGGGTCGCATCAACGTTGTCGGCGAAGACGACAGAGTATCCCGCCTTATGCGCGGCTTCCATCATGAGCGGCCCGAAGGGCGCTGCGCTCGCCTTCAAGGTGAGGGTTCCCTCAGCAGGAGCGTTCTTGACGGTGCGAAAAGCGAGATACGGCTCGTCGATGTTGTTGACAGGATTTTCGCGAGCCGGCGTCGTTGCGAACGCCTTAATAGCGTGGGTGGTTCCGTCATTCACATCCTGTGCCATCGTCCGGTGCGAAAAGTCGCGCAAGGCGCAGCCGTTCAACATCACCACAGCGGATACAGCTGACACCAATAGCTTACGGCGCATCTACATGCACTCCTTAATTGACACTTGAATCGACCGGCCGGATAACGGCCAGCTTGGACGGGTTGTAAAAGTCCGCGACGAGCCCGAGTTTGGGCAGTAGCTTGGAAAGGATTTCCTGCGCATCGCGTCCTTCCAGTGAGACCGGGTACTCGGCCTGCATATCAGTCGACGCTTTCCATTGCATGTCCCAGCCCTGCGCGCGGAAAAAGCTCTTCAGCGAATTGGATAGCGAATCACCCTTGAGGACCGTAAGCTTTACGGCGGCCGGCGCTACCGTTGCTGGAATCGCTTCCGCCACCGGAGGTGTGGCCTGGTTCGTGGCCGAGCGCACCGATTGTGGGCCTGAGGCATCCGGCGCCGTTGCCACTGAGTACGGTGCAGGGGATGCGCGATTTGCAATAGGTCCGGAAAAGGGAACGTCGATGACCGAAACCGCTTCGCTGCGAGTGCTGCGGGGGACGACGCGATAGACGTTCGAGCTGCGGTAGACCTCGATGGCGACTGGTGAGTCTCGCTCGCCCATGGCTCGCTGGAGTAGCTTCGCGTCTTCGCCCGGGTCCACACCCAGCACGGTGACGGCGCCAGGAATACGAGCATCAGGCGCGTCCCAGGACAGCGTGTACCCGTGCAATTCGGCAACGCGCTCGAGAAGGCCTTTAAGCGAACCGCCTACCTGAGACAGCGCGCCATTTCGCGGCATCGCGGCTTCTGTCAGAATGGCCTTGGTAAGGGGGCTGCGGGTCGCTTCCGTCGAGGGGGCCAACACGCCGGCTACGGGTGGAGCGGCTGACGCAGGCATCAGCCCTGCCGACGAGCCCATCTGTTTGTTGACCACGCCGATATCGAGATTCGTCGCGACGTTCGTTGACGCCTTGCTCGGAGCGCCAGTGGGCGAGGTCGCTCCGACAGGGAGTGCCGAGGTCTGCCCTCGCTCGGAAGTAGCGCCGGCTACGGGTGCCGGGGCTCGAGCCGCAGCGGCCTTCAGGTCGGCAATCTTTTCCGCGAGGGAGCGCGCCGGCCGCGCGCCGGGCGCTGACACGTCGGCAGCGGAAGGTTGTTGCGTCTGCACCGCCTGCGAAGCCACCGGGGCCGTCGGTTTTTGCACGGACGCGGCTGGCGTATCGGGCGCGTACGCAGGCAACGGAGTCGTCGCCGCGTTCTGAATCTGTTGCACCTTCGCCTGTTCTTTCAGCGCAACGTCCGGCGGTTCGATAGTCACCGTCTTTGCGTGCCAGTCAAGTTTGATGGCCAGATTGTTCTGGTCCGCAAGGTCCTCGATGGCCCGCATCCAGGGGTCGCCGGCCTTCCACGACATGGAGTCGGGAAGATGCACCGCCTTGTGAATGTAAAGGGTCCATCCCTGCGGCAAGACAGTGCGAAGCCCCGTCTTTGCGGGAACGTCCATGCCGTACGTTTTCAGGAGAGGAACTTGCTCGTCGGGGGAGCCGACGTTGCTCATTGACGCGAAGGCGCCGCCAGAAAAAGTGGCGGCGAGAGCCAAAGCGAGCAGTTTTGGCTTCAGTGCTCGAAAATTCATGTAAGGCCTTTTTCTCGGGAATGTGGTCTTATTCGATTTGTATAGCGATGCGGATTGCTTGTTGAATATAGCCACAGTGCTCCGGTCGCCCATTTCGCGGTTTTGACGCTTTCACATCAGCCCATGCTGTAACGGTTCGCTTCCGCTTTACGGAGTTCAACTTCGTTGGACAACTGCTCGAGCCACTCGGTGGGGGCAAGGGACTGGTCGAGCAAAATGCACATGTTCTTGACAGTCGCGAAGTCGCCTGGTGTCAGCCCTTGTATGAACGTGAGCGCTTCTTTCAACTCGGCAATCCGCTCAACGGCAAGGTGCTCAGGAACCAGACCCGTTTCGTTTAAAAACATCTCCCACCGCTGCTCATGCGACAGCGGCAAAAACTGGAGCTTGAACGGAAAGCGGCGCATCACCGCAGCGTCGACCTGGTTCATCAGGTTCGTGGCGACAATGAACGTCCCGTTGAATCGCATCATGCGTTGCAGCAGCTCATTGACCTTCGACACTTCGTGGTCGCGCTCTGCGAGTTGACGGGAGCGCAGGAACGAGTCCGCCTCGTCAAGGAAGAGGATGGAGTCGTCGGCTTCCGCGTCCGAGAACATCTGCGCGATGTGCTTTTCGGTTTCGCCGATGTATTTGTCAAGCAGCTCGGAGGCGTGTTTGGCGAGAATCGGCTTGCCGAGTTCTGCCCCGATGTGGTCGACGAGTTGCGTCTTACCGGTTCCCGGTGCGCCGTAGAACAGCAATCTGGTGTTGGGCCGCTTCTTCAGCGACTCGATTATTTTGTCAACGCCGAAAGCACCGGCCAGGTTCAGATATTTAGTGCTGTACTTGGTCACAGACGAGACGGCGGCTTCTTTCTCATCGCGGCGCAATGCCCGACGTGCGCGCATTACCGCGCGTCGAACCACTGCTTCCTTTTCTTCGACGCCTTGAAGCTCAAGGGAATCGGCCAGCGCGACAGCGGATTTAAGTTGCTGCTCAGAGAGGCCGTTAAGGCGTGTCAGTTCAGCCCGCAACGATTCAGACAGCTGAAGGCCTGCGATGTACGCCTCAACCTGAGCTTGCCGCTCGGCACGGGAGGCTGGATGGAGCTCACAATGGAAGATAAAGCGCGCGACGTTCTCCTCGCTCATCTGCGCGAGCGCGCCTGTAAGCCACAGCGTCGTGACTGGGCTTTCCTCCAGCAAAAGCTGGTCAAGACTCGTGCTCTCGTCGTCCTCGTCGCCCGCAGGACCGAGGAAGAACCGCATCAGCGAGACCTTCGTACGGGTGAGGACCTGATGTGCCTTGTCGACGACAAGAACGCTGCGCTGCCCGTCCGCGAAGGCCTGAGCAACCAGCCGTTGGGCCAGCAGTGCTGCAGCCGGCAAGTCTTCGTCAGGGATGTGCTTTGCGCGGAGGACGTAGCCCGTCAGGCCGTGTGCTGCCAGGAGGTCGGCGACGAAGTTGACCCGCTCCACTTCTTTGTCGCTGTGGATAAGAATGTTCGGGTGGCTGAAGCCCGGCGCGGTCAGGACTTTGTCAAGAATAGCGCGGTCCTCAGCGGGCACGCGCGACATTGATGCGGCCCCAGTCGCTTTCTGCAGAGGCTGTAAGAGGCGCGTGAAGAGTGGTGTTGAGACATCTTCAATCAGGAAGTCGCGCCAGAACGACGAAACGAGCGGTACCGCAGTGCGCCAGTCTGCCTTTACAAGTCCCGACTTTACAAGGGCGCTATCGTCGGAAAGCGTTTTTTTCAGCTCCTGTGGCGAGCAGCCGAATACAGCAGGCCACGCTGCCTGTGCAACGGCCTTGTTGTTCGCGAGGGCCTGAACAAGTAGCTGAAAGTCTGTGCTGAGTGAGGCCGCGATGGAAAACAGCAGCAGTTCTTTTTCGAGGGGGCCAAGTTGCAGCACCTCGGCGAGTGCGTTGACGTTGGAGCCAATCGGAGTTTTTTTGAACGCGCTGTCCGATATCAAGACACTTTCGAGCGCGACGATAGCCTTCGGGGTCGCCGTGAAATGCTCTCGGAATTCAGTCTGCTTCTGGGTGATGCGGTGAAACGCGCCGATGGCGAAATGAAAGCGCTGTGCGTACTCGCCGCTGACGGCCCGGTTGAAGTGGGAGCGCAGGTGCTCGACGAGCTCCATTAGCTCGCCCGGCGTAACGTCGTCGGCCAACGCTTCGCGCATCTGCATTTCGGTGTCGCCGGGCCACTCGATGTGCGGGATGGAAGTCGCGAAGAAGGTCGCGAACATCAGAGGGTCGGCGCAAACCCGGTCGAGAAAAGCTGGTTCGCGTGATAGACGTGCGAGCCAGACATGCAAATGCGGCAGTGCAACGGTTTTTCGCGACAGGCCGTCAATCGGGTCCATGGGGGTCTCGCATCACAAGTCGAAGTGGCTTGTGTAGGAAGACGATTTAGACTCGACAGACGGGTGAGGCAGCCGGTTCTTGAAACGAAAAAAAGCGCCCCTTGGGGCGCTTTTCGTCGTGCGGCCTACTATAGAGTGGACTCAGTCGTTCATGTGCGGGGAGATGCCTGCCATGTTGCCGTGGATATCCACTCCTGCCGACATAATGCTTCCCGACGTGGGGTGAATTTCCACCCCGGAGTCGAAGCCGGGGGAGGAGTCGTCGCTGAATCCGCCCGGGCCGGGCCGACCTTTAATTTTGTCGAACGCAAACAGGCAAGCCGTGTGAAAGATGCCGACCACGAGCACAATCGGCAATTGCTCACGGCACTGGATTCCAAATTGCTGCCAGGTGTGCGCGCCTGAGCTGAAGAAACACAGTACGCTCACGGTGAAAATCACCCCGGTAATCAAATACAGCGTTTGGTTCGACAAGCGCATGTTCAGGCCTTTACGGTCAGTTTGTATTTACAAAATAACATGCGTATTAGCTTTTGTCCAGGGGTATGGCGCCCGCCATCGACGGCGGGCGGAATATCATTTTGCAAAGACCGCTACGACTCCCGCGAGGTTCCCTGCAGCTCCCACGAGAATGCCCGTGCGCGCAATCCCCGTGGCGGTGGATGTACCCTCCGTGAAGCCCCACGCGTTCCCGGTCGCTCTTACACTGCCGCCGAGAGGGCTATAGCTGTTCACAAAGTCGTTCGCTTGCGTGGCGTTGTTGTTCACCGTTGATGTGATAGCGTTAGCCGAAGACTTAATGAATGCCCTGTTATCCGCCAAAGCGCTGGTGGCGGCGCCCGTCGTCTTCGCTACCCCTGCGCTGGGGTTGGCGCCGCCAAAATCGAGGTTGACCGGTCCACGGCCTGCGCTCAGGTCCGCGACCATTGCGCTTTCCGCCGCTCCCATCCCCGAGCCAGCATGAGAGATGCCCCCCAGCATATCTCCATGAGCGCTTTCCGCACTGTGGTACGCCGCCATCCCCGCCGCATTGTGATTGTCGAAGGCGCTGCCGAGCGAAGACCGCTCGAAGGAGTTCGCGGAGGGTATCGCAGCGGCAGCTTGTTCGAACATATCATTGGACTCGGCCGTAAAGCGTACATTGCGCGAATGCTTTACCGAATCTGTGAGTGAAGCGTCCTCTCCTTTCGACCAGCTTTGGCCGCTTCCTTTTGAATGGCTTCCCGTTATGTCGTCGCCCGCATTCATCTTGCTACTGTTACCTTGCGACGCCGTTTGACCGACAGAGTTCTGCGCACTGGTGGCCGCGTCGACCCCGGTACTCGCGGTTTTTGTGAGGGATGCAGTGTCGGCGGCGCTCGTGCCGTGCGCTGACTTCTCCGCTTGGCCTGCGCCTTCAGCCGCCTGCATCGTGTGCGCGGTGGATTCCTTACCAGACAGTCCCGAGTTCGCGTTCAGGGAAACCGGGCCCATGCTAATCC
>NZ_VZQP01000127.1:0-5926 GCF_014397655.1 Paraburkholderia sp. UCT31
AATTCCGAGCGTCTCGGACCATCCCGCGGTTTCCTCCCTCGAGGCTTATCCGACGCCTGCCCACACGCGCCGCGGCACACTCACAGCCATGTGAATGAGGGCAGACGTCGAATAACCCTTAACGACAGTACTCATCCACAGAAGCCGCCCGAAAGCGGCCGTCGACGATTTTCAACGGTCGCTCTACAGGACCTTCATTGAACTGGTGCTCTCGGCCACCTTCTGCCATTCGCCGGCGTGTCCCCCAGACACTCAAACGCCCGCTCCGGTCAGGGTAGCCGACATTCACGGCTATGTGGCAGGCGCGACGGTATGACGTTAAAGCCGTTCACGGGCTGCAGTTCCTGGAAACATGGCAGGCACACCTGCAAGCGTGTCGCTGATTCATCGCAGCTTGCTCGGTGCGTCTTGCCGATCCCTCCATAGCGGAAGGCATTTTAATGTTCGCTAACCTTGGGACCAGCGAGAATTTGCGTCCCGATAGTTTCACGATGGGTCTCACGTCGCAATCACATATTCGCGCCCCGCTCCCCGTTGAAAGTGTCTATATTTGTTGAGTGATTTTTTCGCCAGCTTTTCGAACTGTCGGTGGCATATCGCCGACGTCCCGCGCATTCCCGTTTCGACAGAAGTCGACCTGGTCTAAGGGGGAAATGGTGAAGCATAGGCAACTGAAAAGAATCCCGTTCGTACCGAGCAGGCGAATCCGGTGCACAGGCGCTTCGTCAGATATTCCAGTCCTATTGCCAATAACATCGTTCCTGAATGTCGCGATAAGGCAACCCGGCCAGTTGCCGGGACTGGCTGCGCTGCCTCTCGCTACATGGCTTGCGCTGGAAGCCCCCGTTGCGCGCCCTCCTGCGATCTGGCTAGCCGACCTGGCCCGGCGCGCCGTGGCAGGCCGGTCGCTCCAGGGCGGAGGCTTCACGCATCCGCGCTCATTCTGCTGAACCTCGCCGTGCTCGCCGCCCTGCAACCGTCGGAACGCGCGATGGCGCAGCCTCCCTGCATTGACTCAACCGGCGCCTTTGTTGCGGAGGAGATCGACGGCTGCGGTGGCTATGGCGGGGGTGCCACGACGGGTAATACGCCAAGCACCGGCGGTGCCAGCAATCCGCTTGGAGCAGGCACGAACGGCTCTGGTGCTGCGACCACGAGCGGCGGTTCCGGAGGCGGAGGCGGCGCCGGCGCCGGAACCGCCGGTGCCACTGGTGGCGCTGGTGGCGCTGGTGGCGGAACTGCCGGCGGCAGCGGCGGAAGCCAGGGTGCCAACGGCAACAACGGCGGCCCCAACAGTGGTGGCGGCGGCGGTGGCGCCGGCGCCCATGGGGTCCTGCCGTCGTCACTGGAGAACCCCGCAGGCGGCGTGATCGCCGGTGGAAACGGCGGTAATGGTGGCAATGGTGGCGTGCCGAGCGGGGCAGCGTCGATCGGCGGCGGCGGCGCGGGCGCTGGCGGTTATGGCCTCGTGATCAACAGCGGAGTCAGTCTCACCAACAACGGGCAGATCAACGGCGGAGCCGGCGGGACCGGCGGAAACGGCGGGGTGACCGGAAGCGGCAGCATTCAGGGATCGGCTGGCGAAGGCGGCGACGGCGGTTTTGGCGTTTTCGTCAATCTCAACGCCACCGGGGTCGGGCTAACCAATACCGGCACGATCCAGGGAGGCCGCGGCGGAAACAGCGGAAACGGAAATTTTACGGAGGGCGGTAACGGCAGCGCCGGCATCAGGGCAACCGCGGTGAACGCCACCCCGATCAATACCTTCAGCATCGAGAACAGCGGCACGATTCGCGGCGGCAATGGCGGCGACGCATCCCTGCCGACGCCAGGCGCTATCACCATTGGCGGCAATGGCGGCGCTGGCATCAGCGGCTCCAGTCTCACCATCACCGACAACAGCGGCGGCACGATTCAAGGCGGCAACGGCGGCGCCACGTTACGTGCCGGCAGCAGCGCGACGAGCAGCGGTGGGGTTGGGATCGTCGGCGACAATCTGACGATCTATAACAGCGGGAATATTATTGGCGGGTTCACCGGAGGGAACGTGCCGGGCGGTGTCAGCCCGTCGCAGGTCAATGCCATCACCTTCACCGGCGGCGCCAATTATCTGGAGCTACGTCAGGGCTTCGTTATCGGCGGAAATGTGGTCGTCCAATCGGGCGCATCAGGCACGCTGGCGCTTGGCGGCAGCAACAATGGAAGCTTCAGTGCGTCGAGCGTTGGCGCCGCTGCGCAGTACCAGGGCTTCACCGAGTTCGTGAAAACTGGCTCCAGCGTCTGGACGCTTACCGGCACGCCTGTGCAGGCTGGTACACCGTGGACATTGCTCGGCGGTGAGCTGTCGGTCGCAAGCGGCGTTAGTCTCGGCACCCCAGCGAACAGCGGACTGACTTTCAACGGCGGCATCCTCCAGGTTACAGGCACAGGCTACATAGCGATCGAGCCTACGCGAGGGATTACCTGGGCCGCGAACGGTGGCGGGTTCGACGTCGCAGACGGTGCCAATGTATTCACGGTCTCCCAGAACCTCGATAATGGCGGCCAGCTAACCAAGCTCGGCCTCGGCACACTGGTTTTGACCGGCAGCAACACCTATGTTGGCGATACGCTTCTTGGCGAAGGTACGATCAGCGTCGGCAACGGCTCGGCGCTCGGCAATGCATCTCAGTCCACCTTAAGGATGGCCAACGGGACGACGCTGTCCTTCACCAACGGCAACTTCACGGTCGCCAACAACATTGCTATCACCGGCACAGGCAACTTCACGCCACCCTCGGGCACAGTGCAGACGCTGTCAGGCACCATCTCCGACGGCACCTCGGCTGGCACGCTCGCAATGCAGGCCCCAGGTACGTTGGTGCTGGCTGCGGACAACAGCTACTCCGGTGGCACGACGATCTCCGCCGGCACGCTACAGGTTGGCGATGGTGGCTCGACCGGCAGCGTCGGCAGCGGCGCGATTCTCGACAACGGTGCGCTGGTCTTCCATCGCAGCGATACGGTGCTTGTTCCAGGAGCGATCACTGGCAGAGGAAACCTCACGCAGGACGGCGTGGATGGCGGCACGATAGTGCTCACAGGCGGCAACACTTACACCGGCGGCACCACGATCAGCGCCGGTACGCTGCAACTCGGTAACGGGGGCACCAGTGGTGGCATCGTGGGCAACGTCACCGACAACGGCACATTGGCCTTCAACCGCAGCGATACGGTCACCTTTGCCGGCAAGATTTCGGGCACCGGTGACCTCGCGCAGATCGGCTCCGGCACGACAATCCTGACCAACAGCAATCCCTACGCAGGTGGCACCACGGTCAACGCCGGCACGCTCGTCGTCGGCGACCCCGCACATCCGTCTGCGGCGCTGTCGGGGGGCGGGCCGGTCGTGGTGGAATCGGGCGCCACGCTGGGCGGTTTCGGTACTGTCACCGGGGCGGTGACCAATGACGGTATGGTAGCGGCCGGCAACGGCACGCCAGGGTTTGGCACGTCACCGGCGGGCACCTTCACCGTCATCGGCAACCTGCTCAATCGAGGAACGGTCAACCTGGCTTCGGATCCGATCGTCGGCAACGTACTGTCAGTGTCGAATGGCAACTATGCCGGGGCTGGCGGCAGGATGAACATCAATACGGTGCTCGCGGGCGATAATTCTCCGTCGGACAAGCTGGTGATCATAGGTGGCACCGCGACCGGCAATACACTGGTGCATGTCACCAACGCCGGCGGCGCCGGTGCGCTGACCGTCGCGAACGGCATTCCGGTGGTGGAAGCGATCGATGGGGGAACCACCGCGGCCGGGGCCTTCGGGCTAGCTGGCGAGGTGCGCGGCGGGGCATTTACTTACGACCTGTTCCGGGGCGGACACAACGGCAGCAACCCCGATGACTGGTTCCTGCGCTCGGATTTCCAGGTCGGGCCGTCGGAGGAGCCGGACCTCCCCCCCGGCGAAGTCCCGCCATCGGAGGAGCCAGGCATCCCCAATGGTGACGTCCTGCCCTTAGATCCGCCTCCGGCCGAACTGCCCCCGGGCGAATACCCGATTATCGGGCCGGAAATTGCCACCTACTCGGTGGTGCAGCCGCTCGCGAGACAACTGGGCCTCACCATGCTCGGCACGATGCACGAGCGCATCGGCGATACGCTCACCGATACCGGGGGCGGCACCAGCAGCGCAGGCATAGCCAACTCGGCCTGGGTGCGGGTGTTCGGACAGCAGATCGACAATCACTACGAGACCTACACCGATTCGCGTGCCAATGGCCGGATGGTCGGCGTACAGGCCGGCGTCGATCTCTGGCGCGGCAGCTTTCTGCCCGGCCATCACGATGCAACCGGCGTCTATTTCGCGTACGGCAACAGCAACGTCGACGTGGACGGTCTCATCACCAATGCGGACGCGACGGCCTATGTGCTGAGTCACACCGGCTCGGTCAACCTCAACGCGTATTCGGGCGGCGCGTACTGGACTCACTATGGCCCCGGCGGGTGGTATATCGACGCGATCCTGCAGGGCACCCACTACGACGGCGACGCGACGACACAGTTTGCACGGTTGCCCATCTCCGGTTCAGGGTTTGCCACTTCGCTGGAAGTGGGCTATCCGTTTCACCTGCCGCTTGGACCAGGCTTCGTGCTCGAGCCTCAGGCGCAGGTCATCTGGCAGCATATCGGGTTGAGTGAGAACAATGACGGGCTGGGTTCGGTCGATCCTGGTTCGACGTCAGGCGTGACTGGGCGGCTCGGGGTGCGTGGGCAGTGGAGCATCGAGCGCGCGAATGGGGAAGTGTGGCAGCCGTACCTTCGCGCCAACATCTGGCGGGATTGGGGCGCGCAAGCAACGACGACTTACTCTGGCGTGGAGCAGGTACCACTCGCGCAGCAATTCACGCGCATGGACTTTGCTGCCGGCGTGACCGCAAAGCTCGACGCACGCATGAGCCTGTACGGCCAGTTCGGCTATCAGTTCTCGATCAACAGTTCGGCGACCGGCAGCCGCAAGGGGGTCTGGGGCGACATTGGGCTGCGCTACTTGTGGTAACGCATTCTTCGCCAATGCTCACAATGGGCACGGAAAAGGAACAGGGCGACACGCATGGCCGGGTCGATCACGGCAGCCTGAAGTCTAGCTTGAGAACCCTCGCCGTCTGCTACCGAAGACTTGGCCGACTCGACGACACGATGAAATTAGAGGAACGGATCTCGCGAATCTGAAAATCGCTTCGCCGGTGGTAACACGTGCGGCATCTCCGAACATGCCACCTTGCGCTCGCCGCTGCTACCGCTGATGGCCGTGGCTGCGAGCGCTGACGAGCGTCCGCAAACGGATGTTCAAAGGTCGTAGGAGTGACGTTAGGAGCCGGTGAGGGATCGGCCGCAGATGGCCGACTTTTGCCGATCGCCGCTGATCGATGTCAGCGGCGCCGCCGAGGGCAGAACGCAACCCATAGCGGCCATTTTCAGGGTAATTTCGTTGGTTCGCGACTCGCTATCTTGCTTACGTCCGTAGAATTGCATGAGGCAGGTCGTTTACCTACATTACCAACCACCGGACGGCGAAGAGGAAAACATGCACTTCAGTGAGCGAACTTTCAAGGACGCACTTGGAGCGACAGTTATACAGAGCCGCCTAGGACTTCCACAAGGCAGGCAGGGATACGAGAAGCTCTTGTTTCCGGGTATCGAAGTGGGATTAGCCGGCTGGCAGAGATCGCACAGTCAAGGTGGTGGCACGGGATTTGAAAGCCCGCATGCTATTCGCTACGCCCCGGAAGAAGTGAATCAGCAGTTTCAGCGCCTAGGGAAACGCTGATTAATGAACTGTCGGATCGGCTTGCAGATCAAGACGCGTCAAATTTTCTGGATAACGAATCGAATCGACGCTCATTTCGGTGAATTTGGCTCGCAAACGAGCCCCTCTTCT
>NZ_VZQP01000128.1:0-5915 GCF_014397655.1 Paraburkholderia sp. UCT31
AGAAGAGGGGCTCGTTTGCGAGCCAAATTCACCGAAATGAGCGTCGATTCGATTCGTTATCCAGAAAATTTGACGCGTCTTGATCTGCAAGCCGATCCGACAGTTCATTAATCAGCGTTTCCCTAGTCCGTCCTTGTGAAGCCGCTGACATATCGCCGTACCAATTCCACCCATACCGCCCGTTACGTAAGGATTCGCTTTGCCATGTTCTACCCTCGGTTGCTGTTGCGGTTAAGGCTTCAAACTTGTGGTTCGCGTGCATGCATGCGGCTTACGCTGCTTCGCGCGCCTTCGCCTTCTGTGAGTCCGTGCTGTTTCGCCTCCGGGCGACGGGTTTGCGAACAGACACAGGTCCGTGTGCCGCGCTGGGTACCCCCTCTGGCAAACGGCCGCACGCGATAAAGTCCTGTAGCACCTTGGCCGCAGCCGGCTTCCCGCGCTGCTCCAGTCTTCTGAGAAGGGCGTGCGCAAATGCTTTCAGGTCGTCGCGTCCGTCCGAGGCCTCGAAGTGAAAAATGGTTTCCCTCACCGCCGCAAGCATGCTTTCCTCGTACAGCGTGCTCGCGATATGCGAGGCGCCTCGCGACAACTCCATCTCGTATCCATTCAGCCGCGGTGCTTCGTCGAACGCCCCGTTTCGTTTAGCTGACTTCACTTTGACATCCCAGGTTTCTGTGAAAAAAACGCCTGGTGTGCCGCATCAGAAATGCGTATGGCGGCATCATTGCGAGCGCGATGCCGACCAAGCTGCGAACATCAGAACGTATGGGCATCTACGGGAAAGAGACTCCCTTGGCCCACAATTCCCACGAGATGCGAATCAGGCGGCCTGAGACTGCCCTGTGCAAAGCCAGTCAACATCGAGATGGAGAACAGTGGCGAGACGCATACAGGCCTTCAGCGGCGGGACGGTGATTCCGCGTCGCCAATATTGCACGTCATGTTCACTCACGCCCAGCCAGTTAGCTGCGCGTGCCGAACTGATGCCGGCCCGCTTCAATGCCCTGTCGAGGCGTGCGGCCAAGGCGCGCCTCAGGCGGTCATTCCCGGCAGTACGCTCGAGATGACCCATGCTTTGGGTACGACGATTCATTTTGTCCAACTTCTCTCAGATATATTTTTATGCAATTCAGCACCGGCCTCTCTTCCGGCTGCCCGTCAAACTTACATGCCCGCCATGACGCCCTCGTGACGTCATGCTTAGCTCTAGCAGGCTGTTGAAATTCTCCCCGGAGGGCTGCTGGCGAAAATTGTCGACCTCATAAAATGCTCTATAGGCCGCTCACGCGACTTGGGTAAGGGGTAGAGCACCCTTGAAATCGGCCTGCAAACACCCCTCGAAACAGTATTTCAACAGCCTGCTAGGTCGCGCTGCATCGAAAGCCGACTGACGGCTAGTTTCTGGCTCAACTATTCCTTTGCCAGTATGCCCTGTCAAACAGAAAATATTTTGCCATCAAGCCTGCGGTTTACGTTATCCGGTAACCAGCACTCGCCCAGGACCGGCTCTCAGCGTCAAATGAACCGTGGCGATTTTGTGGCACCGCACACATCTGAGGAAAAGGTCATCATTAGCATCCTGAGGAATCCAAATGTTCTGCGGGTATTCCCTTGGTATTCGCTCGCCCCCCAATACCAGCGGGGCGTTTGCCCACGTTCTCGCACGCCGCCCGGCGCTGCCGCCGAATCTGTAGTTGACATCCGCCCACTCCTTCATAAAATGACTATTGCTGCAGCGCACAAACCATTCGTACTTTGTGGCCCATAGTTTTTCATTCATCTGACTTTTTGACATTGGTCACCTCACCTCCATGGAGTTAATGATGAGCAGTATTCCCCCGGAACAAATCGTCGCTGCGCAGAAAGCTGGTGTTGCCACAACATTCGGCATCCTGACGAAATCATTTGGCGCCGTCGAAAAGCTGGTCGAGTTGAACATGCAAGCAGTCAAATCAAGCCTCGCCGAAAATCAGGAAATCCTGGTCAAGGCGCTTTCGGCCGGAGCGCCACAGGAGTTTTTCGCACAACAGGCAAGCCAGGCTCAACCCGCCATAGAAAAAGCACAGTCATACTGGCGCCACGTTTACGAAATTATCTCCAGCACTCAGGCCGAATTCGCCGCCGTCGCCGAAGCAAAAATCAGGCAGTTCCAGCACGATGCACAGGCATTTGTCGACAGCGTCGCGAAGAACGCGCCGGCGGGAAGCGAAAACGCCGTGGCTGCGTGGAAGACCTTCATCACCACGGCAAGCGAGACGGCGAACACAACGTATGAAGCTGCGAGGAAGGCCGCAAAGCAGGCGGTAGAGACTGCGGAGAGCAATATCAGCGCGGCGGCTTCGACCTCAGTCAAGCGGACTCGACAGCTTGCAGCACCGGTCGAAACAAGTGAGAAGTAATAGCGTTTTGTCGTAGCTCACTGCTGTCAATTCGTTCAAGCGAGCACCCCGCTCGCCTTGCTTGCGGGGTGGCGGCCTGTGGCGCTCGGAGGAGCCTGTGCGCCTCGCACGCCGTCACGGCACTCGTCTCCTGCGCCAGAAATTTTCAAGCGTCGTTGCGCAGGTCGCCTGCCGTAGCTTCGTTTCATTTCGTCCGGCATCCAGCACGCGAAGCGACCACATTCTTCGAGGCCGCAGGTACATCGAGGCTTGTGCCACCGGGCAATGCCGAGCCGACGGTAACGAGACTGAAGGAGGAGCGGATGAACACGGCAAAAAGGTCCCTGCGTTCGCTGGTTGAAAAATGGCTGACGCCAACTGCGGCGACGCCGGTTCGGGTAACCCGATTCAGTCGCACAGGCGCCAGCCGCAGGCGTTACGCACGTGTCGAGGTACAGCGACCGGAAGGTTCGGTTGCGCTTTTTTTCTTCCGGCACGATGACGGCACATGGCAGGTGTTCCCGCCCGAGACCCGCGCGGCAGGCGTATGTGCTGGCGCTGGCGCCGTGTGATTGGGTCATCGCAGCAGCCTGTTTGCTGTATTGCGTGGTTTCAAATCCCAACCTGCATTGTTGAATTTTTCATATCAGTAAAGAGCGCACGCAATGACCTTCACTGACAGAAACCCGATGGGCGTAAGTCCCTACACGTTTCGTAATATCGACCCCGCAATTGGCCATCTCGAGCAGGTGCTGGGCGCGGAAGGAGCGGAGTCTCTATTCAGCAGAACTTACTGGCGCGGGCGCGTGCTTCAGGCACTTGCGACGCAGGGACTTTCACCGAACCAACAACAACGACTGCAGAGACTGCTGGAAAGCATCGATGCATTCCAGCCTGAAATATCCGTCTCCAGTCCGGAGCAATCGATGGGTTAGGCCAACCGGCAGAGGGCTCGCACATCCAGGCGGAACTCGCCTCATCGATAGCCACTTCGGAGTTTCTATTGCACCACGCGATAGAAGTCGCGAGTTGGTTGCAAAAGCAACTACAAGGGAAGAAAGTCTCGGGCTATCGGGTCGGGACAGGCGCCGCTGCGAACCATCCCGACTGCACTGCGCCCCGTTACTCTATGGGCTGCGGTGACGCTTCCGCTTAACGAAAGGGCTCGATAGCGGTCAACGCCGGGGGCGGTCTGATTTATTATTGACCAGGTATGTCAGCGGGTGCTTTCGGGCAGTAATCCTGCGTTCGGTCAATGAGGAATCTATACAACTATGGACGACACCCTCACCGCGGAACCCTGCGTTTCTTCAGACGGAAAAGTGGTTGCTTTCGTTGCATCTTTTCGCAACCAGTCGGTGCAATGCTCAATCAGCCGCGTCGCGCTCGAACGGCATTTCTGGTTGCCGGCCGGTGCTAACGAGGCGCGCACATTGAAAGCATTTGCCGACGGACACCAGCGCATAACGGCAGCCGTCGAAAGAAGAATGCTCAAGAAGACCGGCACCGCGATAGTCTTGTCGGCAGCAGATTTTCCGGACCGATGACGCGGCTCCAGCAACGACCGTCTGTGACGTTCCGCACCGATTAAATCCGACGCATCTTTTAGAGTCGGCGAATTGCGTGCTTCCAACGCAGGCAGTCTCAGGGAAGCAACGCCAAACGCCGACCGAAGCGTTCGGGCCGTGGTCGCGCCCGCCCCCAAAGAATCAACGACGAAGAAAGAAAAAAAGGGCTCGGCGGAGGCACGCGCCCTCGAGCGTGTGGTGAGCGCCGCGCGAGAAGTACAAGCCGCGTCACTACGGCTCGAAGCGCACTACGCAGGAGACTCACATGAGCAACCATCGACTTTGGGATTGGCCAGATTCGCGGCGGCCATGCAGGAACTGAAGGACCCGCGCGAAGCCTTCGATGTTCTGGTCGAGAAATGAGACCTGACCTCGCCCTGGCGACAATCTCAAACGTCGGCTTTGGGGGCCACTCGTGAGCCGTCAGCAGTTCCCATAATCGCACTGATGGCATGTCGCAGTCGCGTTACCGTCGACTGGCTCACATCCATAACGCTGGAGCTCCTGATGGTCCTTCCGCCCTCCGTAGAAGAAGGCTTTCTTCAGAGGTTGTCAAGAGACAAGACGACTGTGAGCGTCTTTCTCAAGACCGGCATCCGCCTGACCAGGAAAATCGAATCGTTTGACCGCTACACCGTCGAGCTGGCGTCGCCTAGAGGCTCACAATCCATCATGAAGCACGCAATCGCCACCGTACTGCCGGGGGGGGGAAACCGCCTGCTCGCGCCGCATCCGACAAGCCGGAAACCACAGAGCGCCAACTGAATCAGCTTCGGATTCGCTAGTAGCCGAATGAAGGCTCACCTGCGCCCAAGCGGACAGGACACCGCTGTCGAGAGGGCGCGGAAAATGATGTGGTCCGGCCTCGGCGTTTGCAGTCTGAGAGGATTCCTGCGTAGTGCAGGCCTAGGTTCCGGCTCTGTTGGCGGCATGCCCGGCATGAGGCCAGTGCTCAAATTTGCCACCGCGTCCACCAAAGCTGATATTGACGGGGAGGCGGCGCCAACACCGCCGTTCACTCGGAACGCTTCGAATTGTGGGGTCATGCGAATGGCAAAGAGCAGGACGACGCCAAGCGCGCGCTGTACGGCAAGCGTGACGATTACCCCGGACAACAAGCTTATAGTCGCGTCGGTGTCCTTGGAATTTTCGATAGCGAGGAAGAAAGGTCAAAGCGCCCCGCGCTAATGCGGCGGGGTATTCCATTGGGACTGGCAGCGCGAGAAGCATTCTCGTCTGACGCCGGTCATTATCAATTTCTCTGTGAGATACCCGCTCGACCGCCGGCGTCACCGCAGCAGACAGCAAAGCAATGCCTAGGCGGCCAGGAGAGCGCTCGCATCGCTGCTGCAGCGAGCATCTTCGATGACTTGCATGAGTGCTTCGAGGGAGAAGGGCTTTTGCAGACACACATCGAAGAGACGGGCAAACTCTTCGTTGCTATCGCTGTCACCCGTCATGGAGGCGACAAAGGGCCGGGGGAAGGCTGGCCTGTCCAGCAGCGACAGCGCGACGGCACTGCCGTTGATGTCGGGGAGGTTTTCGTCCAGGAAAACGAGTTCGAAAGCGCCGGCATGGAGCAGTTCCAGCGCAGTCTCCGCGTCGTGCGCCATCACGGCGCGGTGACCAATGCAGTCCAGCAGGAAGGCCAGACTGTCCGCGACGAACTCATTATCGTCGACGACGAGCACATTCATTGAATATCCTTATTACGCGAAGTTCGCGGCGCTGCCAAGAATGCTTCTTATGTAATAAAATATTATTAAATGGCGTTGCCAGTTAGTTTACTCATTAATACGTAAGTATAACCACGGACCCGTTCAGCAGGCATTTAAATACACCGCCTCTTTTGAAACCCGAGTGGGTGATTTGGCGGGTCAAGGGCGGGCGTGAGCCCGGCGCAGCGAACCCTTGAGGCGCCCTGAACCGGCAAGCTGGTGCATGGCTGGTTGCGGCAGAATGCGGCAAC
>NZ_VZQP01000129.1:0-5647 GCF_014397655.1 Paraburkholderia sp. UCT31
CATGATTCGGCTCCTGCTGGAGAACGAGGCGGATTGCCTCATTCGCCAACATAAAACCGCGTGACCGGCCTCGCCCTGACCTCCCGCGTCGGACCGGAGCCCTCTACCGCGCGAGCGGTTTCGTTCTCCGACCCACTGCGGCCGGTCGCCCGTGCTTCAACCGTACGGCCGTTGTCTGTGCAAAAGCGACGGAGAGTGATGAGTATGTGCTGCTACAGCTAGTTCTCTCCGTCTTCCCTAGGGAGGTCGCCGACACGCGACCTGGCCTGCCGTGGCAAGTCCGCAGCCCGCTGCAGTCGTGCGACAATCCGTCATCGCGTTCCAGCTTTGGCCGGCATTGCCGCGTTCTTTCGAACGAATGTCCATCTCAACGCCCTTGTCGTCGTTTGCGCGCATCTCCGCAGCACACCTCGATGAACTCATCGCGCTGCTTGAGATCCGCGTCCTAGGCCTGTCCGAGTGTCTCGTCAGCGAGGGGTTCGTGCTCGAACTCGACGGCAACGACGCGCCCGGCATCCACTACATTCTTTCCGGCAGCGGGCTTCTACACATCGGAGGCGCCGATTCGGTACCCCTTACACCGCACACGCTGCTGATCGTCCCACCGCGACATCCGCTGAAGCTCGAGGTGCCCGCAAGCCAGGCGGGCATCGCACCGGTCGTCGTATCCGGCCGCGAGCATAAGCGTGTCGTCGATTCCATCAACCGGTTCCGCGCCGGATCGACTGAGCCCATGACCGTGATGATCTGCGGTTACTTCACCGCAGCTTTCGGCGCCTCGATTAATCTCTTCGAAATGCTCTCGATGCCGATCGTCGAGCAATTCGATCCGTCCGACCGGCTCGACGTCTATCTGCGCACTGCCTTCGAGGAGCTGATGGCACAGGAAATCGGCGCCGGTGCGATGTCGGGCGCGCTGCTCAAGCAGGTGATCGTTGCGCTCGTGCGCCGCTCGCTTAAAACCAGCGCGCTGTGGATGGAACGTTTCGCACTGCTCGGTGACCCCCAGATCGCGCGCGCGTTCGCCGACATGACCGCGAGGCCTTCCGCGCCGCACACTGTCGAAAGTCTTGCCCAGATCGCCTGTCTGAGCCGCTCCGCGTTCATGGCGCGCTTCTCGGCGGCCTTCGGCCAGCCGCCGATGCAGGTGCTTCGCGACATCCGAATGCGCCAGGCCGCCGCCCAACTGCGCGCCGGGGATCTCGCGCTCGACCAGGTGGCGCACAACGCCGGCTACGCGAGCCGCGGAGCTTTCATACGCGCCTTCCGCGAAATTTATGGCGCGGCGCCCGCCGAGTATCGAGCAACACCATCCTCATCCTGATCCGCACCGCGCGGATTGACTCGCCCGCTCGACGCCCGAAGCGCCGAGTGGCGACCCACGAGCCGGACTTTTGCGCACATTTGCCGGATCCTGTGCGCGGTGATCGCTCCTAGACTGCTTCTCAATGCAGGAACACCTGTTCCCGCAGCCATCATCCGCAGTTCGAACCGAACCCAAGGAGCAGTACTATGAGCCGCATCGCTATTCCGCAGAATATTCCCGCCGAGTCCAAGGCCGTCGTCGACGCCGTGTCGCGGCAACTCAAGCTCACGCCGAACCTGTTCCGCATCATGGCACAAAGCCCCCAGGCGCTGAACGGGTGGGCCGGCCTGCAGAGCGCTCTCTCCAAAACACTCGACATCAAGACGCGCGACGGCATTGCACTGGCCGTGTCGCAGGTCAACGGCTGCCAGTACTGCCTCAGCGCCCACACCTACGCAGCCACCCAGTTTGCCGGCCTTTCCAGCGATGAGATTCGCCGCAACAGACTCGGGGACTCGGACGTGCCCCGCGTGGCGGCCGCGGTGGCGTTCGCGCGCAAGCTGATGCAAACGCGCGGCAAAGTAGCGACGGGGGACCTCGACGTGATGCGAGCCGCCGGGTACAGCGATGCCAATATCGTCGAGATCATCGCGCTGAGTGCGCAGTTCATGCTGACGAATTTCGTCAATAATGTGTTCGACACGGAGATCGACTTCCCGGTGGTCGAAACGGAAATCGCCTGAACGCGTTCGGAAGCCCGCAAGGGCTTCCCCCTCTTCTGGGAGTTCTGCCATGCCACGCACCACTGCCGAAAAGCGCGCCACATTCCGGGCGCTACACGAATCCGGTTGTTTCACGCTGCCGAACCCTTGGGACGCCGGCAGCGCACGTTATCTCGCGAGCCTCGGCTTCCAGGCTATCGCGACCACGAGTTCCGGCTATGCGTGGTCGACCGGCCGCGCCGACAACCAGGCGAGCCGCGACGACATCCTCGCGCACTTGCGCGCGATGGTCGAGGCCACCGATCTGCCGGTCAATGCAGATTTCGAAAGCGGCTTTGCCGACGATGCGGCCGGCGTTGCCGAGAGCGTGAAACTCGCGGTCGCCACCGGCGTGGCTGGCCTGTCGATCGAAGATGCGACCGGCGATGCCGCCGCGCCTCTGTTGCCGATAGAGATCGCCGTGGCGCGGCTCGCAGCGGCGCGGCAAGCGATCGACGATAGCGGTGGCGATACGCTGCTGATCGGCCGCGCGGAGAATTTTTTCGTTGGTGTGCCCGACCTGAACGACACGCTCGAGCGTCTGAAGGCTTACGCAGCGGCCGGCGCGGACTGCCTGTACGCGCCGGGTATCCGGACGCGCGAAGAGATCGAGGCCGTCGTCGCGGCGGTCTCGCCCAAACCGGTGAACGTACTGATTGGCGCGAACCCGGTCCTGACATTGCCAGAACTGGCAGCGCTGGGCGTGCGGCGCGTCAGCGTGGGCGGCGCACTCGCGCGGAGCGCCTGGGGCGGCCTCATGCGCTCCGCCCAGGCGCTTTCGGACGGACGCTTCGACGGCTTCGCAGATGCCCCACCGGCTTCGGATCTCAATGCACTGTTCGCTGGCGACGCTTGACGCGCGCCATTAACATCGATCCCGTCACTCAAGGAGAAACACATGGCTCGCGAAATCATCCGTGTCGAACCATTGTCCAACTGGCTCGAGCGTTGGAAGGCACCCACCTCCATTGCCACGCGTCACGGCGACACGCTTTACGTGTCGGGCTTGCCGCCATTCGATCCGCAGACCGGCAAAGTGCTGGATGCGCCGATCGAACAGCAAACTCGACGCGTGCTGGAGCAACTGAAGCTCTGCGTCGAGACCGGCGGATCGTCGCTCGACCAGGTGCTCAAGTGCAACGTCTACTGCACATCCGTCGAGATGTTCCCGATCGTCAATGAAATCTATGCACGATTCTTTGGCCCCCGGCCACCGGCACGGATCTTCGTGAACGTGCCCGCATGGCCCGGACGTTTCGATATCGAGATAGATTGCATTGCAGCGGTTTGAGCCGTGTTGCGCACGACCATGGCACGCTCGACCGACGCACAGATCGAAGCGGCACTCACCGATAACACACGGCCTCACCGCGATCGCGCCCGCGACGGGCGAGATCGCGTCGCCGATGTGCTTCGCTTCATCGACATCGGGCCAGGCGATCTTTCTGCCGTATCGCGGATATTTCACTCGCTTGTTCGCGTCACTGGCCGGAGACCACGGACGCGTATTCGCCGCGATTCCCGCCGAGCTGACAAAGATCGAGCGCATCGAGGCGGGACAGTCGGAGGTCGAACAGTTCGCGCGGTAGCGGCACAATGCCGTGCTGCTGACAGGGATTGCCGGAAAAGCGGGCGCCCGACGGAACAGATCTACGCGTTTTGCATCGCGCGGAACTACCACGATCTCCACACGCCAAAGATGGTCCCCGTCGACGTTCATGCATTCAACGACGCCGTTTTTCGCGTGTTGATGCCGGGCGGCCATTACGTAATCGTCGATCATCGGGCGCAGCCGGGTTCGAATACGCGGGTGAGCACGACGTGCTGCATAGTCACCGCGATCCGCGGACGTCCTGCATCTTCGCGCGTGGAATCCGATACGACACCGATGGGTTTATCGTGAAATTCGGAGGCCTGCTGAGCTTACGTGTCGTGTTCGTCAATGACCGTTATCTGAATGGAACCGCCGTCTGAATGTCTTCGCGACGCTTAGGAAGAAGGTCTCTTCCTGGCCGATCTTTGTCCGACGTCGATCAACGGCACGCGAGCCACTTCTGCCCTTCGACGTGGAAAGACCGCAACAGCAACTTCCAAAGTACAGCGGCCGTTCACGCGGATGTCTATGCGCCACACGAGCCGCGCGCGACGGTCAAAAGGAGAGCTTTGACGGCCTGCCTCGAAGTACTCAGCTTCAACGTCCGATACAAAGACTACGAGCGTCATAACCACACGGGCGCTAGCTGGAGCGCAAACACGCGCCAGTTGAGGCGTTCAGCGTTCCTTGCCATGTGTACTGGAGTCGGGCGCCTCCGTGCAGCGCGTTGAGGCGTAACCTTTCAGCATGCTGGTCGTGCACGTGGTGAGGTGGCTTCCAATGCGTCACGCGTTCGGATCTGCGGTGAAGCCTCGCCAACGATACTGCGGCTGCTCATTCGCAAACTCGCCCGATGATCGGCCTGCCAGCGGGCGCGCGTCTGGATCCGGGCTTTTCCTTAATCGTGCAAGCAGCTTTGTTAGAAGCGGAATGTTGGCTATCTTTGACTCACCATCTGCCAGGCCGAACGAGAGAGGCAATCATGAAAGCATGGAACGTCGTGAATCTGCTCGTCGTCGTGGGATGCGTGACGTTGACGTCGAACGTCTACGCGCAAGCCAGCAACGCTATGCCGATGGGCTCGAGTCCGGCTGCAAGTTCAGGCAAGGCGACGCCAGCGGACAAGAAGCTGGCTCGGGATGTACGCAAGGCGTTGTCGAAAGCGCCCAACTTCAACGTGTCGAACGTATTCGTCAAGGCGCGCGGCGGTGTCGTGACATTATCCGGCAGCGTGTCGGACGGTCCTCAGATCCAGCAGGCCGCGGAAGTGGCGAAGGGCGTGCCGGGTGTAACGTCGGTGACTAACCATCTGACGCTCTATACGAAAGGCTATTGACGCTTCGAGGCGGCGCCGGGAAGTACTGGCCGTTTTCAGCCGTGAAAAGAGGAGCCGACGCTCTCGCAGGACAAGATGTTCACCGTGCCGGTGGACTATCTCTCCTGGTGCGTGGGCCACGAACGCTCGGACCTGAAGTATCTGAAGGATTCGGTGCGCGCGATGTACCGATGAAACGTTGTTCCAAGAGCGCGAAAGGCACTTGACGACCCGATACTCGGTCGTTCAAGTCCAGTTCGAATGTTCCTTGCGCAGCTTATCCGGCCTCGGGTTGGATTTAGAAATGTTGGCGTGGATGCGAAGGAACGCGAGATAGTTCTCGTCTTCGGCCAGCATCAGGGTCGGCGTAGACGATGTAGCCGCGTTCGTTGACGAGAAGAATGTCGTTAGGCATGGCGGTGTCTCCTCGAAGATTAACAGTACTTGAAAAGCAGGGGCCGAACAACCCGTGCTACGAGCATGACTAGGTCGGTAAGGCCAGTCTTCGTGGTCAGGGTGCTGAGCCCTCGCGAATTCCGACTCGATGGGGGGAAGGATTGCGTTCGCCGTCCCAGCTCCGGCCATTCGCCGCGCGCGATACCCGTCGCGCGGTGCGCCGCACGCCCGGTTCAATGCGATCGGCCGTGGCCGCCGCCACCCCAGTAACGGCC
>NZ_VZQP01000130.1:0-5372 GCF_014397655.1 Paraburkholderia sp. UCT31
TGGCCGACCATCGCCTCATGCGCCCAGCGTTTGCCACTCCGCAAGTGGCGCTCGACTTTCTCACGCACGGTCGCTGGCGAAAGGTTGGTCTCAGGTAGTTCCGCGGCGCGCACCACCCTCACGAGTAACCGGCAGCAGGCCGCTGCCGGTTTCAACTACGCTCTCATCCGTCAATTTGCTGAATGCCGGCCAGTCGCCACGCCTGGTTGCCACGTGCGTCGCTGACCATGTTCCAGACTTCCTGGAACGGCTGGGCAGTCGGCGCATCGTCTTCCCGCATTTGACCGTAAAAGCGAACGCTAACCAGCGTTTCATCCGCATTGCGTTCTGTGCCAAGCACTTCCGCGTCAAGTTGCGTGACTTCCGTATGACTCACCTGGCGACCCCGAGCTTCGAGATCCCGCTTGATTTGCGCGAACATCTCCGGCGTCGTCAATTCGAACAGGTCACCCTGCTCGTTCCGGTCCCATGCGCCTTGAAGGCGCATGAACAAGGTCTTTGCCGATTCAAGAAACGCCGCCTGATCCTGCTCGAGTGGTCGTCCCGTTGTCCTCTCCGTGTCCGCTGCTCCCGTCGAACCCATCGCCGCGTTCGGCCAGCCCCGCGCTTGCGGGATCTGATTCAGAAACCGTGAGCCGTTCGTTTGCTGGCGGTTCACGGGACCGTGTCCATAGGCAAGATCCGGACGACGCCGGTTGGCGATAAAGCGGAATAGCATCACGCCGGCGAAAATCACCGCCCCGATCAGCAACGCATTCGACAGCATCTGCGCCAGCCCTTCGCCCAGGCCAAACGACGACAGTAATGCTGCAATCCCAAGGCCCGCAGCGAGACCAGCCAGCGGGCCCATCCAGCGGTTACCTGCTGCCGCAGCTGGCGCCTGCGCGGCCTGTTGTGCCGGCTGTGCCTGTTGGCTTCGCTGCGCTGGTCCAGACGGCGACGCCGTCTGCGACTGCCGCCCGATGCTTTGACTCCCGCCTACGCGCTTCGCCTCGGCGTCGGTCGACGCCACGGCGCCCAGCGCCAGCAGTCCCGCCAGACCGAGCGCGGCCGTCCCGCGCGTGACTGCACCGGCAGCACGTCGTAATTTGTTGATGATTTGCGTGTACATAAAAACCTCTTTCGATGAGTCGCGAAACTGCCCGCAACGCGCTCCATTTGCGCGCGCAAATACATTACGAACAGTAATATTTTTAGCTACGCAAGCTCGCCGCCGGTTGTGCCTTCGATCCATCAAAAGCGGCGTGAAAACCGTTGCCGTGGATGTAGTGCACCAGTTGCCGGATGGTGTGTTCCTGCTCGGAAATCAGGTTCTTGATGAGGTCGCCGATCGACACCATTCCTGTCACCTGCCCTGCGCTGAGCACAGGCAGATGGCGAATCCGATGTTCTGTCATGATCGCCATGCACTCGTCCGTCGTCTGCTTCGGGCTGACATAACGCACCGCCGTCGACATGATGTCGCGCACAGGCGTATTCGTTGACGAGCGTTCCATCAGAACGATCTTCCGGGCGTAATCGCGCTCCGTCACGATGCCGGCTATGCGCCCGTCGTGCACGGCGATGAGCGCTCCAACCTCCCTGTGAGCCATGATCGATATCGCGTTGCAAACCGAAGCGGATGCCTCGATCGACCACACTGTCCGGGAAGCTTTCGCACGCAGCAATTCTGCAACCGATGCCATATGTCACCTCTGTCAGCTTCATGAAACGCCCGCCGACGCTTCGGGGCGAGGTCTCAATCTAACTGAACCCATGCCAACATAAAATTCGTATTTTTATTGTTGATACTTCGAGAAAAACATATCTTTCGGTAATCGGTGGAGGGTTCGTGAATTTCAAGCATCTCTATTACTTTTGGGTCGCGGCTCGCGCGGGCGGCATCGTGCGCGCGGGCGAGCAGTTGCACATCACGCCGCAAACGCTCAGTGGCCAGATCAAGCTTCTCGAAGAGGCGCTGGATAAGAAGCTGTTCAGGAAAACCGGCCGCACGCTCGAACTGACCGATGCGGGGCGCCTCGCGCTCGATTACGCCGACGAGATATTTTCGTTAGGTTCGGAACTCGAAAGCGCTGTGCGGCGCGAAAGCGAATCCGGTGCGCAAACGCGGTTTCGCGTCGGGATCGCGGATTCGGTCCCCAAGGCGATTGCGTACCGGCTGCTGGAACCCGCGCTGAGCGCGTCGGCGTCGCTGCGCATGATCTGCCACGAAGGCAAACTGCACGCGCTGCTCGCGCAACTGGCCGTGCACCGCCTCGATCTGATCATCGCGGACGCCCCCATTCCCGTCGACGTCAACATCAAGGCGTTCAATCACCGCCTCGGACGTTCGACGCTAAGCTGCTTCGCAACCCAGGCGCTGATTCAAAGCAGCAAAAAACGCTTCCCGATGTCGCTCGACAAGCTGCCTGTGCTACTGCCCGGCACCGAATCCGCCGTGCGGCGCAAGCTGGATCACTGGCTCGCCTCGCACGCCATTTCGCCGCGCATCGTCGGCGAGTTCGACGACGGAGCGATGACCATGGCATTCGGCCGCGAAGGCCGCGGCCTGCTGTTCGCGCCAACCGTGCTCGAAAGCCAGTTGCAGACAGAGCACAACCTGACGATAGTCGGGCAGATCAATTCGATCGTCGAGGAATTTTTTGCAATCTCTATCGAGCGCCACATCAGCCACCCGGCTGTCGCGATGATCATGGACGCGGCGCGTAGCGAACTGTTCAACGTTTAGGCGGGGCCGTTTCTGTGTAGGATGACCTCGCGATGCCGGCAACACCCGGGTTTGAGCGCGCTTGCGGCCCCTTACGTAGCGGGAACGCGGCGATCACCTCGAAGGTCTCGATGCGAACGCACGCGTGTTCAATTCGATGATGACAATAGCTACTATCGCTATTCCATTAGAGCGATGAACAGATTGCTAATGTCCGCGAGAAGCACGCATGCGTTTTATATCGAGTCGACGTCCATACGCGATCTATCCAAAGTTTGCGGCCGACGGCTCGCCTGATCAAACGGCCGGGCAGATGAAGGCTATGGCCGTTTCCGATGTGAAGGGTACGCCTCTCGCGATTGATACCCCGCATCTTGCGATGCTTCGTTACGTTGTCAGAGTCGCTCTTTATTCAGACTCCTAGACGCGCCGGGTGACACGGGCGGTTCCCTCATGTTGAAGCGGGAACAGCTCCTGCAAGCAACTTCGTGTCGCAGTCACCACCGTCTATCCGCTGGCGGCTAGCCAGCCTCATCTGTTGCGCGTTGCACCGGAATTTCTTTTCGGGAGCACGCCCCATCTCAAGAATCGGTTACGTGAGTAACCCGGGCACCCCACGCGCATGTTCACTTCAAACCGCCCATACATCGTGTCCCGCGCTTTCCATGGTGATGTTGTCGGAACGCCTTTGCGGATCACTGACTTCAGCTGCGCCCCCTCGGGTATCACCCCGTCCTTCAGATAGCGCCACAACGCAATTGCGAGACGGCGCCGGTTGTGGAATGCCCGCCAGAACAGTTCGAGCGCAGGACGCATGCAGGTCAGTCAAAGTCGAACATATCGAACAGTGACTTCTTCTTGCGGCGCGGATCGTAGTGCTTGCGCTGATCGCCGTGGTAAGAATCGTTGCGCCGTCCCCGCAGCTGGTCATGGTGGCCGTCGCGGTCGCCGTAGCGCGCGTCGCGTTCGACCTGATTGCTTCTGTTGTCCGGTTCGGGCGTGTCCTGCATCTGGGTCAGCAGTTTGTCCAGCTCGCCGCGATCGAGCCATACGCCACGGCATGTCGGGCAATAGTCGATCTCGATGTTCTGACGCTCAGTCATCAGCAGATCGGGGGTCTTGCAAACGGGGCACTTCATTGCGTTGCTCCTTTCGTAACGTTCAACCTTTGTGCTGCCGGTCGGGGCGGCGTTCAACCGCCCCGATACTTCTGTCAGTCCGCTTCAGTCCGCTTCGTTCAGTTCGAGAAAGCCGAACCGCTGGTCTGCGTCTTTTCAGACCTTGCTTCGGAGCCGGCTTCACGCTCCGCTTCCAAAACTGCCGCCTCGTGCTCGCGCTTGTCCTTTCTGCGCCGCGCCATCATGTTCATGCCTTCGACGAAGCCTGCGAACGCCATGGCCGTGTAGATGTAGCCCTTCGGCACGTGCGAACCAAAACCTTCGGCAATCAGCGTCATCGCGATCACCAGCAGGAAGCTCAGCGCAAGCGTGACGATGGTCGGATTGCGCTCGATGAACTTCGACAGCGGGCGAGCCGCGAACAACATCGCCGTGACAGCAGCGATCACTGCAATGAACATGATGGGCAGGTGATCCGTCATGCCGACCGCGGTGATGATGCTGTCGACGGAAAACACGAGGTCGAGCAGCAGGATCTGGCCGATGGCAGCCGTCACCGTCAGGCCGCCGACGCCCATCGCAGGATTCGTGTGCGCCTCGGTGTCACGGCTCACGTGATGATGCATTTCACGCGTGGCCTTCCACACAAGGAACAGACCGCCCGCGAGCAGGATCAGGTCGCGCCACGAAAACGCGTGATCGAACACGGAAAACACAGGCTCGGTGAGACGCGCGATCCACGCGACGGTGCCCAGCAGGCCGAGCCGCATCAGCAGCGCCAGCATGATGCCGATACGCTGCGTGCGCGCGCGTTGCGCTTCGGGGAGCTTGTTGCTCAGAATCGAAATGAAGATCAGGTTGTCGATGCCAAGCACGATCTCCATCACGACGAGCGTCACGAGTGCAGCCCATGCAGCAGGATCGGCGGCCAGGGTCAGTAAGGATTCCATTTGCGAGCGTCGTTGTGCGGTTGAGAAGAAAACGGCTGATTACTGGGTCACAGCCTGTGGAAAGCATGATCGCCTGGCGCCGTATTCGAAAAAACCAGTGATAAGCTGACGGTTGGTTCGGGTTTTCCGAAGTGAGGCCACACATGCTCAACTACCGGCACTTGCACTATTTCTGGGTCGTCGTGAAGGAAGGCGGGTTTGCGCGCGCCGCCGAACGGCTCGACATGGCGGTGCAAACCATCAGCGCGCAGGTGCGCGAACTGGAAAAATCGCTCGGACATCAACTGCTGAAGCCCGCCGGACGCGGCGTCGCTATGACGGAAGCGGGACAGGCGGCGTATGCGCGAGCGGAGGAAATCTTCCAGATCGGGCGCGCGTTGCACGACGAAGTGCGCGAAGCGGCCAGCGGGACCGTCGCGCGCTTCGCGGTCGGCTTGACGGATGGCATTTCGAAGCTGGCCGTCCATGCCATTCTTGCGGGCGTGCTGGACACGCCTTCGCTACGGCTGCTCTGCCACGAAGGCGAGGCGGAAGACCTGCTGGCGGAACTGGCGCATCACCATCTGGATCTCGTGCTGTCCAGCCAGCCCGCGCCGC
>NZ_VZQP01000131.1:0-5324 GCF_014397655.1 Paraburkholderia sp. UCT31
ACCCGCATCTTACTGGGTGGCATCGAAGTCATGCACATGATTAAAAAAGGGCAGATGATGTGTCGCCACCGCACCACGCGTTCTGCAGCCCAGCAGTTCTATGCGTTGGCGGCATAAGTCGTACTAATGATATCGCTTATGCTTGACCTCACCTCCTTATTGCGACAAAACCCCGCGGTCAGTTACCGAAGAAAATGTTGCAGTAACTTGCGGGGCCGGCGCACGACGATGGCGAGAGGTTCGGCAAATGCGGGGCACTGCCGGCAGCCGAGGTGCCATTCATCGTCGTGCCGCCAACGGCGGTGTTGGCCACCTGCTGGCTGTCCTGTGCACTGATCTTCAGTTCAGCCGCCTGGATTTGCGCGGGATACGTCGTACTGTCGCCGTCGCCGACTCGATAGCCGGCCTCCTCTAGACGGATCAGGTTTGCGCGAACCTGTGCGCGGGTGACGGGCTCGGTGCTCTGAGCGAAGCTGAGGACCGGGCTGGCAAGCCCACCGATGGCGAGTATGACGCATGCAAGGGTCTTCATGTTGGAACTCCTTGAATCGGTTGAATGGGAACATGGCATTACGGCGGCACGATGCTGATCAGTTGCCGAAATACGGTGTGCAGAACCTCGCGGGGGCCGCGGTGAATTACTGCCTTCCTGTGTCAGATTATGCTGATTCATTCCAACGTTTGGCCATCTCAGTTGTAGTTAGGTTGGCCATCTGATGTTCGGTATTAAATGCTCCCCTTTGGGCGAATAAATGTTCGGTATCGATTTGCGTGCATTCGTTAGGATTAGTTTTTTGAAGTACGACACGCACGCCGGGTTGTGGATGCATGTCGAAGCGACTTACGCGTTCCGAGCCCAGACTATCGCGATTGACAAGCAGTGCTTGGCCTGGATGTCCGGGAGTTGCAGTGCGGCGTGACGCCGAGGAACGGCTTCATACTTGCCCTCGAGCTGTATCTTTTGACGGTCTTCAACCCCATGCCCGGCGCAGTGGTCACAAATCTCAATGGGATCCGCCTGCGTTGACGACAAACTTTTGTTCTGTATCCAGCAGAGCACTTGTTCCCATCGACGTGCTGCGGAACCACTATCAAAATGGGGCGTATGCTGCACTGAATCCCAGAGGCCTACTATGGCGTCCCGTCCTCAAACACGCGGTGATTCGCACGCGGGCAACAAGCCCGGGGCCAGAACATCGATGGGCGCGGGTGGAAAGGTTAAAAGAATCGGGCTCCGCCGATTCGCTGAATCGGTGAAGCTTTTTCTGGGACCGGTTGCAGTGCTCACTGCCGAGCAGGATCTGCTCGTCAAACGCAAGTTATTGGAATCGCTGTCCCGTCGAGCGCTATATTGGATGGCGCTTCTGTTGCTCGGCAGCGCAGGCACGTTCGTATTTGGAAAATGGATCAGTACAGCGGGTTTTGACCCGGTGTTCCGCATCGTCTGGATGTCTGGACTGTGGGGGATCGCCGCCCCCATGGCTTTTTTCCTGCTAAGAAAGACCATCGCGCTTCCAAAGCACGCTGGCGTCACCACGGTCGAGCAACTGCACTGGGCGTGGGCCGTGTTGATCATGCTGACATCGTTGTGGTGGGCGGCGGCAAGTTTTGGCTTACTGCCACCTTCATGGCCGCGCGGCCATAGTCATTACGTCAGATTGGTGAGGATGACTTTTGTCGAACTGACGCTGATTAGCCATGTAGTTACTATTTTGCTACTGGCTCCTAGTCTTCGTGCGACTTTATGTTCACTTCTGCTCGGCGCGATTCCATTTGGGCTAAGCATGGGAAATCTGATGTTCATTTACCGGCCGATTACGCTTGACTGGCTGGCGGCTCAATTGATTGGCCTTTGTTTTATCGCATGGTTTATCTGTGACGATCAGAAGCGCGCAGGTGTTAGAGAGCTTATTCTCGTCGAAGCCCGATCGCTGGCTGAAGCGGCGACGGCGGAGAAGAACCAGTTTATTGCGGCGATCAGCCATGACTTGCGCCAGCCGCTCACCACGCTCGGCTTGAAGCTGAACTATATCTTCCGGAACATTGGATCAACCAATCTGGTTGGTGACCTCTCGATTGCACAGAGACAGGTGGATGCGATGGTGGATATGATCAACGGTGCACTGGATATCTGCCGCCTCGAATCGGGTACCTGGCATGTGGAGATTCAAGAGATCATGCTGGCTTCGCTTTTAGACGCGATCGTTGTGGACGTGCGACCGATCGCCCGGGCGAAGGGGCTGACGTTGAGACTCCATAGCCGGCCCTATCTGATCCGGACGGATCGGCATGCGCTGGACAGGATCGTCCGGAATATGGTGCTCAATGCGGTGCGTTATACGCCTTCCGAACAGAGGGGAAAGAAGGGGCATATTCTGGTGAGCTGCCAAAGACGCGGCGACGTCGTCAGGATCAGCGTCTGGGACAACGGAATCGGTATCCCGGAGGATAGACAGCGGGATATCTTCAGGAGCTATGTCCAGGTCGACAATCCCGAGCGCGATCGTGAAAAGGGGTTCGGCCTGGGTTTGTCGATTGTCCAGGGGCTCGCGAATCTTCTGGGACACACACTGGACGTGAAGTCGGCACCCGGTCGGGGCTCGCGCTTTTCAGTCACGGTCCCCTTCGTCGTGCGCATACCGACGGACTTGCCCGAGGTTCAAACGGGTGAAAACGACGCCCCGGATCTGACCAATCTGGTCGTGGTGATTATCGAGGACAACAGCGACCTGAGAATCGAAATATCGATGTGCCTGATCGAGCATGGCTGCTACGTGGTGGCGGGAGAATCATCCTTCGATGTCATCGAGCAGTTGCGCACTGAAGCGTTGGCAAGCGGTCCTCACGTCATCCTCTCCGATTACCGGCTAAGAAACGAAGACGGTATTGCTGCAATTGCGGCGGTCCGCGCTGTTACCGACGCTTCGCTTCCTGCGATCCTGTGGTCGGGCGACACTTCGTCAGCGGCGCTCAAGAAGGTAGCCACCAGCGGCTTGAAGCTTCTGGCGAAACCGGTTTCCGAGGAGACCTTATTGAGTTTGCTTGCCAGACACAAACTAAAAACATCGGTCGAAGGCGCGTGTGCTCAGACACGAGGTGATTCGGGCGGGGGCACCAAGACCGAGGCCGGAACATCACCTGGCGCGGGCGAGACGGTCCAGAAAATCGGACGGCACCGGTTTGCTGAATTTGTGAATCTCTTTCTGGGGCGCGTGGCGGCACTCAGTGCCGGGCAGAATCTTTTCGTCAAACGCAGATTAGTGGAGTCACTGTCCCGTCGAGCCGTGTATTGGATAGCGCTACTGTTGCTCGGAAGCGCGCTCGTGTTCGTATTTGGGACATGGATCAGGACGCCGGATATTTATCTTCTGTTCCGTTTCGTCTGGATCTTCGGATTGTGGGGAATGGCTACTCCCATGGCAATCTTCCTGTTAAGAAAGACGATGGCGCTTCCAAAGGATGTGGACGCCAACGCGGTCGAGCAATTGCACTGGGCATGGGCCGTATTGATCATGCTGACATCGTTGTGGTGGGCGGCGGGTAGCCTGGGGTTAATCCCAGCTAGTTTCCACGGCCCCGTGTTGAGGATTCTGGCCAGGTATAGCTTCTCCGAGATGACGCTGGTCAGTGATACTTTTACCTTGCTGCTGCTGGCGCCGAGTCTTCGTGCAACTTTAGGTTCACTCTTGCTAGGCGCCATCCCATTCGCGTTTGGCATGGGACCGATTCTATTGATTAACGTGCCTGCCATGCTCGAGTGGTATACGGGTAAGCTGATCGGCTATTGTTTTATTGCATTTTTTCTCTGTTACAACCTCAAGCGCGCATATGTAAAAGAGGTCATTCTCGTCGAGGCCCACTTGCAGGCTGAAGCGGCGACGGCGGAGAAGAACCAGTTTATCGCTGCGATAAGCCATGACCTACGCCAGCCGCTCACCACGCTTGGCCTGAAGCTGAACTATATCGACCGGAACATTAGATCAACCACCTTGGGCGGAGATCTCTCGATTGCGCAACGGCAAGTCGATGCGATGGAACACATGATCAACGGTGCACTGGATATCTGCCGCCTCGAATCGGGTACCTGGCATGTAGAGATTCAAGAGGTCATGCTGGCTTCGCTTTTAGACGCGATCGTTGTGGACGTGCGACCGATCGCCCGGGCGAAGGGGCTGACGTTGAGACTCCATAGCCGGCCCTATCTGATCCGGACGGATCGGCATGCGCTGGACAGGATCGTCCGGAATATGGTGCTCAATGCGGTGCGTTATACGCCTTCCGAACAGAGGGGAAAGAAGGGGCATATTCTGGTGAGCTGCCAAAGACGCGGCGACGTCGTCAGGATCAGCGTCTGGGACAACGGAATCGGTATCCCGGAGGATAGACAGCGGGATATCTTCAGGAGCTATGTCCAGGTCGACAATCCCGAGCGCGATCGTGAAAAGGGGTTCGGCCTGGGTTTGTCGATTGTCCAGGGGCTCGCGAATCTTCTGGGACACACACTGGACGTGAAGTCGGCACCCGGTCGGGGCTCGCGCTTTTCAGTCACGGTCCCCTTCGTCGTGCGCATACCGACGGACTTGCCCGAGGTTCAAACGGGTGAAAACGACGCCCCGGATCTGACCAATCTGGTCGTGGTGATTATCGAGGACAACAGCGACCTGAGAATCGAAATATCGATGTGCCTGATCGAGCATGGCTGCTACGTGGTGGCGGGAGAATCATCCTTCGATGTCATCGAGCAGTTGCGCACTGAAGCGTTGGCAAGCGGTCCTCACGTCATCCTCTCCGATTACCGGCTAAGAAACGAAGACGGTATTGCTGCAATTGCGGCGGTCCGCACTGTTACCGACGCTTCGCTTCCTGCGATCCTGTGGTCGGGCGACACTTCGTCAGCGGTGCTCAAGAAGGTAGCCACCAGCGGCTTGAAGCTTCTGGCGAAACCGGTTTCCGAGGAGACCTTATTGAGTTTGCTTGCCAGACACAAACCAAAAACATCGATCGCGGGCGAACGAAGCGATGGCCGCTGAACATAAAGAACGGAGTAGTGAAGATCTTCACTACATGGCTTTATCTGGTCCATTTCCAAGCGCGAGCTCGGCATTGACTTTCAATGCGGCTTCAACGCGGCGTTCCGGTGCGCAACCGGTGGGGTTTTGTCGCAATAAGGAGGTGAGGTCAAGCATAAGCGATATCTTTAGTACGACTTATGCCGCCAACGCATAGAACTGCTGGGCTGCAGAACGCGTGGTGCGGTGGCGACACATCATCTGCCCTTTTTTAATCATGTGCATGACTTCGATGCCACCCAGTAAGATGCGGGT
>NZ_VZQP01000132.1:0-5311 GCF_014397655.1 Paraburkholderia sp. UCT31
AAATTCCGAGCGTCTCGGACCATCCCGCGGTTTCCTCCCTCGAGGCTTATCCGACGCCTGCCCACACGCGCCGCGGCACACTCACAGCCATGTGAATGAGGGCAGACGTCGAATAACCCTTAACGAAGCTTGCCGGTCATCCCGTCGCACGTGAGATTCGCGGCGTTGCGTCGCTGGTCGGACCGTGAACGACCCATTTGAGACGCTCAAGAAAGGTCTCCGAACGTCCGAGCCAGGTACAACGGCCATTCCCTGACCATTAGACGTTTGGCGAAACGAGGGATCGGTTTAATGACTCAGGAGGTTAAATACACACTGCTGACCGGAAACGGATGTTGACGATAGACTACTCTCGGCACACCCATCGGCAATAGGAGAATTTCATGCCCCACGAACGAGTGACTATTCGAACTCGCGACGGCGAATGCCCCGCGAATATTATGACGCCTGCTGGCGAGGGGCCGTGTCCACCGGTGATTTTCTTTATGGACGCTGGCGGGATCAGGCCTGCGGTGCTTGAGATGGCACAGCGCGTTGCAAACGCCGGCTACGTCGTGTTACTCCCCGACCTGTTCTACCGCTACGGCCCCTACGAAACCCTCGTGCCAGAGGAAGTGTTTAAGGGCGACGTGCGCGCAATTCTAGGCCCATTGATGGCTACGACAGGGAATGATAAGGCTGCGAATGACATCGAAGCCTTCCTGGCCTATCTCGATGCCCGCAGCGATGTTACGGGCGCCAAGGTCGGCGCAATAGGTTTTTGCATGGGTGGCGGTATGGCGATTACCGCGGCGGCCACCTATCCTGATCGTTTTGTGACGGTCGCTAGCTTCCATGGTGGCAATCTGGCGACCGACGCGCCAACCAGTCCACACTTGCTCGTGTCCAACCTAAAAGCAGCGGTCTACCTCGCTAGCGCAGAGAACGATGACAGCTATCCGCCGGCGATGGCCAAGCGCCTGGAGAAGGCGTTCGTCGAAGCCGGTGTAAATTACCGCGCGGAAATTTACACCGCCGCTCACGGTTGGATGGTGCCGGACTTCCCGGTATACGACCATGCCGCCGCCGAGCGCGGGTGGGAAGCGTTGTTTGCGCTGCTGAATCAAAACTTGGGCGGTTGAAAATCAGTCCGACGCCAGAATGGCGTCTTTGAATGGCCGGTTTCAAGTGCGGAAGCCGCCGCTCGAGCGTCCTTGCAAACGGCCAAGCGAACGTCCCTTGGTGGCCGGGACAGCGCCCGATGCAGACCACCGTCCGGAGGTACCTCGGTTCAAACTTCGGTCTGCTCTGCCATCTCAAGGGCATCGTCGACCTCGATGCCACGGTACCGCACGGTGCTTGCACGTTTGGTATGGCCGAGGAGTCATCTGAACGGCGCGGAGGTGGTGCTCGGTCAGCCCGGTGGCAGATCAACTCACCTACTATCACGACGTTGAGGTGAACTTGAGCTTGCTGCCCTTACTGAGGAGATCGGCCGCCTGTGCCGCCATCGATTGCACGATTGATTCCGCACCCGGGCGGTCTTTTAACAGACCCACAGCCTCTCCGCAGATGACTGCAACCGTATCCAGGTCGTTCCGAGGTCTCTGGTGCAAATAGCGCGGGGGGCGAATCGGTTAAGCTGTCGGGCTGAACGAATTGAGAACCGACGATGAGCAAGCTGAAGAGCCTGGACGAACTGTTCGCAGGCCGTCACTTTGACCGCGATGTGATCATTCTGTGTGTTCGGTGGTACCTGCGCTACAAGCTTAGCCTGCGCGATCTGGTCGAAATGATGGCGGAACGGGGTCTGTCGCTGGCGCACACGACGATCCTGCGCTGGGTGCGGCGCTTTTCGCCGGAGTTCGTCAAACGGTGGAACCGCTTTGGCAGGCCCACCGGCCAGTCGTGGCGTGTCGACGAGACTTACCTCAAGCTGCGCGGCAAGTGGGTCTATCTTTATCGAGCAGTGGATCGGGTGGGCCAGACGGTAGACTTCATGCTCAGCGCCAGACGCGACGTGAAGGCGGCAAAAACCTTTTTCAGGAAGGCAATCAAACTTCAAGGCCAGCCACCGAAGACCATCACGCTTGATGGTTATGCAGCCTCGCACCGCGCCGTGCGCGAGATGAAGGCCGATGGCTTGCTGCCTGAGGACACGAAGATCCGATCCTCGAAATATCTCAATAATTTGGTCGAGCAGGACCACAGCAACATCAAGTCCCGGACGAAAGTCATGCTCGGCTTCAAACGTTTCAGGAACGCAGCGATTACTCTCTCAGGTATTGAGTTGGTCCATCGTATTCGCAAGGGCCAATTCAGCCTCGCGAAGCTCGGCCTCAAAGATACCGCTGCGCCCGCAGTTTGGGAGGCCGTCCTGTCTGCTTGATGAGGTATCCTTTCTATAACAAAAATCTCGTCCGGACCGCCTATTTGCACCAGAGCCGCGGCGCTTAGGTGGCGCCCAGATTCGCGCTTCGTGCGCGGGCGGGAGAAGAACGAGCGGCGCAGCCTCGCTGCGGCGCCCGACGCCCGACGCCCCGCCATGTTGCCGGCTGCACAGCGAAGTCGCGCAAATCGGCGAGACCGCATCGCTGCGCACGTCCTCTCTACTGGTGCACGGTGCACGGCCTTGGCCGCCCATTCGACCTGGCGCAGTGCTTCAGCTGCGGCGGGCGGCCGAAGTAAAGTTCATCGCTGCGCGACGCGCTATACGTCGCCAGCCCTGATCCTGCGGACGGGCAATCAGCGCGGCCTTGCCTGCACCCGGAGCGTCGAAGAAAGTTGGCATTACGCCATCACCGGCCACCGGGAATTTCGTCAATCGCATCATTCGGTCAACGGCGACGGGTCCTTATTCGGGCAGGCGTCAAACGCGTCTCTCACCGGTTACGTCTTCATCCGCGCTGTAGACGGTCAATCCTTCTACTGGGTCCATCGGTGCGTCCCACGGGCACGCGGCAATGGCCCGCATTGCTGCTTCATAGCCCGCGCGCTGTCGGGAAGCAATGCCGGCTGGGGTGAAATCGATATCCTTCAACTGGTCGTCCCCGTCCAGGCGGGGCGCAGCAAGTTTGATCATACGCATGGTGGTCTGGCACCCCCAGGCGGCAAGCTCCTGGACTTCGGACGAGGCGCGCTCGGCTTCCGGCAAGCGCTTAACCAGTTCGCGGATTACATGGCGGAGACGGTGTATCTGCTGCTGACGCGCGATGTGACTGTCGGTGCGACTGGCGTACTGGATGTCCTTTTGCCGTTCCGAGATCTGCCATATGCTTTCCGGCTCAGGGCCGATCGGGTTCCACACCTGTACCGAGAAGATGACCGAACTCTTGCGGGGCTTGTCATCCAGCACCACCTCGACCGGGGTGTTGGAATAAACGCCGCCGTCCCAATACGGCTCTCCGTCAATCCGCACGGCCGGGAACGCGGGTGGCAGCGCGCCCGAGCTCATGATGTGCGAGGCATTCAGCCGTTGGTCGCGCGAGTCGAAGTAGCGCATCGCGCCCGTGCAGGCGTGAACTGCGCCCACGGTCAGTCGCGGATGCCCGGCGTTCAGCAGATCGAAGTCGACCAGCGAACAAAGCGTATCGCGCAACGGCGCAATCAGGTAATACGACGCTCGATCCACGCCGAGCCGGGCGAGCGGTCCGAGCCAGGATGCCGGATTGGGCTGGAAGAATCCCTCGATGCCGCCGCCGATGATCATCCATTTTGCAAAGATTTTGTCCCAGCCAGGCCAGGCAGCAGGCACGTCCAGGCGGGTGCGATCGGTCACCTGGTTCCAGAATTCCTCCAGCCGTCGATATCGGCGCTCCGGTGGATTCCCGGCGATCAAGGCTGCGTTGATCGCGCCAATGGAGGTGCCGATCACCCAATCCGGCTGTACGCCCGCTTCGTCCATCGCCTGATAGACACCAAGCTGATACGCGCCCAACGCCCCGCCACCCTGAAAGACGAGTACGACTTGCCCGGGCAATTCTGTGCGCGCTGGGGAGTTCACTCTCATCGATTGCCTCGCTGATCTTTTCGGTAGCGCGACCTGAGTAAGGCGCCCCACGCGCAGTTTCACAGTTGGGGGTAGCGGTGCGCGGGGCAAGCGCGAATCGATTGCCAGGATGCGATCCTGTTTCCTTGGCGTTGCGTGACGGCGTGCGACGATGGGACCCGAATGCCATTAGCAAGTGTAGGCGATCGACGCACGCTGACCTCCATTTCATCTGGCGACCAAGCGCGCTCAACCTCCGGTAGCGCATGGACTTTCTCAACCATGCGCCGAATACTCTTCTTCGACGGACGCATGCCCATTCGGGCCTGGCCAGTCGTTGCTGAGTACATCCGCCCAAACGTGTAACCCAGGAAGTCGAATTCCCCTTCCGGAACCTTGCAGATTTGTGTCTTCTCCTCGTTGACCGTCAGCTTCAGCTTGCCCATGATTGCGCGCAGTTGCAGTAAGGCCTCTTCGGCCTTGCCTCGCTTGCACAGGATCACCAGATCGTCCGCGTAGGTCACGATTCGACTGCCAAGAGTGCGCTGAAGTCCGAGCTTCTTCCATGCCAACACAAACCGGCGCATGTACACATTTGCCAGCAGTGGTGAGATGGGTGAACCGGCTACGCGCGTCCGCGATGAACTTGTCGCATGCAGCATTCGCCACCTGAGCCTCGGACACGATCCCGCTCAGTGCCGACACCTCGGCGGCCAGACTCTCGCACAGCGCGACTTCGCCGACGACGCCGCGCGCCGCGTGCTCAGCGAGGACGCCACGTGCGCCCTCCGCCTCGGCAAGCGCTGCACGCATTGCGGATATCTTGAGCGCTAGACGAACGCAGGCGTTGCTTTTCACCGCATCGAAAAAGTTGCGCTGCTCTGCGAGGTCTGCATCGGGTGACACGATTTGAGAAAGCTTGCTCATTGGAAGTCTTCGATTCGGGTTGAGAAGGCCCAATACTCACACCCGTCGAACGTGACACGGCTGAGCGGTTTCCAACTTCAGTACTCAAAATTGCAAACCAGCGTGGTTGCCTCGACGGTCTGAACGTGGCACGCGCGCTCCGTGCATGAAAATTCCGGTCAAACTCTTCGTTTTAAATCGTACCGAGTTCCTGTATGCCTCAACCAGCAAGCGTTTAGACAGCATGACTCCCGTGAGGCAAAGGCTGGCCCGCCGTGAGGAATCAAACGCGGGTTAGCATTGCTGCCAGGGCCGCACGGTGTGGACAGGGCCACACCCGGCGATTTCCGACACGGAGGCCAGCATGGAACACGATAGCACGCTCTACGTGGGTCTTGACGTTCACAAGGACTCGATCACGGTTGCCTATGCGCTCGG
>NZ_VZQP01000133.1:0-5132 GCF_014397655.1 Paraburkholderia sp. UCT31
ACGTCCAACGGATAGTGCAGGCGCTTGAGAACCTTGCTGATACCCGCAGGCAGCGTCGCACGCGAGGACTTTTTCGTCTTGGCCATCTCGATCGTGATCCATGGAAAAATGCGAATTCTAGCGCAGTACGTTAGCGCGACAGAACCGCTTCGCCGCGTTGTGCGGGCTGGTTGCGACGCTTGTGCTGTATCGTCGCGGTGGCGCGGTGGAACGTTCGGCGAAAGTGGTTTGACGATAGCCGGTAGCTCAGGCGATCGACGTCATTCCCCATGCCCGGCGTCGAAGTGGTGACGCCTTCAACTAATGGAATGGACGACCCCACCCGAAACGGCATCAATGTGCCAAAGTGGTCGGTGTCGTAACACCACCTGATCGGAGAGAGTTCCATTCCATTAGTTGAAGCAGATCCTCGTGCGTAAGCGACGATAGCGGTTTGCCCAGCTGGACGATCGCCCACGGCAACAGCCGCCCGGCTTCCTTGCGGTAGTTCTCGAAGGTGGTTTTTGTGTCGACCACGCGTGCGAGCCATGCGCGTATCACATTGAGATCGTCGACTGCTGTGATCTGCATGCGGCCGTTCGCGCGGTTGGTGCCGTGTCGTCCATCGAGTTCGGCCGGCAATTCGACCGCATCAAGCGGACGCGGTACGATCAGGGTCGTTTTCATGGTCGAGAGCGCGGCGGGTCCAGTTTCGGGGTGTCAAGCGATGGTTGTCGCATCTGTGCCGCGTCATTTCAACATTATAGGATTAGTGTCAAATACGTAGACGGATGCGTTGGATATGACGCGAATTACGTTGCATTACTAATCAATATCCGCGCAAACCGCTCCGGTGTCCAACGTCGTCCCTGACGAAACCCGGCTCACCGCCGAGATCGACCGCCTGAGGGCCGGCTTCCCAAAGACGCGATCTGCCCGCGAGGTCTGCGCGCTGCTGTTCTTCCGGTTCGGAATCGCGCCGACCGCGAACCGGCTTTACCTGCTGGTGAAGCGGGGCAGCATGAGCGACCCGCGCAGGTGCTCGGCGGGTTCTGGACCGAACGCGCTAGAAAAGAAAGCCGCGTACGCATCGAGCATCCGGACCTGCCCGCCGATCTCGCGGCGGCCGCCGGCGAACCGGTCGCTATCCTGTGGAGGCGCGCCACCACGTCAGCGGGGCGACGCTCGGCGCGCTGCAGTCGGTCGCCGCCGCCCGCGACGAACTGGGCCGCATCGAGGCGACCCTTCGATTCGCGGGTGGCCGCGCAGGTCGAGGTCGCCCCAGCGGATGCCTGCGCTGGCGAAACACGCGGGCCAGCACCGGCAGGATCTTCAGCGCCCAGCGATGTACGGTAGCGTGATCGACGGCTACACCCCGTTTGGCCATGATTTCGTGGAGCTGATGCAGGCTTAGCGGGTAGGCCGCATACCAGCGCATGCACACCAGCATGATATCCAGCGGGTAGTGAAGGCGCTTCATAACCTTTCGAAGGTTCGATGTTTCGAGCTGCAGATAGAGCGGTTTTATGGACTCCAGCTTAACCGGACTGGCTTACCGCGACAGAGCCACGAAAGATTCGGTAAATGCTCGTCGGATGGCTTTCGCGTCGACCTTTGCTGATTCCTGTCGATCGGCAACATGTGCCACTGGCACTCAAGGTACAGCGCCTTCAGGATGTGGTTGAACAACAACCACCGGGGCAACTAGCGTCTATGACACACATCGGCTGACATCCACAAATAACCGAGCTTGACTCTCGGGGAAGTCCTTGCGAGCACAATCAGCCGAAACCAGTTTCACAGAGACGAGGGGGGCGATGCTGTGGGCATGGGTCCGTCTTGTGTGGATGCGCTGCTGCTCCGCGGTCCGGTCATCCGCTGGTATATTCGGCGGAACAAGCAAGACCGGAGAAGATGCGATGAATCTGGATGCGGCTAGCCGAAGCCGGGGCGTGGCGGTGCTGTTGACGTTGTCCGGCGGATTTCTCGACGCATTTACCTATGTCGGTCACGGGGGCGTGTTTGCTAACACAATGACGGGAAATGTTGCACTGCTTGGTATCGAAGTCGCGGCCGGGAACTGGGTGCAAGCGGCCCGTCACATCCCTCCACTAGTCGCGTTCGTGTTCGCGGTATTCGTGGTTCACCTGTTGCGCCTGGACGCCGTCACGCGTTCGATTCGGCGTCCTGCGCTGATCTGTCTGCTACTCGAGATCGTGTTCCTGGCCATCGCATCAAGCGGTCTGGTCGGGGCTTCGGAAGTCTGGCTTATTCCGGGCATTTCGTTCGTCGCCACGCTGCAGACCTTGTCGTTTACACATCTCGAGAATCTGACCTATACGTCGGTCATGACGACCGGGAATCTGCGACGGGCTGCGAAGAGGCTGCTGGAAGGCCTGATTCCAAGATATGACAGGACAGCGTTGCGGGATGCATCACTGCTCGGAATGGCCGGCTTCAGTTTTTTCGCGGGCGCGGTGCTCGGTGGCGTTTCCACCCGCGTGTTGCACAGCGGGGCGCTGTGGATCTCGGTTCTGCTTCTCGTGGGCGCGCTAATGCGGATGGTCCAGCTGGTTGTCTGGCCGGGGTCCAAGACTGGGTCGCAAGCGCCGCGTGCATGAGGATGGCCAAATTAGCATCGCACCCTCTCGTGTACAAGCAGAAAATCGCAGCTTCATTCACAGACATGTGGGTAAACCTGAGTCCTCAGAGGTATCACTTCGTCTGCAGTTTGGAACGAGGTCTTTCCGGCTCAATCAGGCATCCTGTCAAAATCAACGCCCTCGATCATCTCCGCTATTTGCTCTAGATCCCTCGTACGTCTCGCGGCTAACTGTGCGCGGCGCAGCGATCATGGGGTTGTCGAATTTGACATCCTGGGCGTGCATTTCGTGCTCACTCTGAATGAATCACACGTACGGACGAGAAACGTGTTTTCGCCCCAACCGAACGTTCCATACCGGTTCAGTTGCAAGCTGCCGTGCCTGCCGACATAGAGAATCGCGGCGGCTTTGGTCGTCTGCAGCGCAATAAAAAGAAAACCGCTGTGCGACGCCGGGGCGGGTGGGGACGTCGACGACCTTGGGAAGCGATTACGCGCGGGCCGGATGGCATGGTGTGATACGCGATCGTCAGCAGCCAGGCCCAAAGTCATCCTGACGGCCGAATCCAGAAACCGGGACGAAAAGAACCCATGCGTTTGTCCATGACGGAACCCATCGCAATGACAGGCGGTACGAGCCGTGTGTTGCGGTGCTCGTCATGGGTCGAGCCACCTTGGTGGTCTTTGGCAGGCACTGCTTTCGTGGCCCACGAGCCGTCGATGCAGGTCCGATACCAACGATGCGATTGCCCAACCGCGAAAGCGCTCCAGACAATGGCCGGCCCCGGCCGTCACGTCATCCGCGATTCTGGTTAATGCGCCTCGATAAATTGCACGATCTCGCCGCTATCGCGCTTGAGGTACAGGTCGTCGCCCTTGATGCGCACCTCGTTGCAGGCGTAGGGGATCTTGCTGCCCTTGCTGCAGACCTTGCCGTCCTGTGCTTTCCAGTCGCCGTGGTCTGCAAATCGAGCCGTTTGACGGCGCGTTGTTGCCGTGTCGCTGCCGGCGACAGTTAAACGCGCCAGGTGGCGCAAGAGCCGCGCGTCATATTGCGGTTCTGTAGATGTTTCCACACACCCCGGCTCGGTCGATGCGGGAAGGGCTGACGTCGTCCGTCGCCCTTCACGTCAGACTTTCTCCTAGTTGGCACTCGTACCCGAGGCGTGGTTACCCATTCCCATCCCGCCATCTTCCTTCTTCATCATTTTCTTCTGATGCTTCATCGGTTTTTTGGCCATCGTACCGCTTGCAGCCATGGGTTCGCTTGCGGCCATTGCGCCCTTTGACATCGAGTTGTTGCCCATCGCGCCACTCGACTGGGCGAATGCAGAAGTACCCAGCATCAGAAGGCTTGCTGAACATGCAGCCATGATCAGACGTTTCATCTTGAGCTCCTTTTTCATGACGTGAATCCGGCCTGTCGCCAGTTTGTTATCCCCCGCTTTCACCGGTTCTTCCCGGGGTGCCCTCTACATGTTCCTCTGCGCTTCAGGCACCGCCAAGTCAGTTCTGTGCATTTCCCCCGGTCAATCCTGTAACCCGTCGGGGCGGCTATTTCTGGGCCCCGATGAGGTACCCCGGCTTCCTGTGACCGCGCCCGGGCATCAGCATTCCGACGCCAACGCGCGTCGCATTTCGCTGCCGCTCGCGGACTGACCGGTTGCCCGCGTCAATCCCTATCTCCGCCCGCTCGCATTCTCGCCCGCGTCGCTTTATATAACGCTTGAGGTACGGGAACGGTGGACCCGTGCAGCGGTGAAAGATGAACGTGTCTTCGTCTTTCGGACATGGCCGCCGGGAGGTGAGCGCTTTGCGGAGTTCGGAGATCAACGGGACAGCGAGCCGGCTTAAGGATCGCCGGCCGCCCTGGCCGGTTGATACAGTGTCCATCCCCTTTCCCGCGTACGGTGCGATGCCTCCCGTCACGGCCTTCGAATCAGCGCGTCGCCCCATACCACTATCAGCCATACGGCGAAAGTTGGACCGGCGACCTCGAAGCCACGCTGTGCGGCCGGGGGCTCTATTTGCCGTCGCCGTCGAGATTCTGCGATCCGTGGGACTGCCGCCCCCGGTTTAATCTTGACACGCTGCACAACGCGGCCGTCCGCGTGCAGTAATTTCCGGTGGTTCATGCCGCTCTGCGCCAATGTCCGCCGGCAGGATGCCGACGAGATCCGGAACAACCGGGAATTGCTGCTCGCGATGGTCGATCAACGCTCGATGGGGCTGATTGCAACGATCGACGCCGAAAGAACACAGCACGCCGCGTCACCCGACCTGCCAACGGCGGTCGATAACGTTGTGCCGGTTGCGGAGAGTGCGCTGGTTCGTATCCATTGTCGGGTGCGAATGCAAGAGGGCCGACGAGATCGTGGAAATGGTGCAGCGGCAACAACCCAGCGGCAGCGTTAGGCAGGCGATCTGGCACCCGCATTGTTACGGCATCGGCTTCACCACCCTCTACGATGGACGTTGAACCTGGAGAAGCGGCCTGCGGACAGTTCGCTATAGCTGAAGGCGCGTGATTACGGTACGACCGGTCACTTAG
>NZ_VZQP01000134.1:0-4910 GCF_014397655.1 Paraburkholderia sp. UCT31
CTGGCTCGGCAGGCTGGCCCAGCGGCGTCTGCCGATTGATTGCTAGCCAGTGAAAATCATGTAGCCCGATTCCCCATCATGCCTCATGCGAACGCCGCGTTGCGGACGGCCGTCGTGAGGTGCTTACTGAGATCTCCCACCCGCTTCCGGAGCTTTCTTGGTCCAGATATCGAACGGTTCCTCGGCTACAAGCGTTCGTTGGGAGGCATTTCGACGTCGATGAGAAGGTGACCTTGCCCCTGTTTGGCGAATCCCTTAACCGAGGAAATTACGCAGCCTCGCCTTGCCGGGCTGCGAACCAGTTTTTCTCGAATGTCATGGGACTGACGTAGTCGAGTGTCGAGTGTAACCGGCGTGCATTGTAAAAGCCCAGCCAGTCAATCACCTCATCCATTGCGGCACGCCGCGTGGCGAAGTGCCGGCCATGCATGCGTGCGACCTTCAGCGAACCCCACAGACTTTCGGTCGGCGCGTTATCCCAGCAATCGCCGCGTCGGCTCATCGACGAACGCATGCCATAGGCCTTCAACGTGTCCTGGAACAGGCCGCTGCAATACTGGCTACCCCGGTCGCTATGCACGATTACGCCGGCTTCCGGGTGGCGCCGGAACCACGCCATACGCAGTGCGTCCGTGACCAGCTCAGCCTTCATGTGCGGCTGCATCGACCAGCCCACCACCTGCCGGCTGAACAGGTCGATGATGACCGCGAGGTACACCCACCCCTCGGCTGTTGCCAGATAGGTGATATCGCTCGTCCAGACCTGGTTCGGTGCGGTGGCGGTGAAATTGCGCTCCAGCAGATTCGGCGCCACCGGCAAATCGTGGTTCGAGTTCGTCGTCGCGATGTACTTGCGCTTGTGGCGGGCTCGAATGCCATGCTGCGCCATCAGCTTGCGAACCCGCTCCTTGCCCACGCGCACGCCACGCGCGAGCAGTTCCTTCCACATGCGTGGCCAGCCGTACTCGCCCTTCACCTGCGCGTGAATCGCCTTAATGTTTGCGAGCAGTGCATCGTCGCTCAAGCGGCTTCGGTGCGGCCTGTCCTGTGCAGTGCGTTGCCGGCGCTGATGATATCCGCTGGGGCTGACCTCCAGCACGTCGCACAGCACCGAGACCGGCCAGTGGCGTCGATTGCGTTCAATGAATGCGTACTTCACATCGACTCCCTGGCGAAGTACGCAGCGGCTTTTTTTAAAATATCTCGCTCCATCTTCAGGCGAGCTACCTCCGCACGCAGCCGCGCCAGCTCCATCTGTTCCGGGCTTACTGGCTTTGTTCCAGCCCCCGCCAGCTTGCCTTCCCGGTCAGCCTTCACCCAGTTGTACAGCGTCTGTTCAACCACACCCAGTGTCGCCGCCACTGCTGCCATGCTTTGCCCGGCCTTGACCAGTCGCACCGCTTCCAGCTTGAATTCGAGCGTGTACTGTGCCCGCTTTGCCTTGCCTGTCATCGTTCTTCTCCTTGCGTGAGTTTACCTGCTCAGCAAGGGATTCGTTTTTCGGGGGCAAGCTCAGAAAGGCTTCATGGCTATCTCCGTGCAAATCTCAAGAACATAAATGAGATAGTACGGTAATAACATTTTGCATTGTATCGAACCAGTCAGAAATGACGCTGCTACCAGGAATTTCGACTGCGGCAGGAAATCGTGTGACAACTTCACTGTTCGGCACAGCCATGAACGTGCCCTATCCGCACCTCGCCGCACGCCTGTTCAACACGCCGCTCTCGCGCCAACGGTTCGATGAAAATAGGTGAGCAATGGGTTGGCCACTGTCGATACGGGCAGCCCTATGTGGTCAGACAATCGCGCGCGGAAATCAGTGCTTGCGAAAGACTGCGAACGAAAAATTCGTACCAGTCTCACTATGTTGTCGCGGCTGTCTGATTTCGCGGGGTGACCGATATCCGGACAATTGGAGCCAGTACGAAATCTCGTGTTTCGTTCACCAAGGTCACCCGAATTAGCTGAATCGATCCTTTAAACGACGAGCATTGCTTCATTGTTTTCTGAGTCTGGATTGCGGTTCGGGTGTCGCACCACATACTTCAATCTAACCGGTTACGATCATGAATCGAAACGATTTTCCTGACGTACAGGCTGCCGCGCCCCTCACCAACGGGGATGGCCTCTCCGGTTTGCGGCTCCGCCCCCTGTCATGGCTGGTTTCGTCGCTGCTGGTCGTGCTCGCCTTGCCGGCGAGTGCCATTGCGGGCGCTCAAACGAAGTCTGATCTGGCGCTGGCGAGCGATGCAGCAACTGCAAGCAGATCGACTCCGGTCGAGATTAAACAGCCGTCGACCCCGGGAAGCCATGCTCCTCCGGTGACGTTCTCACAGTGGCTCGAAACGCAACCGTCCAGTAGCGAGGGAGGGCCTCCGGTGGATTCCGCCACGCTGCGCCGTATCTTCCTGAGCGCCGTCGAGGAAGCGGAGAAGCGCAGTCCCGAAGTCGGGCAGGCGTATGCCGCCTACGAAGCCGCGAAATCAGACGTCGACGAAGCGAAAGGCTTGCGGTGGCCGCAAGTTGACATCGGTTCGCAGACACAGGGTGTGCAATTTGGTCCCGGTAATCGAAATGGCTCCAACAACGGGAACGTAGTGACGGCGAACGTCACGACAACGGTGTACGACTGGGGGCGCACAAAGAACACAATCGGAAGTCGTGAACAACTCTCGGATGCCGCGCTCAGTAGTTATGTAGCGGCCCGCAATCAGAATGCGTTCGAGGTGACGAGCACGCTCGTTGAACTGGGCAAGCAGCGCACGATCGTTGACGTGAGCCAGCAATTTGTTGAGCGTATGGCCACGCTCGTGAAGATGCTCAGCGAAATTGTGGCTGTCGACCGTGGTCGCGGCAGCGAACTCACGCAGGCCAAGGCGCGTCTGCTGCAGGCTGAAGCTGCGCGCGATTCAGCGCAAGCGAAGGCACGTGATGCGGAACTGGCGTTGCAAAAGCTGCTGGGCGAAAGCGTACCGCCGATTCCGCACGCGCGCGACTGGCCGCTCCAACCGGGCAATCTGCCGCAACTCATGGAGCGGGTGAATGCTCATCCGAGCTTGCATCAGATTCAGTCCGAGGCAAATGCGGCCGACCTGAATGCCAAAGTGGTGAAAGCGTCGGGCCTGCCGTCGGTGAATTGGGTTGTCAATGCGAATGCCGGAATCGGAGGCACGGGCGCGGGACAACGTGCGCCATGGCAAACCATGTTGACGCTCAACTGGGCGGCATTCCGCGGCGGTTCGACGCAGGCGGCGACGGCTGCGGCAGGGTACCGGGCACAGGCTTCGTGGCAGCGCCTCGACCAGCAGCGGCGTGACCTCGAGTATGGCATTCGCACCGCGGATCAGGATGCGCACACCATGCTCAGCCGTGCGGAGCAGTACAAACGCCTCTCCGCTGAAACCGATCAGGTGCGCAAGGCCTTCTTCGAACAGTGGTACCACCTGGGCAAACGAACCCTGCTCGATGTGCTCCTTGCGGAGAACGATCACTACGGCAACAGCGTGAGCGAAGTGACGAACCGGTTCGATGGCTACGCGGCGGTACTGCGGGAGCACGCATCCGCGGGTTCGCTGGTTGACTGGCTGGAGACCGGGCGCTCCAGCGGTTAGGTGTTGCGGATCAGAGCCGCACCGGATACAGGGCTTCGCGATGGGCTGCCTTCCTTTCTGGATGGCGGCCCTTTTTGCGTCTGGCGCACAGAGGCGAGAAACATCGGACAACTGCCTGTTTAGCCCTTACGCAATCGTGCATAGGCACCGCTGCTCGCGATTCCCGTGCCGGGCAATGTCTCGTTTCTGTCTCGTCCAAATTCGAACTCGTCATATTTCGTTTTATCGCTCACCCATCAAGAATAGAGGTAGAGCAGCATTCCTGCGACTGCCATGTCGCCATTTTCTATCTATACGCTGGCCAGGTGGACCAGCATACGCACTCAAAGAGGCACTACCATGAGTACCAGTTCAGTGAAGCTCGCCGTTGTCGACGGCAGCACCATCAAGCAGACTGTTGAATTGCGCGGGTCCGCGCAAGGCGCTCCCGTTCGTGTAAGCGCCATCAAAGGTGGCAAATTCATTCTGGCCGAGAGCAAGACCGGCCACGGCCCCGAAAACATTACCGTGCGACGCTCCGGCAAGAATCTTCTGGTCAGCCTGGAAGGGGTGGAGCTCGACCAGCCGCAACTGATCATTGAGGACTTCTACGGCAATGAAGGCGAGCTGGTCGGCCTGGGTGAAGACGGGTCGTATCACGAATATATCGCTGCGGACGGCGAGGATGATCATGAGGCCGCTTTTCTTGCGGATGGCACGGACTCGCCTCTGGTTCTGGGTGCGGCGCAACTGAGCGGTTTCGGCGCGAATCTCGTTGCCGCGCCGGGTGTCGGTCTGGTGGGCTTCGGCCTCCTGGGCCTGGGTGCGCTTGCCGCGCTGGGTGCGGGGATTGCTGCCGCGAGCGGTGGTGGTAATGGCGGCAGCGCTCCTGCTGTAGTGGATGAACAGACGCCGCCGGGTGCAGTTGACGACGATAGGGATGCGGACGCTGATTCCGATGCAGATGCTGACGCGGATGCTGACGCTGACGCTGATGCGGATGCTGACGCGGATGCTGACGCGGATGCTGACGCCGATGCGGACGCTGACGCTGACGCGGATGCCGATGCGGATGCTGATGCGGATGCGGATGCGGATGCGGACGCCGATGCTGACGCGGACGCGGATGCCGATGCTGATGCGGATGCGGATGCGGATGCGGATGCGGATGCGGATGCGGATGCGGACGCGGATGCTGATGCGGATGCGGATGCGGATGCGGATGCGGATGCGGATGCGGATGCGGATGCGGATGCCGATGCGGACGCGGATGCCGATGCGGATGCGGACGCGGATGCCGATGCGGATGCCGATGCC
>NZ_VZQP01000135.1:0-4742 GCF_014397655.1 Paraburkholderia sp. UCT31
CTGACGACAGTCTGCCAATCGTAGACATCTGACGTCTTAGTTCGAGGCGGATTGCGGGGTGGTCAACAGGGTTATGAACCTTTGAATCTGCCGTTATTTCAAGGCGATCCCTCTGGAACCACAGGGTAAACACCCCATTGGATTTGACCAAAGTAACGCGGTAGACTGTCGTCAGACAACATATCAAGCGTAGAGCAGGGTCTTGCACCCACCGGGTGCGCCGCGCTGCGTTCCACCAGGCCTCGTGGCCGACAGGGAGACACAACTTGACATCAGTTCTGACCACCGCGCTCGACCCGCTGGAATCGGCGGTCGCGAAGGTGAAGCGCAACGTGTTGCCGCTTTTCCTGATCATGTTCATCGCGAACTATATCGACCGCGTGAACATCGGCTTCGTCAACGCGCACATGAAGGCCGATCTCGGCATCGGCGCGGCCGCCTACGGGCTCGGCAGCGGGCTGTTCTTCATCGGCTACGCGCTGTTCGAAGTGCCGTCGAACGTGCTGATGCAGAAGTTCGGCGCGCGCGCCTGGCTCACGCGCATCATGGGCACGTGGGGGCTGGTGGCGGGCGCAATGGCGTTCGTCTGGAACGACACGTCGTTTTACGTGCTGCGGTTCCTGCTCGGCGTCGCCGAGGCGGGCTTCTTTCCCGGCGTCGTCTTTTACTTCACGCAGTGGCTGCCGCAAAAGGAACGCGGCAAGGCGATGGCGATCTTTCTGTCGGGCTCGGCGCTCGCGTCGGTGCTGTCCGGTCCCATCACCGGCTCGCTGCTGTCGATTCGCGGCCTCGGCCTGCAAGGCTGGCAGTGGATGTTCCTGATCGAAGGCGCGTTCTCGATCGCGCTGTGCGTCGTCAGCTGGTTGCTGTTGAAGTCGCGCATCCGCGACGCGCACTGGCTCACGGCCGAAGAACAGCGTGTGCTCGAACAATCGATCGCGGCCGAACAGGGCGAGCGCGAAGCGCAAGGCGGCGCGCATCTGCCGACGGTGAAGCTGCTGAAGGACCCGCAAATCGCGCTGTTCTGCTTCCTGTACTTCGCGATCCAGCTGACCATCTACGCGGCCACTTTCTGGCTGCCGACCATCATCCGCAAGATGGGCGGCCTTTCCGACTTCGAGGTCGGCATGTTCAACGCGATTCCGTGGCTGATCTCGATGGTCGCGATGTACGGGTTCGCGGTCGTATCGGCGAAGTGGCGACATCAGCAGGGCTGGCTCGCGGTCACGCTCGTCATCGCGGCAGTCGGTCTGTTCGCGTCGACGTCGGGCAACCCGGTGTTCTCGTTCGTCGCGATCTGCTTCTCGGCGATCGGCTTCAAGGCGGCGTCGTCGCTGTTCTGGCCGATTCCGCAGGGCTACCTCGATGCGCGCGTCGCCGCCGGCGTGCTCGCGCTGATCAACTCGCTCGGCAACCTCGGCGGCTTCTTCGCGCCGGCCACCTTCGGCTATCTGCAGCAACACACGGGCTCGATCACGGGCGGGCTGTACGGTCTCGGCGTCGCATCGCTGCTCGCGGCGGCGGCCGGCTTCCTGACGCGCAACAAGCCCGGCAATCGCGAGCCGTTGCCCGATTCGTTGCACGGCAACGCGCATTGATTACACTGACGGCTCGCATGCGGCCGTCGATTTTTCTGTATTCGAGTTCTCATCCGGTCCGGTCGAACACGCACGCAGCGCGCGGCGGCTTCCGCCGGCCGGCCTACTTCATCACACAGGTGCTTTTCCCATGTCCACCAAACCTACCGAATCGAACGCCACGCCGGTCGTCACCGAACTGCGCGTCGTGCCCGTCGCCGGTCGCGACAGCATGCTGATGAATCTGAGCGGCGCGCATGGTCCGTTCTTCACGCGCAACATCGTGATTCTGCGCGACAGCGCGGGCCATACCGGCGTGGGCGAAGTGCCGGGCGGCGAGAACATCCGCAAGACGATCGACGACGCGCGGCCGTTCGTGGTCGGTCAGTCGATCGGCAATCTGCAGGCGATCCTGAACAAGGTGCGCACGCAGTTCGCCGATCGCGACGCTGGGGGGCGTGGCCTGCAGACCTTCGACCTGCGCACGACGATTCACGCGGTGACCGCGCTCGAAGCCGCGCTGCTCGACCTGCTCGGGCAGCATCTCGGCGTGCCGGTCGCGGCACTGCTCGGCGAAGGCCAGCAGCGCGACGAAGTGGAAATGCTCGGCTACCTGTTCTATATCGGCGATCGCAACAAGACCGATCTGCCGTACGCGAACAACGCCGGCGCGCGTGACGACTGGGAGCGCGTGCGCACCGAGAAAGCGCTGACGCCGGAGACGGTCGTGCGTCTTGCCGAGGCCGCGAAGGCGCGCTATGGCTTCAACGACTTCAAGCTGAAGGGCGGCGTGCTGCCAGGCGACGCCGAGATCGAAGCGGTGACGGCTCTCGCCGAGCGCTTCCCCGAAGCGCGCGTGACGCTCGACCCGAACGGCGCATGGTCGCTCGCCGAAGCGGTGCGCCTGTGCCGTGACAAGCACGATGTTCTCGCCTACGCGGAAGATCCATGCGGCGCGGAGAACGGCTATTCGGGCCGCGAAGTGATGGCCGAGTTCCGTCGCGCAACCGGCCTGCCGACGGCGACCAACATGATCGCGACCGACTGGCGTCAGATGGGTCACGCCATCCAGCTGCAATCCGTCGATATTCCGCTCGCCGATCCGCATTTCTGGACCATGCAGGGCTCGGTGCGCGTCGCGCAGATGTGCAACGACTGGGGCCTCACGTGGGGTTCGCATTCGAACAACCACTTCGACATTTCGCTCGCGATGTTCACGCACGTCGCGGCCGCGGCGCCGGGCAAGATCACCGCGATCGATACGCACTGGATCTGGCAGGATGGTCAGTTCCTGACGCAAGATCCGCTGCAGATCGTCGGCGGGAAGGTCAAGGTGCCGCAGAAGCCGGGGCTCGGCATCGAACTCGATATGGATGCGCTCGAGAAGGCGCACGCGATGTATCAGCAGCACGGCCTCGGCGCGCGCGACGACGGCATTGCCATGCAATATCTGATTCCGAACTGGAAGTTCGACAACAAGCGGCCGTGTCTCGTGCGTTAAGGACGATTTAACTCAATCAAAAAGCCTGGCGGGCTGCACGAAAGATGCGGTTCACCAGGCTCTTTTGTTTCCTTTTGCAATGCACGGTGCGAGATAGCCGCACCGCGGATATCGGCGGCCATCATCGGGCCACTTGTCAGCTCTTGCGAAACACCACATGCGAAATCCGCTGCACCAGCAGCGCGGCCGCGAGCGATGCCACCGCCGTCAGCCACACACCGATATGAATCGACTGCACGAGCGCGTCGCGTGCGCTATCGATCAGCGCGAGCGTATCGAGTCCCGACTTCTTCATATCCGCAATCAGCTGCGTGCGCGACGCGTCGTCGATCAGGATGCGCAGATCGACGAAACGCGGCCGCCATTGCGATGCGGCCGGCTCTCCGAGCACGCTCATCGTGCGCGTGACGACATTGCGATAGTGATGCTGCACGACAGTCGCGACGATGCTGGTGCCGAGCATGCCGCCGACCATGCGCGTCGATTGCAATAGCGCGGTCGTGATGCCGAAGCGCTCGCGTCCGGCGATCTCCTGGCCGAACACGTTCAGGTTGTTCAGGATGAAGCCGAGGCCGATGCCGACCGCGCCCATCGGCAGCACGATGCGCCAGCGCGGCGTGTCCGGATTGGCGAACGCGAGCGCGATCGACGCGAACATCAGCAGCCCGAAACCGATCGTCAGAATGCGCGTGGGCTTCTTCATGTGAATCACGATGCGCGTGTTCAGCACACTGCCGAGCGCGATGCACGCGGCGATCGGCGTCGCGAGCAGGCCGGCCTGCTGCGGCGAAAGACCGAAGCCGCCTTGCAGCAGCAAAGGCGCGAAGAAGATCAGCGAGAACATCACGAACCCGGACAGCATGCCGAGCGTGAATAGCGTGACGAGCTGCGCGTCCTTGAACAGATCGAGCGGAACGATCGGATGCGTGGCGCGCTTTTCGCACGTGAAGAGTGCGATCGCGCCGGCGATCACGCACGCGCCGAGCACGAGATTGCCCACGGTGAGGCCGTGCTTCGGCACCGCTTCGATAAACGCCTGCAAGCCGCCGAGCACGCCCGCGACGAGCCCCGCGCCGAGCCAGTCGATCTTTACTTCGCCGTCATGCGGCCGCCGGAAATTCGGCAGATGCATCCAGATGAAATAGAGCGCCGCCGCGCCAACCGGCAGATTGACGAGAAACGTCGAGCGCCAGCCGAGGTGCTCGCTCATCCAGCCGCCGAGCGACGGGCCGGCCGCCGTACCGATGCCGTAGGCCGCGGCCAGCACGACCTGCCAGCGCACGCGGGTGCGCGGGTCGGGGAACAGATCGGGAATCGACGCGAACGCGGTGCCGACCATCATGCCGCCGCCAACGCCTTGCAGTCCGCGCGCGATCGCGAGAAACAGCATGCTGTTGGCGAGGCCGCACAACACGGACGCGACCGTGAACGTGATCACCGCGGCGATCACGAAGCGCTTGCGGCCGAAGTAGTCGCCGAGCCGTCCGAACACCGGCACCGTGACGACCGAGGCGAGCAGGTACGCGGTTGCGATCCACGCAAAATATTCGAAGCCGTGCAGCTCGGCCACGATCGACGGCAGCGCGGTGCTGACGACGGTCTGGTCGAGCGCGACCAGCATGTTGACGAGGCCGATGCCGAGCATCTGTCGCTTATACACATCT
>NZ_VZQP01000136.1:0-4444 GCF_014397655.1 Paraburkholderia sp. UCT31
GACTTCGCGTGATTTCAATGTCCGCAGCAGCGCGATTATCGGTCGCTCACTCTATCGCTTTGATCGACTCCTAAATGGCCGACTGTACTCGCTCACAGAGGCCGCCCCTAAGCCGCCGTTGAAGTTTTCAACGGCAGTTCTTCGGAACGTTCATTGAACTGGTGCTATCGGCCAACTGCATTCGTTCGCCCTCGTCCTTACACGGCCATTCAGAGGACCGTTCCGGTCAGATAACGGACCTTCGCGTGGGACACGGTCGAGCGCCCGGGCAGACGCGAACTTGCGACCCAGCCGGGAGGTTCCGCGTCAGCCTCCGGGGGGAATAACTTACACGCAGGTTTGGGCGCGGATCCACGGGCAAGCGACAATCACACGGCAAAGTTCGGGCGCCGTCAGGAAGCGGAATAAATCATACGTTAGCCGCGCCGCACATCGAATAGAACTAGTCACTTTTGGTTGCAGCTGGCGCGCTGCGCTGATTGTCGACAAGCGCGGAACAAATATGTTTCCTACCATTGCATGAGGCAGCCGCCTTCAGGAGACAGCCGGTGGGAAGCATTGCGGAGTGGTTAGCATCAATCGGCTTGTCCGAGTATGTCCAGGTCTTTGCCGAGAACGGTATCGATCCCTCGGTCCTCCCCGATCTCACGGACCAGGATCTCAAGGATCTTGGCGTCTTGCTTGGGCATCGCCGCAAAATGCTGCGCGCGATTGCCGAACTTGGCGAGAGCGCCGTTGCAATATCTCCGGTCGCGGCGGGGCCCATCCCGGGTGATGAGGCGGACCGACGCCAACTCACCGTCATGTTTTGCGATCTCGCCGGTTCGACTGCCCTGTCGACGCGGCTCGATCCGGAAGACATGCGGAAGGTCATCGGCGCCTATTACAGGGGTTGCGCAGATATCGTTACTACGGCCGGTGGTTTCATCGCAAAGTACCTGGGCGACGGTGTACTGGCCTATTTTGGTTATCCCCGGGCGCACGAGGACGACGCGGAACGGGCGGTACGCGCGGGCCTGACGCTTGTGCGATCCATCGGCAAACTCGATTCCGGGACGGACGAAAGTTTGCGAGTGCGGATCGGGATCGCTACCGGTGTAGTGGTAGTCGGTGATCTCATCGGCGAAGGCTCAGCCTTGGAGCGTGGCGTTGTCGGTGAGACGCCTAATCTCGCTGCCCGGCTGCAGACATTGGCCGAGCCCGGAACAGTGGTGATTTCTACGAGCACGCAGCGGCTTACGGGCGGGCTGTTTGACTACCGCGACATGGGCCTGCCCACTGTGAAGGGTATGGGCGAAGCAGTGCGGGTTTGGCAAGTGCTCGGCCCCAGCAGGGTCGAAAGCCGGTTCGAGGCGCTGCATGGGACCACACTGACGCCAATCGTCGGGCGCGACGAGGAGATCGAGTTGTTGCTTCGCCGATGGCAGCGGGCGAAGCATGGTGAGGGGCAGGTTGTGCTGCTGTCAGGCGAGCCGGGTATCGGAAAGTCACGGCTGACCACCGCTCTTGAAGAGGAGGTTCAATTCGAGCCGCACGACCGTTTGCGGTATTTCTGCTCACTCCGGCATCAAGAGAGCGCCTTCTACCCGTTTATTTCCCAGCTCGAGCGTGCGGCCGGTCTGCGGCGGGACGATACTGCTGAACAACGCCTCGACAAACTGGAGGCGGTGCTCGCGTGCGCCGCCGACAATCCGGGCGAAGCTGCTCCGCTGGTAGCGGGGTTGCTATCGATTCCGACAGAGGGTCGATACCCAGCACTTAATCTCACGCCGCAGCAGTACAAGGATAGGACGCTTAGTACGATAATCGCGCAGATCAAGGGCTTGGCAAAGCGCCGGCCGCTGCTGATATTGTTCGAAGATGCGCATTGGGCCGACCCGAGTTCGCTCGATGCGCTGGACCACCTTGTCGATCGTATTGAAACGCTGCCTGCGCTGCTGATTGTCAGCTTCCGACCTGAGTTCATGTCTCGTTGGATCGGCCGCTCAGAGGTGACGCTTCTTACTCTCAATCGTCTGCATCCTCGGCAACGAGCCGAGATGATCGAACGGGTGGCGCTTGGCAAGGCTCTGCCAAAGGAGGTTACAGACCAGATCATTGAGCATACGGATGGAATACCGCTATTTGTCGAAGAACTGACCAGAATGGTGCTGGAGAGCGGCGTATTGCGCGAGCAGAACGGGCGCTACGTGCTCGATGGACCGCTGCCACCACTGGCGATCCCGATGACGCTGCACGCTTCGCTGATGGCGCGTCTCGATCGCCTGGCCCCGGTGCGGGATGTAGCGCAAGTCGCCGCTGCAATCGGCCGGCGATTTTCTTATGAGCTTATCAGCGCGGTCGCGTCGATGCCGAAGGAGCGTCTGGACGATGCATTGAATCATCTCGTCAGTGCCGAACTGGTTTTCCGGCGCGGGGCACCACCGGAGGCGGAATACACCTTCAAGCACGCCCTGGTGCAAGACGCCGCGTACAGTTCCATGCTGCGAGACAGACGACAGCAACTGCATGCCCGCATCGCAATGGAGCTCGAGAATCATTTTGCTGACGTAACGGAGCAACAACCGGAAATCCTGGCTGAACACTGCGTCCAGGCCGGATTGACGGAAAAGGCGGCGCGGCTGTGGCGGCGTGCCGGTCACAACTCCGCCGAACGGGCCGCGCATCGAGAGGCGTCGGTCCTGTTCGAGAAAGCCCTGACTGCCTATGCGACCCTGCCGTCCTCAGCCGAAATACTTGGTCAAATCATCGACATTCGATGGGAACTTAACCACTCGCTTTATCCGCTCGGAGAATTGGCACGGAACCGGGAGAATCTGGAGAACGCGAAACATCTGGCCGAAGGAATTGGCGACGAGGTACGCCTATCGCGCGTTCTATCAAGGTTCGCTTTCACGCTCGGTTCGTTGGGCGATCTGGTCGGCGCCGTCGAGGCGGGCGAACGCGCTCTGGCGTTGGCGGAGCGGCGAGGCGACCCCGATGCGAAGGCCTGGGCTGCCATGATGCTGGCAAGGTCACGGTATGGCCGCGGAGACTATGAACGCGCGATGGGACATGCCCGACAGGCGCTAGATCTCCTCCATGAAGGCCACGACCTCGGACCCCACGAGGACTACGTAAAATTCACGCGCGTCAACGCTCGTATCTGGCCGGTGCTGTGTCTTGCCGAACTCGGCCGATTCGACGAGGCTGCCGTCCTCGGACAGGAGGCGACCGACATGGCCCGAGAGATGAATGAGCCAGAGGAACTGATCTTTGCTGGCCACGGTGTCGGACGGATGCACCTGATTCAAGGCAATCTCGACCTTGCGGTTGAGGCACTTGAGCCAGCACTGGCCCTGTGCAAGAGCGCTGAGTTTCCAATCTTCGTTCCTCGGATAGCCTCCTGTCTGGGGGCGGCGTATGCAGCGTTGGGCCGGACCGACGAGGCACTGGTTCTTCTGGAGGAGGCAGTTCGCCAAGCGGCGGCGAGTAAATTAACTTTCGGACAGTCGCTGGTGCTCTCGATTTTCGGTCGAGTGTGGCAGCGGGCTGGTAGACAAGATGAAGCCCTCACTCATGCACATGATGCGATCGACCTTGCTCGAGCCTCCGGCGAACGAGGCAACCAGGCTTGGGCCGGGTGCCTGTTGGGAGATATTGTCTCGGATGGCAACGCTGCCGCGCCTCGGATTGAGGAAGCTCACAAGCACTATCGCATGGCGTTGATGATCGCCCAGGAGCTTGGAATGCGTCCGTTGCAAGCACAGTGCCTAAATGGGCTTTCCCGGCTGCAAAGGATGGTCGGAGATGAAGCATTGGCCGAGCAACATGCAGCAGACGCTACCTCGCTTTGCCGGGAAATGGGCATAAAAACCATGGCCTGGTAGAACCTCATTTCACCTCGCACCGTTCGCGCGCTGATCTGCATCAAATGTCGATTACCATAGTCGCATTACTTACCTAGCGACTGGTTTGCCTTTTCGGCTGCCGCGTTCAGTGCCGCGGCGGGTTGAGCCTTTCCCAGGTAGACGGATTGCATTGCATCCGACACGGCCTTCCCGGTGTCTTCCCAGCCAGTGACAGTCGGTGCGAAGCGCGCGTTCGGCAACAACGCGATGAACGCCCTGGCGTCTGGGCCATTGAGCGCCGGATCGCTGGCTTCAGCCTTCGTCGTGGGCAGGAAGCCTTCCGTCTTCGAGAATTCGACGCGCGGGCCCTTTGTGAAGAGGAAGTCGAGAAACTTCCAGGCGCTCTTCTTGACCCTGGAGTTCTTGAACATCATGATTGAATCGGTCACCGCATAGGTGGCCTGCGTCGTTCCGGTCGGAATGGGATGGCGGCCTCAAATCTGAAGTGCAACACCGTTTCGTATAAGGTGTTGCGATGCACGAAAGAAAGTACCAGCAACTTCAACCTGAAGAGCGCCTGACCATTGCAAGCCTGCATCTGCAGGGTTCGAGTA
>NZ_VZQP01000137.1:0-4115 GCF_014397655.1 Paraburkholderia sp. UCT31
GTGTATTCGCAGGCCAAACTCAACGCTGTGGCAAGACGACTGAACGAGCGTCCAAGAAAGACACTGGACTACGAGACGCCCGCCGAACGATTCCAGCAAACTATTGCATCCACCGGTTGAATCCGCCAATGGAACAGCCATTCGAGCAGCCGTCTTAGCCGGGAAGTTCTCGGCCTTTATACCTGCCGTTGGGATTGCTGAGCTGACGAAGAACGGATCAAGCGGGTGCCTACGGCCGCTGTCGCGCGGTCGAGTTGACCGTGGAAGGCTTTGCGATAGACTGCCTTGATCCTAGAGGGGTTTGTCGTGGCTGATCTTAAAACCATGTTGGTCCGTTCGAACGCCGCTTGCGCCCTGATTTGCATGTCGCTGCTGGCGCACGCCGGGACGTCGGCAGACTCAGCCACTGTTACCCGTACGACTGAGGCGACTCGGCCTTTCGTGGGCGACGACCCGGTTGCCATCAGGGACGCCTTGGCGGACCAGAGCTTCAATGCCAACTCGCCTTCGTTGAGCGATCGCATCAGGAACCTGATCCACGTCCCTGTCCTTAAGGCGCCAAGCGATCTCGACTTGCCGAAAGCCAGTCTCGACCGCGACCTGGCTTTCGTCGTACCGGCGCCCTACGGAGTACGATATCAGTCAAAGACGCACCTGTTGACGGTAAACGTAGATCTATCCGATGACGACAATCCGGGAGTGATCCTGCTCAAGAAGACCATAACCGGACCACGCGGTCGAGGGCTTGTGGTGGCGCCGGAGGCGAAGGCCAAGGGGTACATCCAACATATCGATCTGATTGAGCTCAAGTCCGGCGAACGGAGCAAAACCAGGGTTCACGGACGCGTGACACTCTCGCAGTCGGCGTTCTACGAAGCGAATGGAGACTTCGCGATTGTGCTGATGTGTAGCATGGCGCCGCCTTACCTGACCGACCGACGCGAACATAGCGATCCCAGCGACGACGAGCCCACAGACATCACAACAAGAACCTCGACGCTGTACACCAACATTCACGCCATCTGGCTGGTGAGCCCGCAGCGGGGTATCGTGCTATCGAAGAAGCTGCATCTGTCGAAGTAAAGAAGTAAAAAACCCTGGATTGCTTTCGACACAACCTCTCCCGGGGTGCCGGTTTCGAATCAGACAGAGGAAGCCGCAGCTTCTGAGTGTCACCAAGCCGGATTGTGCGCGGGAGACGCCGCTACCTGGAATAGCGGCATTGAACGTTAGCGTGAGACAGCGCAGGGACATCTGACATACTCTGCTCGCACGGAGCTGGATCGCGGCGCCGTGATGGTCGCGCGTAAGCTGTGACCCTTTGCAACGGTTAATTGAGGTGGGCAACGCGTCGCTACACCTTCTCTCGTTCGAAAGTGATCGGAGTCAGACTGATCTGCTCGGAAATGCCGACTTCCTTACAGTCCAGCAGGGTGCTTCCCGAAGCGTCACTGGTACCCGACCGCGCAAATTTTTCCATGGACGACGCGTGGTACGTCTATAACACCCGAACGGGGCTGCGCTCAGATCATCGATGATCAGCTGCGTGATGTTCACGAAACGCTTGGACGGCGTACGGCCCTCCAACAATTCGCGGTTGTTGATGCAGGAAGGCAACTTGCAACGTCCGTTTCCGCTGGGAGGCAAATATGGAGAAACGATTGAATGGAGAAGGGATGGATCTGCTGTTCCGTCAGGCTCGAACCCACAATAGCTGGCTGCCTAAGCCGGTCAGTGATGACACATTGCGCGAACTCTACGAGCTGATGAAGTGGTGCCCAACGAGCGCAAACTGCAGCCCAGCACGTATTCTGTTCCTGCGCACTCAGGACGCGAAGCAACGACTTCTGCCGGCATTGGCACCAGGCAATATCGACAAGACGATGAGCGCACCGGTGACAGCCATCATCGCTTATGACGGCAAGTTCTATGACAAGCTGCCCAAACTCTTCCCGCACGCAGATGCGCGAGCCTGGTTCGCCGACACACCGGAACTGGCCGAGGTCACGGCACGGCGCAATAGCTCGCTACAAGGGGCCTATTTCGTCCTGGCTGCCCGCTCGCTCGGACTGGATTGTGGTCCGATGTCCGGGTTCGATCATGCAAAAGTTGACCATGAATTTTTTCCTGCGAGCGCACAGGAGGGCACCTTCCAACAGGAGTACTTTCCCGACAGCCACATCAAGTCGAATTTCCTCTGCAATCTGGGCTATGGTGATCCGGCAGGGCTGTTCCCGCGCAGCCCACGCCTAGATTTTGACGAGGTCTGCAAATTGCTCTGACCAGCAGGAACCCGGCTTCGCCGTCCGTTGACTAAAGCGGAGATGCTATGTGGGACTACCCAAGCCAGACCCGTTTAGCTAAAACGGAATTTCCAACCCTGTGCAAAGGAGACGGAAATGTCGGCGACCCAGACAGTCCCACAAGGCAATGATACGGCGATCCAAGTCCAGCTCTACATGAGCTTCGAACTCGGCGACAAGTCGTGGAAGTTGACGGCCAGCGATGGCCGGCGCGGCCCGAGCCGTTTCAGCGTGCACGCCGGCGACACGGCTGCGGTGCTCGACTGCGTGCGCCGCGCCAAGGAGCGCTGCCAGCTCGAACCGCAGGCCCCGGTGCATTCGTGCTATGAGGCCGGCCGCGATGGCTGGTGGCTGCATCGCTGGTTGAGCGGGCAAGGCATTGACAACCTCGTGGTCGACCCGGCGAGCATCGAAGTGAACCGACGCGCCAGACGGGCCAAGACCGACCGGCTCGACGGCGATAAGCTGCTGGTGATGCTCAGGCGCCACCACGCTGGCGAGCGCATCTGGTCGGTGGTGCACGAGCCCACGCCCGAGCAGGAAGACGCGCGCCGCACGCACCGTGAACTGGCCCGGCTGAGCCAGGAGCGTACCGCCCACACGAACCGCATCCGCTCCCTGCTGGTGCTGCACAACCTGCGTGTGCCGGTCATCGTCGGCGGGCGCGACTGGGCGGCGTGGTGGGAGCGCCATCGCGAGCAGGTGCCGCCGGTGTTGCGCGGCGAGATCGAGCGCGAGAGCGCGCGGCTGGCGCTGGTCAGGCAGCAGCTCAAGGTGCTGGAAGCGGCGCGGCGCCAGGAACTAGCCGAGGGCAAGCATCCGCTGGTGGCGCAAATGGCACGGCTGCGCGCGATCGGCCCCAAGGGCGCCTGGGTGCTGGTCAAGGAAGTGTTTGGCTGGCGACGTTTCGCCAACCGGCGCGAGCTGGCCGGCAGCCTGGGGCTCACGCCGACACCCTATGACAGTGGCGGCAGTCAGATCGAGCAAGGCATCAGCAAGGCGGGCAACAAGCGAGCGCGCACGATGCTGGTCGAACTCGCCTGGCGCTGGCTGCAACTGCAGCCCGACAGCCTCCTGACCCAGTGGTTCAACCGGCGCTTTGCCGGCGGCGGCAAGCGCATGCGGCGCGTGGGCATCGTGGCGTTGGCGCGGCGCCTGGCTATCGCGCTGTGGCACTACCTCGAGCACGGCGAGATTCCGGCCGGAGCCTCGCTCAAGCCGGCAGTTGCCTGAAATTCCGGGCAGCACGGGTACCACGCAACGCCTTCGCACGCAACACGTCATCATGATCCAGGGTCGACGCGCCCGGAACGTCGGCGGGTCACGGCACCCCGTGACCGGCTCGCAGAGATGGGGCGCGCCCATAACCGGGGTTTGCCAGCGCGCCTTGCGCGCATGCTGCATGAGGTGCAGGGTGTTGGCGCCCTGCACGGATAGAAGTTCGTTCGGGCACTGGCTCGAACGCTCATCACACCCCGACCCCGGACCAGGATGGCACAGCCATGTCGCGCCAAGGCATCACGCGCTCAACAACCTACAGGAGCCACCATGAAATCCAAGCCCTTCACGTGATCAAAAACGGCTTGACATACAAGTCCCCATAGAGCCGACGTTCGGATGTCTGCCTGAACGCGCGTGCGAACGTCCGAAGGTGGCCGACCTCTGCCCGACGGCAATCGGCAGCAGCCGTTAAGGGTTATTCGACGTCTGCCCTCATTCACATGGCTGTGAGTGTGCCGCGGCGCGTGTGGGCAGGCGTCGGATAAGCCTCGAGGGAGGAAACCGCGGGATGGTCCGAGACGCTCGGAATTT
>NZ_VZQP01000138.1:0-3958 GCF_014397655.1 Paraburkholderia sp. UCT31
ATGTCCGGTTCGATGAGCGGGGTGTGGAAACGGGGTTAGGGTGAAGTTATTCGGGCACCGCCAGACGAAAGGGGCGGCAACAGACAAACCGAACCTACCGCTACCGCGCCACATCTCGACTCTACCGTATTTGGGCTTTCAGTTGCCCGGATTCTGCCATATCCTTCGTTAGCCGCTCTCATAGAATGAGCGTTAGCGAGAAGTCGATAATCGCCTGTCCGCTCATCCTCTGACTTGCGTTGCTCGATTCATCTGATGTCCGGCGGCATGAACAAGCATAAGCCGCGCCATTGCCACCCCGCGAGCCGGTAACAGGCAAATGGCGCAGAATAGAATCGCGCGCATGTTCGCGCACGCGAGAGGACGTGGCGCCCGACTTTGGACGTCAGAGCCTCCATGTTAGTGAGACAACCTTGCTGTAGTGAGACCATGAAGAAAGGAAAGACAAAACTCACCCGCCACGATGCTGAGCGCCTTTTCGAAGGCCTGCCCAGCGGGAACGTGAAAGTAAGCGGCCGGCCCGAGAACCCATTCGAAGCCGGGGCGTTCGACGCAGTCGAGCGCGTCGACAACGAAACCAAACTCTGGAAGGACAACCTCATTACTCTTCCGATGGCGATCGAGCTGCCTACTGGCTACGAGTCGGTGTCTCACGTACGCGAGGCGATGGCGAAAGCATGGCACGCGAAGTGGGTAAGGGAAGGAAAAAACGAGGTTGTCGCTGAGTTTCCTGAGGGTTGGACAGCCGTTCGGCAGGGAAGTGGACCCACGGAGTTGCGAGATTCCACCGGCGTAGTTCGCGCGGTATACGGGTGGGCGGAGGACGCGGAGCTCAGGATTCTGCCGCGGTATCTGGTTGAATCACAGACGAACAGTTCAAGCGGACTGGGCAGCCTGGTTGTCCGTGATCGCTTGAACGGTCTGGTTCTTGAAAGATCGTCAATATGGTCTGCCCAAACCGGTACCAACCATCCCGACTGGGCCAGACTGTCGGCGTGGCTCAACTTACACTATCCACAATATCGCGATCCGCTTCGGTACTGGGAAGACTACGGTAAAAACGTCCAAAACTAAATAAGCCATTTTCTGGCGTGCCGTCGTCAATCAGCGGCGCCATCCCGAAACTGGATGGGTGTTTCCATTGCCGCTCAGTGAAGAACTATTCCACCGTCGGCGGCTGCGACCCGTGAGCGACCCGACCTCGCACGCTGGAATAGGCACGCCGGCGGTTGAACACCGGATCAACCGTTGTTCATCTTCTCCAGCAATCGAAACCCTTCGGGCCAATTGCCAAGGTTGCTGTCGGCGTTGAGATGTCCCTTCGCTCTAACTTCGACGAGTTCGCTGCCCCACGCAGCTGCGCAGGCGCGTGCGTGGTCCACGCTGCCGTATGGATCGTTGGTGCTGGATACGACGGTCGTCGGAAACGGCAACTGCTCCCATGGCAGGGGCGCGAATCCGCCCGCGGCTACCCGGGGAAATGCCGGTGATGCCGGGTCCGGCACGGCCACAAGCAGCGCGCCACGAATCTTCCGCGCGTACCTGGCAGCCCAATGGACCACGGCCAGACATCCGAGGCTGTGCGCCACTATGACAGTCTCCCTCCCGTTTGCCGCTAGCTGCCGTTCTATCGCCGCTACCCACTCATCGCACACGACGTAATCCCAATCCTCGACTGCGAGGCGTTGCCAATCCGGATGCGCGGCTTGCCATACGCTCTGCCAGTGCAATGGACTGGAGTTGCCGATGCCAGGAACAACAAGAACGGGGTAGTCCATCTGCCAGATCTCCATGAGTGAATGAGCATCCAGTGTAAAAGCTCGCGAATTCAGGCAACATCGCAAATCAAATGGATTGATGGTCATACACAAACGAATTGACTGAGCTTGAGGGTGCTTACAAATGAAAACTAAGCCGGTAACGTTGGACAGGCTCGACTGGCGGATCTTGGAGGTGCTTCAGCGCAATGCACGTGTCACCAACACGGAACTTGGGAAGCAGATCGGGCTTTCTCAGCCGGCTGTCACCGCCCGCATCAGAAGGCTCGAGGAGCGGGGAGTCATCGAGGGCTACGCGGCGCGGATAAATCCCGGCCTCGTCGGTCGGGGCATCGCGGCGATCGTGCGAATCCGCACCACCCATGCTGAGATTAAGCATTGCCTGAGCGCCTTCGAAGCAATGCCTGAGATCGTCGAGGCGCACCGGATCACTGGTGAAGACTGCTTCATCGTTCGGATTGTGGTTGAAGAGATGGCCCAGCTCGAAACCGCAATCGACGCGTTTGCCAGATTCGGGCCCGTGACCACTTCTGTCGTGCTAGCGAGCTATCCGCCGAAGGCGATCCTCGGATCGCAGACTTGACGGACTATCTATATGGGGTCGATAGTACCCTTCGTTTAGCACCCCCCAGCGGGGGAAATGCGGTCAGCGTCGCAGCGATGCACAATATAGTCGACGTGGCGAGCGCGCAAAACCACGCACTAGTCATGACCAGGCGAAGGAGCGTGCGATGGGCACCACTGAAAACTCAAGTAACCTGCTTGCGAAACTCGGAATTGCTGTACCGATCATCCAGGCGCCGATGGCCGGTTGGGCCACCCCGGCGCTGGCTGCGGCCGTGTCCGATGCAGGTGCGCTGGGCTCCGTCGGTCTTGGCGGCATGACTGCGGAGAACGCTCGCGCCCTCATCCGCGAAACACGTTTGCTCACTGAACGTCCATTCAACGTGAATGTCTTTTGCCATGTTCGACCACCCGCAGACTTGGCGCGTGACGCGCGTTGGCTCACGTATCTGAAGCCGCATTTCGAGCGCTTCCAGGCACAGCCGCCAACGGCCCTCGGCGCGGGTTACTCAAGCTTCGTCGACGACGACGCGATGTTGACGTTGCTGTTAGAAGAACGCCCAGCTGTCGTCAGCTTTCATTTCGGGCTGCCACCCTCGCAAAAAATCGCCGCACTGCGCGACGCCGGCATTGTGTTGATGGCGACGGCCACTAATTCGGACGAAGCGGGCCAAATTGCAGCAGCGGGAATCGATGCCATTGTTGCGCAAGGGATCGAGGCGGGCGGCCACCGTGGCATGTTCGATCCGGCGTTGGCGGACGAACAGCTCGGGACGATAGCGCTCGTCCGGTTGCTGCTGCGCGAAACGTCACTGCCGGTGATTGCTGCGGGTGGGATCATGGACGGCGCGGGCATTGCAGCTGCGCTCGCGCTGGGCGCGCAAGCGGCCCAGCTTGGAACTGCTTTCCTCACCACGGCCGAGTCTGTTGCGAGTGAGGCTGACCGCGCCGCGCTACTTGACCCTCGAAGCAGGACCGCATTGATAAAGGTAATTTCCGGCAGGCCGGCTCGTGCGATCGAAAATCATTTCACGAGACTCGGGCGCGATCCCGCCTGCCCGCCGGTACCCGACTTTCCGTTGGCGTTCGCTGCGGGGAAAGCGCTCAATGCTGCGGCACAGGCGCACGGTAGCTCGGAATATGCAGCGCAATGGGCGGGGCAGGCTGTACGCCTGTCGCGAGCAATGCCGGCTGCCGAGTTGGTCGCCACGCTCGTACGCGAAATGGTCTGGTCAATCACGTCGTTATCAGCCAACTCGTTATTACTTGCGGATTTCGGGGCGTCGAAGTCGACCACATAAATCGGGTGCGCGGCTCAAAGCTCTCATCTCAAGCGGCTGCGTCGAGCGGCAGCCCGGTCATCGAGCCGGCGGTCTGGTCGCGGCCCAGAGTGTGTCAAAACGCGTAGCCACTGGGAATTGACGAAACCCGTCCCGGCGCACGTCGCGGCTTGTCGTTTGCAGCAATCTGAACGCAAATCACAGTCGAACTGAAGTTGACCCAGAAAAACGGACATCTATCCTTTGGAGAAGGAGGTGCCGATTATGGGCAAGCATCGTACCCCGTACCCGGCGGAATTTCGGGCACAAATGGTCGGGCTGGTGAAGGCCGGACGC
>NZ_VZQP01000139.1:0-3743 GCF_014397655.1 Paraburkholderia sp. UCT31
ACCGTCCATCCCAAAACGGGCGCAAAGGATGTCGCCGTGCATTAGTCGGCTGGTCGCGTTGATTGCTTTTCGCTAAAAGGGTCTCCGTGATTTTCGTGCCGTTTGCGTGCAAGCCGGCAAGCACGCGCCAAACATCGCGCGCCAAGCCGGAAACGGCATGCTCTTCAGATTTCGTTGACCGGGCTACATAGAGAAAACATCTATGAATTGGACACAATCGTCATGTTGAACACCGTCGGCGTCCACGCGTTCCGGCCGACCTCAGTGGTGGAGACGTCAGGTCTCACGACCGCAAGAGCCGGCTTCAGACCATCGTGAATTGCAGCAACCGCGACCGCCCGTTCATTATGGCGGGAGGATTCGCACATCGATCAATTATCAAAATTCGCCAGAACCACTTGACAAAGGACTGCTCATGGAAGGGCACCCCTATAGTCGGAAATCCACGCATTGGGGTCGCTGAAAGCGGCCCATTTTGTGCGGCGCCACCCATGCCGGTCATTCTGTTGGGCGCTGCACAATGATCGCTTCGATCCCGTGGTCGTTCCAGAACACGTGGTGAATCCTGGCCTGAAGCAGTCGCAGCGCTTCCGGCTGCAGATCATGGAACGCAAGCAGCACAGCAGGCCGGATTCCGGTACCTGCCATGCGCTCAATGGAAACAAACGGCGGGAAGCCATAGCGGCTCAAAAAACCCCGGATGTCTTCGTCGGAAACAGTGTCTTCGACGGTTTGCAGCAATAGCATAGTCACGATGTCCTTCTCCTGTGCAGTGTCACGCCATGATGTTGACGCCGCCATCGACATACAGCGTTTCCCCGGACACTCTCCGTGCGTACGGCGTGGAGAGGAAAGCGCAGGTGTAGCCGACGTCCATGATGTCGACGAGTTCGCCGAGCGGCGCACGGTGGGCTGCTTCGTTGAGCAGCAGACCAAAGTCCTTGAGTCCGGAAGCGGCGCGCGTCATGAGCGGACCCGGTGAGATGGCGTGAACGCGGATGCCCTGCGGACCCAGCTCATGGGCGAGGTAACGCGCGCACGCTTCGAGCGCGGCCTTCACGGGTCCCATGACGCTATAGTTCGGCACGACCTTGCTTGCGCCGTGATAGCTCATGGTGAGCAGCGTGCCACCTTTATCCATGAGGGGCGCGGCAAGCGCGGCCATACGCACGAAGGAATGGCACGAAATGTCCATTGCTTGCGCGAAGCCCTCGCTCGAGCAGTGCAACAGCCCGCCCTGAAGGTCGTCCTTCGGTGCCCACGCAATCGAGTGCAGCACGATGTCGAGGCGTCCCCAACGCTGGCCTATTTCGGCAAACACCGCGTTGAGCTGGTTCGCATCGGCGACGTCGAGCGGCAGGAGCATGTCAGCATCCAATTCCTGCGCGATTGGCTCGACCCAGGCTTTGGTCTTTTCCGTGGCATACGTAATCGCAAGGTCAGCGCCGAGTTCGCGAAACGCCTTCGCGCACCCGTATGCAATCGAGTGTTCGTTGGCTATGCCCGTGACGAGCGCCTTCATGCCCTTCAGCAGTGGGCCTGCCTGTCCGCTGTGTGCCGTTGACATCGCTTTACTCCACGACAGCGCGCGTATGGCGCGCAATCATCAGTTCTTCGTTGGTCGGAATGACCCACACCGGTATGCCGCTTGAAGCGGTGGTCACGATCGGTCCGCCCTTGAGATTAGCAGCGACGTCCAGTTCGACACCGAGCCACTTCGTTCGCCGCACGACAGCCTCGCGGACCGCCGCCGCATGCTCACCTATACCGCCGGTAAAAACGAGCGCGTCGATGCCATCCATCGCGGCGGCAAGCGAGCCCAGTTCACGCGAGATGCGATAGACGAAAAGATCGATCGCGAAGCGGGCCCGAGGATCGTCGCTTTCGAGCAGCGTGCGCATGTCCGCGGAGACGCCCGATACGCCGAGCAATCCGGACCGGCGATACAGGAGATCCTCCAGAGCACGCGCATCCATGCCACGCTCTTCCATCAGGTACAGCACCACGCCGGGGTCGAGATTGCCGCAGCGGGTGCCCATCGGGAGGCCATCAAGGGCAGTAAAGCCCATCGTGCTGGCCACGCTCGCGCCCGCCACGAGGGCGCACATGCTCGCGCCGTTGCCGAGATGCGCAACCACAGTGCGCCCCGCGGCTGCTCCGGGTGCGACGTGGGGCAACACGCTGGCGATGTACTCGTACGACAGCCCGTGAAAGCCGTAGCGCCGCACGCCGAGGTCCGTGATCGCCGCCGGCAGCGCGAACGCCTGGGCCACCTCCGGCTGCGTACGGTGGAACGCCGTATCGAAGCACGCCACCTGCGGCACGTCTGGCTGCATCTGGTCGAAAAGACGTATCGACTTCAGGTTATGCGGCTGATGCAGTGGTGCCAGCGGCGTCAGCTTGTCCAGTTCGTCGACCACGGCAGGGGTCAACCGAACTGGCCCGCTGAAGCGCTGCCCGCCGTGTACCACACGATGGCCGACGGCCACCAGCGTGTGTCCTTCGCGGTGCTCCTCGAGGAACACACCGATGTGTTCGAGCCCGTGCCGATGGTCCAGCTCCGTACCGGCAGTCCACTCCTTCGCGTGGTGCTCGCCATGACGATCCAATGCTTCGAATCTTGCGTGCGACGTATAGAGTCCATCGACCTGGCCATGCACGACCAGATCGAGCGCACTACCCCGCTCTTCGAACGCCGAGAACTTGATACTGGACGAGCCGGCGTTGAGGACGAGAATCACGTCTGCCATGGCATCACCCCACCATCTTTGCCGCCTCGCGCCGCGCGCGGGCAACGAGCACGGCCACTGCGCACGAGGCGAGGCGGGTAATGAGCGAATCGGCCCGGCTCGTCAGGATGATGGGCACGCGCGCGCCTAGCACGATACCGGCCGCGTCCGCGCCCGCGAGGAACGACAGGCTCTTGGCCAGCATGTTGCCCGCTTCGAGGTCGGGCACCATGAGCACATTGGCGCGCCCCGCCACTGGCGACTCGATGTGCTTGATGCGTGCCGCCTCGGCGTCGATGGCGTTGTCGAGCGCTAGCGGACCGTCGACGAGTGCCCCGGTCACCTGCCCGCGGTCCATCATCTTGCATAGAGCGGCAGCCTCGATTGTGGACGGCACTTTCGGGTTCACTGTCTCCATAGCCGAAAGAATCGCCACCCGCACTTCCGGAAACCGCAAGGCGTGGGCAAGATCGATCGCGTTCTGCAGGATGTCGACTTTTTCCTCAAGCGTCGGCGCGATGTTGATCGCCGCGTCGGTCACAATTAGCGGATCGGCGTGTCCCGGCACATCCATCACGAAGCAGTGGCTGATGCGCCGGGCTGTTCGCAGTCCCGAATCGCGGCGGACCACCTCGGCCATCAGTTCGTCGGTGTGAAGGCTGCCCTTCATGAGCGCTTCGGCCTTGCCTTCGCGCACGAGCTGGACGGCAGCGGCCGCCGAAGCTTCGCTGAACGGTGTGTCGACGATCGGGTAATCGGCGATCGGAAGACCGCATTCCGAAGCGACCGAGACGATGCGCTCGCGCGGACCGACGAGCGTGGGCGCGATCAGCCCTTGCTGCGCGGCCTCGACCGCCCCCTGCAAGGAACTCCTGTCGCAGGGATGAACGACGGCCAGAAGCATGGGCGCAAGATTACGGCATTGCGCAATGAGCTCGTGGTACTTGACGTGTCTGGATTCCATGGCGGGTTCCCTCACTGACGGGTTGGCGGCACTCACGATGCCGTGGCCCG
>NZ_VZQP01000140.1:0-3581 GCF_014397655.1 Paraburkholderia sp. UCT31
GGTTGCACAACCTCCTGCATCACCTCGGTCTCGCTCATCGTGTACATCTGTCCATTAAAAATTTAGATGGACACGATCCTCGCCTTCACACCTTACGCAATCAAGATGCCTTCACCGGGTGCTTACGTCCGGAAGCGCTCGCCAGCAAGCACATCAACGCCGGCCCCAAACGAAAAAAACCCGCATAAGCGGGTTTTTTCGTTTGGGGAAACGCCTCGCGGCGCACTCCCCACATGGACTTCCAGCCGGGCCTCGGCCGTGATCCAGACGCGCGGCAGTTCAACCACGCGGCCGGACCACGAGGCCCGAGCGGAATTACATGTCCATGCCCATGCCGCCCATGCCGCCGGGCATGCCGCCAGACATCGGAGCATCTTCCTTCGGCAGTTCGCAGACAGCTGCGTCGGTCGTCAGCAGCAGCCCAGCAACCGAAGCTGCGTTTTGCAGCGCCGTGCGCGTCACCTTCGTCGGGTCCACGACACCTGCGTCGACCAGGTCGACGTACTCGCCGGTCGCTGCGTTGTAGCCGTAGTTGCCCTTGCCAGCAGCAACCGCTGCCACGACGACGCTCGCTTCTTCGCCACCGTTGGCGACGATCTGGCGCAGCGGCTCTTCCATGGCGCGCAGAACGATCTTGATACCTGCGTCCTGATCGGCGTTAGCGCCCTTCAGGCCAGCGATTGCCGTACGTGCACGGATCAGCGCGACGCCGCCACCCGCCACGATGCCTTCTTCCACAGCCGCGCGCGTTGCGTGCAGTGCGTCTTCGACACGTGCCTTCTTTTCCTTCATTTCGACTTCGGTCGCAGCACCGACCTTGATCACTGCAACGCCGCCTGCCAGCTTGGCGACGCGCTCTTGCAGCTTTTCACGGTCGTAGTCCGAGGTCGCTTCTTCGATCTGCGTGCGCACTTGCTTGACGCGAGCTTCGATGTTCGCTGCTTCGCCAGCGCCGTCGATGATCGTGGTGTTTTCCTTGCCCACTTCGATGCGCTTCGCCTGGCCCAGTTCAGCCAGCGTTGCCTTCTCGAGCGTGAGGCCGGTTTCTTCAGCGATGACCTGACCGCCGGTCAGGATCGCGATGTCTTCCAGCATCGCCTTACGACGATCGCCGAAGCCCGGAGCCTTGACGGCAACGGTCTTCAGGATGCCGCGGATGTTGTTGACGACCAGCGTTGCGAGCGCTTCGCCTTCGACGTCTTCAGCGATGATCAGCAGCGGACGGCCAGCCTTCGCGACTTGCTCGAGCACCGGCAGCAGGTCACGGATGTTCGACACCTTCTTGTCGTGCAGCAGCACGAACGGGTTCTCGAGCACGGCGACTTGCTTGTCCGGGTTGTTGATGAAATACGGCGACAGGTAGCCGCGGTCGAATTGCATACCTTCGACGACGTCCAGCTCGTCTTGCAGCGACTTGCCGTCTTCGACGGTGATCACGCCTTCCTTGCCGACCTTGTCCATTGCTTCAGCGATGCGCTCGCCGATCGACGAATCGCTGTTCGCCGAGATCGCGCCAACCTGGGCGATTTCCTTGTTGGTCGTGCACGGCTTGCTGATCTTGCGCAGTTCTTCGATTGCGGCTCCAACAGCCTTGTCGATACCGCGCTTCAGGTCCATCGGGTTCATGCCCGATGCGACGTACTTCATGCCTTCGCGGACGATCGATTGCGCGAGAACCGTAGCGGTCGTCGTGCCGTCGCCTGCGTTGTCGCTGGTCTTGGAAGCGACTTCCTTGACCATTTGCGCGCCCATGTTCTGGAGCTTGTCTTTCAGTTCGATCTCTTTCGCGACCGACACACCGTCCTTGGTGACCGTCGGGCCGCCGAAGCTGCGCTCGAGAACCACGTTGCGGCCCTTCGGACCCAGCGTGACCTTCACGGCGTTGGCGAGAATATTCACGCCTTCGACCATCTTGGCACGGGCGGAATCACCGAATACGACGTCTTTAGCTGCCATCTTCTAACTCCTTGAATACTTTGGATATAACCGGTGAAGTAGCGACCTTGCGCTTACTTCTGCACCACGGCCATGATGTCTTCTTCGCGCATCACGAGCAGTTCGTTGCCGTCGACCTTGACGGTCTGGCCTGCGTACTTGCCGAACAGGACGCGGTCGCCGACCTTCACGTCGAGCGCAATGGCTGCGCCCTTGTCGTCGCGCTTGCCCGGGCCGACTGCGAGGATTTCACCTTGATCCGGCTTTTCCGCTGCGGCTTCGGGGATCACGATGCCCGACGCGGTCTTGGTTTCCTGATCCAGACGTTTGACGATCACGCGATCATGCAAAGGACGAAGGTTCATACATACTCCTCTCTGATTGAGACTGAAGAACGCTGAGAAAAACCCGGCTGGCCGAGCCAACCGGAGATGTTGTTAGCACTCTCGTGCAGCGAGTGCTAATTATATGGACGGGCAGTGACAAATTCAAGAAGCGGGAACGCGATCGAAGTTCACTCACTTGTCGAGATTCAGTTAACTTTGAACTTTGTTCACTTAAGTTTGAACTCCCCGCAGGGCGCTGGGTGCCGTCAAAGGACGAGACTTTCAATAAAAACAACGACTTGCGTCAACTTACATTCCCACTGCGTCCCCTCATATAGGTACCGAGCCGCCGGTCTTAACGACTAATGCCACTGAACGGCGACGCCGGTGAGAGCACCAGGGAAATCCCTACAATGTCCGCATGCAAGTGCGCAGTGGACCGCTCTGGTGCCACGCCGCCTTGCGCCGGCTAAAAAACGCAAGCGGAGAACCAACCGCAAATAGTAAGTCAAGACACCTAGCAGCCTCCAAAGGCCTTTTGCGAGTGCCCTAAAATTGGCCTAACCGGAGGAATCCCGCATCCCCGCCAAATGTGCGGCATCCTCGTATGCGCCGCGATATTCGTCTAAGCTATGCTGATCGGTCACCAGTTAATCTAGCCCGCGAGCGATAGCTTGGACACTACTCACAATCCAGATCGATTCATGTCGGATCTCCGCCAGATCCTATCGCAGGGTCGCAAACGAATAGCATTGTTAGTAGGCGCGGGTGCACCTCTTGCCATTCGGGTCGACGCGGAAAATCGAATCAACGACACTGGAAACCCACTGATCCCCGGCGTGGAAGATTTGACTCGGACGGCCATTTCAGGCTTAGAGGCTGAACAGGCGCACGCCGCACAAGCAATTCAAGCAGATCTTGGTGCTGGCGCAAATATCGAAGCGATTCTCTCTCGCATTCGTCTCCTGCAGCAGGCACTCGGAGCAACTGTCGTCAATGGCCTCAACGGAGCGGGGTACGGCGAACTCGGCAAAGCGATTTGCAAAAAGATTGGCGAGGCGGTCGCGGCACATCTCCCCAAAGAACAGAACGCCTATACCGAGCTCGTCGCGTGGGTAAGCGGGACTTTGCGTTCACATGCAGTCGAAGTCTTCACCACTAACTATGACCTCCTTTTCGAGGAAGCTTTCGAATCTGAGCTTGCCCGTAAAAAATGGATCCCTTGCTGAGTGTGTAAAACTCACGCGAGGAGGAAGGAAAGATGGGTAATCCGAGAGCACGGTACACGCAGGAATTCATGATAGAAGCCGTGCGCATGGT
>NZ_VZQP01000141.1:0-3564 GCF_014397655.1 Paraburkholderia sp. UCT31
AAACTTCAACGGCGGCTTAGGGGCGGCCTCTGTGAGCGAGTACAGTCGGCCATTTAGGAGTCGATCAAAGCGATAGAGTGAGCGACCGATAATCGCGCTGCTGCGGACATTGAAATCACGCGAAGTCAATGACGATGGTGGCGATGCTTGTGTGTTACGGGTTCACGCTTATGTGGGGGTATGTGGTTCCTGCCCGTCCCACGGGAAGTCATGAACGTGCTGATGGTGCTCGTCATGGCGACCTCGGTGGTTTGGTTCCGGTGTCTCGTGCGTGTGAGCGTGCTCGTGGCGCTCCCGCAAATGTAGCCAGGTCGCTCCGAACACCGCTTCCACGTCGCGGCCGCGTGGCGGGACTGCTACTCAGGTGAGCTTTTTACCCCAGGGTGCCGACCGCCTATGTATTGTTCACGACATCGCGAGTGTCGCTCGGCCCGGATCAGGCGACAGGCAAGATTGTCGATCGCACCGTGGAGTTTGGCCAGTTTTCAGCGGTTGCGCTTTTTCGTGAAGCGGTGTATCAGGCGCTGGGCGATCTGCTGCCTGCTTCATATTGAACGTATGGGGGCGTTCGGGCCGAGTAATATTGGCTGCGTGTTCGAACCCTGCTCGCGCCTCGCATCCCCGCAACTAAAAAGTGATCGCGCCCGATCTTCGATTCAGGAGATCGTGTACCTGATCTGCGGGCCACCCTTATATCACGTTTTGGCCAGTTCCAGTATCCGGTCGCGATTACGATCGAACGCCGCGAGCAGGTCGGTTTCCTCGCTACGGATTCCGGGGTTGAGCTTCGTCAGCATTTGACCATCGACGAGAAACGCGATCTCGCGAGAATTGTCGTAGCCCGAGAAACATACACGATGCCTAAGAGGTGTCGTAAGAGCGACTGGGATTTGGGAAGCTGAGCACGATCTTGCTTTTTGCCATCTAATCTCTCGAAGAGACGTAGCGCCACTTCGCGGCGTTGATATCGATGCGCGCATCATCGTCGAGCCGCTTCTGGGCGCGGTCGGACTCCGCCTGCCGCAAGGCTTCGACGCGAGCTTTCTGGGTCGCCACATAGTCTTGCGGTCTGCCCGACATGATCGGGCTCATTGGGGTTCGCTTCAGCATCTGGACGCCTGCAAAAAGAGCGTGCAACTTCAAGGCAGTGGCCTGAGGCCAGAAAGCACGCTTGAGCACGGCGACGCGCCACATCAAGGTCGCAATGCTCATTCGCGTGCGAGATTCGACGCGTATTCCCGCCGGTACTGGCGAGCCGGACACGAGTGGCGAGTCGATGAAAGCCGCTTGCGCACTCAAGTTGGCTATCCGAGAGTGCGCCGCATGGCGCGACAAAGCAAGAACAATCGGCAAACCGGCGGCTGGGTGCATGAAGAGAGCACGCACTATCAGCAAACTTGTGCACTTACCCCTTAAAGTGTGTGATCGGGTCTTTTAAATAGATCGCGACAGTAATTAAAAATGCGCCCAGAATGAGTCGCAGAGCGGCCCCTTCCGTGGGCGCCTAAATGGGGAGCGAAATGGCAAAAGGTCAACTGCGTAGTAATCGCGAGGCAAAGAAGCCTAAACAACCTAAAAAGTTACCATCTCCCGGAGCAGGTCTGTTCAAGACGTCTACTCCGAAGACTTCTGTGTCGAGCGGCGTGACGAAGAAGTAACCGACACGCGCATGTGACGCGCGGTCGTTTCACTTTGCTTGTGCGCACTTTCGACGAAGGTGTAGCAGCGGCCCGGTAGAAAGAGCGTCATTGCAATTCGGGCTGCACCTTGTTGCCTCTCATTGCTGATCATTTTCAGCGCGTGTCTGAGTCGTGACCGATTGCCGCCCCGGTTCGTGCTGTCGCGGTGGGCTTTCCTTTTGGGGGCGAAATGGTGAGCAAGTTTGTTCGCGGCGAAACGCAATGAGCGCGCCGCAACGTCTAACCGTGCGGCACCAGAGCGTCTACCACTACTGGGAGCCAGTGCGCTTCGGCGAGCATCGCATGATGTTCCGCCCGCGTGCGAGTCATGATCTGCGGCTTCTCACCGCGCAGTTGCTGATCACGCCCACACCTGAACGGCTGTATTGGTTGCACGATGTCTTCGACAACTCGGTCGCAGTCGCCACGTTTTCGGTCGAAGCATCCGAGCTGCTCTTCAGAAGCAAGGTGACGCTCGAACATTACGAGGCGCCGCTGCCTGACTATTCGCTGGAAGCCTATGCGTCGACCTGGCCCTTCGCGTATACGAGCGAGGAAGCCTCTGATCTGGTGAACGCGCGAAGCCGACAGTTTCCGAACGACGATGTCGACCTGTGGGCGCGACGCTTTATCGACCCCGGCGGCACGACGGGCACGATGACGTTGTTGCGCAGCATGACGCTCGAGATCAAGAACAACTTCATGTACGTGCGGCGCGTCGAGAAGGGCGTCAATCGTCCTGCCGACACGCTACGCCTGCGCAGCGGCAGTTGCCGCGATTTCGCGGTGCTGATGATGGATGCCGTCCGCTCGCTTGGCCTCGCGGCCCGGTTTGTCAGCGGCTATATTTTCGTGCCGGACCACGACACTACCCTGGGCGGCGGCGCGACCCACGCATGGCTGCAGATCTATCTTCCCGGTGCAGGCTGGGTCGATTTGACCCGACCAACAGCATCGTCGGCAACCGGCATCTGATTCGTGTGGCGGTAGCGTGGAATTACGATCAGGCGCTGCCGCTCTGGGGCACATGGCACGGCGCGATGCATTCGTTCCGCAGTCTTGAGGTCGACGTGAGCGTGACCGAAGACGCCTGAGCGCTCAGCGCGTTAGGACTTTATCAATGGAAGGATGGTCAGATGAAACTTCGCGTGGGCTATGAACTGATCTACGAGTGCGCGCAGCCGACACCAATGATGTTGATGTTGAACACGCATTTTTCCCGCGTGCAGGATGTCCTGTCTGCCGATCTGCTGGTGGTCGATCCGCCGGCGGCGATCACCCAGTATCGCGATAGCTTCGGCAATCTGTGCAGCCGCATCGTCGCGCCGCAGGGGCTGATTTCGCTCTCCACCACCGCGCTGCTCAACGTCTCCGATCAACCCGAGACGCGCGAGCCGTTCGACTATCAGCATGCCGTCGAAACGCTTCCGGATGAATGTCTGGTGTTCCTGCTCGGCAGCCGCTATTGCGAAACCGATCTGCTGTCCGACATTGCCTGGAAACTGTTTTCCAATACGCCTCCGGGCCGCCACCGGGTGCAGGCGATTTGCGACTACGTGCATCGCCATGTCACGTTCGGATACGAATTTGCACGGCCGACCAAGACCGCGTTTCAGGCGTGGCAGGAACGCAAGGGCGTGTGTCGCGACTTCGCTCATCTGGCCGTGGCGCTATGCCGCGCGATGAATATTCCGGCTCGCTACTGCACGGGCTACATCAGTGACGTCGGTGTGCCGCCGCCGTGGAGCACGATGGATTTCGCGGCATGGTTCGAAGCCTATGTGGGCGGCTCCTGGCAGACCTTCGATCCGCGCAACAACGTGCCGCGTATCGGTCGTGTGCTGATGGCGTGCGGCCGCGATGCCGCCGACGTTGCGATCAGCAA
>NZ_VZQP01000142.1:0-3464 GCF_014397655.1 Paraburkholderia sp. UCT31
ATAAGAGACAGTTAGTGCCGTTCGTGCCCCCTGTGAAGTACCCTCCGGTGCCGCCGCAATGCCAGACAGCAGAGCCTCCTGTGGCGGAACCACAACCGCCGGCTCCGCCCTGGGTGCCGTTCCCCGCTCCGCCGCCCTGCGCGATGTACGTTATGCCGTTCACTGTGACGGCGGCATTAAGCCCCGCCTTGTTGTATGAAGCCGTGCCAGGGACCGTTATGCTGACGGTCGTGCCCGGCGTCACGGCGACATTGTTGCTGTAGAGCAAGCCACCGCCGCCGCCACCGCCGGAGAAGTAACCTCCGTCACCGCCGCCGCCGGCCCCCACCTCGACGAAGCTGATGGACGTGACGCCGGCGGGGACCGTCCACGCCGAGGTGCCGGGAGTCGCAAAGACCTGGCTGCCGCTTGCGGCGACAGAAGGCGCTGGAGCGCTTAAGCCGGGGAAGACGACCCGATAGGTGTAAGTTCCCGCATAGGCTTGGGCCTGAGTCAGGCCTAACAACAGGAGGAGCGAACAAGTGAGTAAGGGCTTTAATTTCATTTCGTTCAGTGCGCCGGTTTCACCGCGATAGAAGCCGCCCTAGAAGCGGGAGGGTCTCCGGTATAGCGACTTGACATATATCTGCGCCACGAACGCACTGTCGACGAGGTCGCGCGACGGGTTCACGCCCGCGTTCAGCATGTCTAATTTTTTTTCTCGATGAAGTCGACGTACGTGTCGACGCCGGCGAGACGTTGGCCCTGAAAACCGCTTCGGCCCGGGTCCATCAAAAAAGCGCCGCTCCGAATGTACTTCGGAGCGGCGCGTCAATCATCGAGTTGTTCTGCTGCGCTACGCGTGGGGACCCGCAAGCGCCTCGACGAGCGCGATGCTTTCGCGGGTCAGTTCCTGCGCGCGCATATTGCCAGCAGCTGCCAACTCACTGCGCAACGTCTTGAGCTTCACTTCGAGCTCGCCGAGGATGCATTCCCGCTGGAAATTGGGGTCATCCGTGACCTCCGCAAATGCAGCGCGCGTGGCCGCGTTCCTCGGAGTCTGAGCAGTTTTCGGAATTACCTCTGCGCTGGCTCCCGCGCGTGCTTTACGGGCCGCCTTCGCGGCCGTTACGGCCGCCTGAGCTTCTTCGCGGTTACCTGCCATCGCCGAGTTGGCTTCGATGTCACTGATGGCTCGAAAGCGCAGCGACCACAACGAGGTCGGCCGGACCGCCGGCTTAACGGCAAACGGCCAGACGTGCTCGTACACCGCGTGCTCGCCGGCACCTTCCGTCTGTGGCGCGAGCGTGAAGAAACGATAGATGCCGCCGTCTTCGTGCTGGAAATAGGTTGGTTTCGAGAAGGCTGATTCCATGACGCGCTGTTCGTGTCCTGTGGTTGATTGAAGGGATACGCGATACCAGGCGTGTAGTGACGCGATTTGAGATGTAGCCGGGCTTCGGAAGCGGATTTTTTGTCTTACGCGCCGCCGGCGGGGAGGCGCGCGGTTGGCTACACCAAGGGAGGCCAACCAAAAGGAGCATTTTGTGACAACCAACACCACCAAACCCCTGACCGTGTATCTGCGTCACGAACCCACCATCGACGACGATGCGTTGAAGTATGGCGACGGAAGCGAAATGGACGTCATTGCGTACAAGGACGCCGAGGCCAAGCTGTTTTACGCGCGTTGGCCGTGGCATAGCAGGAAGCCGGAGCGCGGTTGCAAGACCGCGATGCTCAACTGCTACGACTGGGCCGTTGAGTGGTTGCCGGACGTGCCCCGTACGAAACGAGAGCTGGCTCCGCCCCGTGTTGCAGACGAGGCTCGAACAGCCCTGATGGAGCATGTGGTCAAGCACATGGTTACGACGTTGCTCGAAAACGAGTCTGAACGTGAGCAGATTGCGCGTTCCGGGTTTCTCGGCTTCGCGCTGATGTCGAACAACGAGCTTGCCCGCTACGCAATCAACTCGGGCCTTGTGAAAGAAGCTCCCGAGGTCCAGGAGCTGGTTGACCAAATCGCGAGCGCGGCGCGAGTCGCAGTTATCCGATAACGCTTTCTAGCGTCCGGTGTGATTTTGCGCCCCTTCAGCGAACGCTTGAAGGGGCGCTGTTTCTTTTTGCACCGATAGTCTTACGGCCGGGAGTCTCGCGCTCCGCTGGCTGCGTCTTGACGCACGTCTCGGTGAGATACGACGCGCCACGAAAGCCGGCGTGGGCCGTCAAGACACATGTTCCCGGGGTCCAGTGCTGTTGCGGATGGGTCAGTGCCAGACCGTAGACAAATCGACCTGCTTCTGTTGAGCGATGCTGCCGTGATTAGCCGCGCGGAACTTCGCGACGGCTGCGCGTTGAGCATCCAGCTTGGCGTTGAGCTCCCCCGTGTGAAACGCGGCCCATACCGTCGTACAAGGTGCGACGAAGAAGACCGTATCCCACGAGACGTCAGCGACCAATGCCTTTTGATACCACGGCGCCAGGGTCTCCCCCGTGCGCTCCATTTCCGCCGGCGACAGATACATTGAAGGTGCGTTGTTCACAGGGACTCCCAGCATCGCACGACACTCGGATGACTCCCATACGTAGCAACCTATCCGGGTCGCGCCGCCAGCGACGCCAACGCGAAGCTGCGCGGTCTCCATACCGGTGGTGTGTAGAAAAAGGAAGAGGACCACACCGGTGATAACAGGCGTGAGGCGGCCTTTTGCGACCCCGATGGCGACGCCCATAATCAGGCAAGTCAGCGCCATGCCCCATCGCATCGTGTGTGCTGCGTATTCTGTGACCGAGTACGACATCAGCCAGGACGCATCATTCAGGTCCTGCGGAGACACGGGAACCTTGACGGCAAGCCAAAGCGTACAAGCGAGATGGAAGACCAGAAGCAGTGCTCCGAACCCGCCCACAGCTATGGCGGATTTGTCGCCAATCGACAGGTTGTCGGGCGAGGGGGCGGCCGGTGCCGAGGCAGCGGAATTGTCGTTGAGAGCAGGAGCTTGCATCGTCAGTGGCTCAAATAGAAGAGTTGGTCGTCTAGTGGCTGTGTTTATCGAATTCGAGCGAAATCTGGCGACAGCCCCGCGACGTTCACCTCGTCGGTGAGGAATGCGTCGTGACATCAAAGGTTGACGCTGTTTCGGAGGAAGCCGGTACGCTTGGCCGGCGCCGGGAGCAGGGAGCGTCTCTCCGAATACTCGGGGTGTGTCTCCTGTCGAGGGCTCCAGGTCTACCGACGCCGTAGCTTACGGCCACCCGTAAAATCCGGCGCGCAAGCTCAATGATGAACGGGGCCGGCGCCGGTTAGCAGGAAAGGCGACTATCCGCGCGCTGATTTCGAAATCAGTTCAGCGTGAAGGTTACGTAGCCGTCTCCACTGTTGGTAGCGGACGAACTGGAGATGGTGCCCGTGGAGTACGAGTTGCCGCCGGCACCGCCTTGATTTGAGGCGCTATAGCCCCCGCCGCCGCCGCCTCCGTTGTAGC
>NZ_VZQP01000143.1:0-3440 GCF_014397655.1 Paraburkholderia sp. UCT31
GTATCCGTCAGCGTAACCCGTCAGAAGTGGAAATTTAGTACGAGACCAACAACGCCGCGAGAGATCAGGACGAGGTGAGCGAGATCCCGCTGCGACAGTGCGACGGCTCTCTGGATGTCAGAACGCGTAACCTTGATCGTGCCAGTAGTGCCAGTCAGCGACGGCGAGTCGTGTCGGTTTATCGCTGTCCACCGGGACGATCTGAGCCAGGGGTGCCACCACGTCACGTTGGCCCCACCGGGCCCAGACGAAGATGCCAACCCGACACAGGTCTTCATGAGCGAGTCCGGTGACCGAGACGTGTTCACCCGGGTGCAGTGGTGAAGAGGCCATTGCCTGGCGAATGCCGGCCTCGAATGGAAACGAGAGCTGCTCTTCCAGATAGCAGTACCACGACATCGCCCGCTCTTCCTCGGTATAGGCGTCGACCACCACTTCCATCTCAATGCGATGTTCACGATTTGCGTCGATCCTGGGCTTGGCCATGATGTTGTCTTCCGACCAGAGTTGATAGGGCTATAGATCGACGATACGCCGCAGCAGACCGTAGGAAACGCGCCAGTGACCCTCGGAATCTGTCACGGCAATCGAGGCCGTTTTCGAGTTGAGTCTCACGATGGTGCCGACACGCTCGCTCAGGTGTTTGTCGGTGAAACCGACGGTGTCGCCGACGAGGAACTCTTCGCGTTGTGCGCGCGGTGGCGGTGCCGGTTCAGGATGAATCGGGGCTGCGCTATCGGGAACGATCGCCGCGTACGGTAGCGCCCAGCGGCGCCGGCTCGCATTGTCCTGAACGACCGCCTGTGTTTGCCGAAGCTCAACGACGGTTCCCTGCAATGGAGGGGCCAGCGGGTTGTCTGCGATATAACTGATAGCCATGCCGAGGTGCAGGCGCTGCCGTACTTCCAGGATGCGTCGGGGATCGTCGAGCATTTTTCCGACGGCGAGATAAAGGCGATAGAGTTCGGCGCTGGGCGCCTGCCGAAGTGAGTCGAGAATGTCCATGAATGTGATGGCATTTAACGGGCGAGCGGCAACAGTTCGTGCACGCGATTGACAGGATACGATGGCAGCTTCTCGAGCGTGTCCTTGAGCCACGCGTACGGCTCGAAACCGTTCAGGCGAGCCGTGCCGAGCAGCGAATACATCGTGGCGGTCGCGCGGGCGCCGCGCGGGGAACCCGCGAAGAGCCAGTTCGCCCTTCCGAGGGCAATGGGTCGGATTTGCCGCTCGAGAGCGTTGTTGTCCGGCAGCAGGATACCGCTCTCAGTGTAGCGAACGAGCGCCGGCCAGTGACGTAACGCATAGCCGAAGGCCTTTGCAAGCGGCGCCTGAGCCGGCAAGCCGATGACGTTGCCTTCCAGCCATTGCCGGAACAGCACGAGTAGCGGCAGTGCCTCAGTTTGCCGCGCCGCATATTTGAGCTCAGGCGTCTGGTCCTTGATCCGCGACTCGATCGCATACAACTGCGTGATCCACTGCAGCGCCTGCGCCGCAAGTCCCGGTTTGCTTTGCGCCTTCGCGATTTCGAAGAAGCGTCGGCGGCAATGGGCCCAACATCCAACCTCGACGATATCTCCGGTTTCGTAGAGTGCGCCATGTCCACTGTATGCGTCCGCCTGCAGATAGCCTTTGTACTTTTGCAGGTAGCGCAGCGGATGCGAACCGGAGCGCGACTCAGCGAATTCGAACACGACCGCCGGCGGGTGGTCAACCCAGACACCGTTCTCCTCGCGCTGCCCCGCGCCCAGGTATCCCCATAATCGTGCGGTGCGCGTCGCCGTGCGACCCTTCTCGAGTAACGGCAGCGTTGTGTCGTCCACGTGCATGCGCGGGGCCTGCAACTGGTGAGCCCGTAGCGGCGGCAGCAGCACTTCGAGCAGCTCGGCTGCCGCCAGCTTCCATTCACACAGCGTTGCCCGGGGCAGGTACACACCACGGCGCGCGTAGCGCATCTCCTGGCGGTTCAAGGGAAGATGATCGACGTAGGTATTGACTAGGATGTTAGCCAGCAGACTCGCGCTCGCATTGCTCTTTGGCAGCGGTGAAGGCTGGGCGCTCGCCGTCACGATGGTCGACTCACCATCCTTCTTCGCCGCGTATCTGAAGCGGATATGCTCAATGACGGTGAGCCTGGATGGCTCGTAGTGCAGCGTCTCGCTGCGCTCTTCGCCGATGCATTCGAGTGAATCGAATGCCGCCTTCTGTTCGTCGCTCAGATCGTATTCAATGCGCGTGCGCGGCAGGTCCTTCGGCAGGGCAGGACGTCCCTTGCGGGTGTGGCCCGCAACCGGAACCTCGTCCGGCTCGGGCGGAACCGGTAACTCCGTAGCGGCATCGAATAGTTCCGCCTGGGCCGCCAGCCGCTCGGAGCTGACCCCGAAGCGCGCGCGGTTCGCCTGGGCAATCTGGTGCTGCAGGATTTCCAGCTGCTCCCACAGCACGCATGCCAGCCTGTTCTGTTCGAGCGCGAAGGCTTGCAGCGCATCGGGCTCGACCGGCAAATCCGCGACAGTGATGGCGGTGGGCGGCATGGCTATCATGATGCCCAACTCGCGCGACGTTTACAAGCTCGGAGAGCGTTGTATCTGCGCAGGCAATAGCCAGTTCAGCTCACGCGCTTCACTGCGACGGCACGATGCGGCTCGCGCGCCGGGATCTCGATGCCCTCCAGCCAGGCGTTGAGTTCAGCGAGCGTGAAGCCACGTTGGGCGAGTGACGACGGTGATGGAAAATGTCCGTGTTCAAGCCGCTTGTACCAGAGCGCGAAACCGGTGCGATCCCAATATAGGCACTTGACCTTCGTGCGGTCCCGACCAACGAACACGAACAGATTGCCAGAGGCCGGCTTCTGGGCAAGAAGCGGTTCGACCAGATACGACAGTGTGTCGATCGACTTGCGCATGTCGACCGGATCACGGCAGATGTAGGCACGAACGTCGGCGGCGATCAGCAACGCGCACCTCCAAGCTGCCCGAGCACGAAGCGCACGATGCGCTCGGCGTGCACGCCCGTCAGTTCGATGCGAACGCCGGCGAGGGACAGCGTCACCCGATCACGCGTAGACGACGTGTCCACTGTCGGTGATGGCACCGCTGGCGGCGCCCCGATGCCCGCATGGGCAACGACGAACGCCGCGTCAGGGGTGACCGCCAGCGGACGCTCGGCTTCATCCTCCAGGTTCGACAGTTTCTTGCGCCACAGATCGAACGTACTGACGGCAAGTCCCTGCTCACGGCAGAAGTGACGCTCGCCAAGTCCGCTTCCTTTCCATGCCATGACCATCTCTCGCCAGAACGCCTCGCCCTGCCGAGGCCGCCGCGTGCCCGTCAATACAGTCTCTCCCGTGGTGTTCTCCATCGCATTTGCTCCGTCGTTACGATGGCTACACCTTCGCACCGCGCGTACGTGCGTTCAAGACGGGATGCGCTGACGGATAC
>NZ_VZQP01000144.1:0-3217 GCF_014397655.1 Paraburkholderia sp. UCT31
GCGTCAATCAAAACCGCGCGTCAATCAATAAACGCTTGCCAGCGTCAATCAACATCGGCATCATATTTCTGCCGCGACATTCTCAAGCTGATTGTCGCGCGTCTCTCATCCAGATTGTCGCGCCACAGATCGTGGCAAATGGCAATGCGCAGCCCGCGCCGATGGACTTGGACGGACAACCGGCAGGAGTAACGATAGTCGGAAGAACGAACTCGGCAGTTGAAGCTGACGCAAGTGAGCAGCGCATCCTCAGCAGACCGTGGGTCCGCACTCCGTTTACAGTCTTGACATATGCGTTCGAACGAGCGCTCGGCAAAGCGGCTACCAGCCTAAATGGGCCGCATGCGCCACCAGCAGGGACCCTACGCGTCGTCGTCGCGCCCCGCTGAACTCATTCAGCCAGCGGGCTCGCATGCAGTAGAAGCACAGCGCCGCCGCAGCGCACAGCAAGCCCGTTATGAAACGCTGCCAAAAGCGGCCCCGATCTGGCCGAGCTTGTGCGTGAAGAGCGCACATCCATCGGCGCGCTCGGTGAGCAGACTGGCAACTGCACCGGATATCGGGCGTAAGATTGCACCTGGGCCATCCAAGGCCCGTCATATTTCCGGGTGGCCCGCATGTCCTGCGGGCTTTTTTTGCGCGCCGAGCGCCGTGGTGGCGAAATCATGCTCAGGCAGGTTAAGGCCGCAGGTTCGCGCGGCAAGATTCAAGAGCATTCAGGGAAGGCAGGCCCTGCAACGATTGCAGCGCCTGAAGAGCTGCCAACCCTTGCCGACCAGGGCATTTCATATCGGCAGGCATCGGACTCCCGCAGCCGCTGATGACGCTTGAGCAGGCGCCGTATTACCGTGCGACCTGAAAATTCAGGAGGCAGCGCGCTCGAAGCGGATTGTAAAGCTGTTGCCGTCGAACGCGGTTACCCGCCCGAGCATATCAGGGCGCGGCTCGAAATCCGTTGCTGTGCCGCGCATTGATGCGCCAGGTTCGGCGTCGATCTTCGCCGCGTTCGCACTGCTGACCGTGACCATTACCAGCCGCACGGTGAGCGCTTCATCGAGTGCGCGGCACAGGTGCCCGCGCACCTCATTCACGGCAGGCGATGCGCCCCAATCGCGAAGGTCATCGCGGTATTCACGCACATTCGGCGGCAACTCATCGCGCCGCCGCATCCATTGCCGATAGGCGCCCACGAGCGCGACGACAAGCTCGGGCGGGGCCGTTTCGCTTATCGCGGTGACGTCGTACAGGTGATTGCGCGGCTTCGCGTTGAAGCGGCGGAAGGCTTCCAGCATTTGCATGGCGGGTCAGACGCAGGAAGTACGGGCGCCCATTGTACCGGCCTGCGGCCTGCAATACGGCGCACGCACCGGCATCGAACCTGAGTCCGATGGCGGCCCTATGTTGACGCGGCAGGGGATTGCCACTGGTGCAGGAACATCAGCGGCCCCGCGCTCGCGCACGCCCCTCGGGGGCAGTGGGCATGTTGTAGCTGCGCTTGCCTGTCTTGCCGGACGGCTCACGCGGCTGCACCTGTGGTCCGCTCGACGTGTAGTTCGCCACCGCGCGTTCGAGCAGGTGGCCGCCGAACCTCTCAACCGGCACGGCCCGCGCCTCGCACAACTCGCGCAACCGTGCGCGTGTCTCGTCGGGAACCCAGACGATGACCGGTGCTGCGAATCCGTTTGCCATGATGGCCCCCGCGATGTGGTGGTGGACGCCGCGATTATCGCGCCGGGAGGCAGGCACAGGAACACGGGCCGCAAAGCATGGCAAAAAATCACTTACACCGGCACTTACACGAATTCCAGAAAGCAAAAAGCCCGGTCACGTGGACTGGGCTAAGTGCTTGAATTCTTTGGGGTGGCTGATGGGACTCGAACCCACGACGACAGGAATCACAATCCTGGACTCTACCAACTGAGCTACAGCCACCACTAACATCCGCTTGACTTGCTCTAAAAACCTGTCTCGCCGACGAAGAAACGAGATTATAGGGACTAGATGGTGGTTTGCCTAGTCCTTTATTCAAAAATGTCGATGGGCTCGCGCAGATGCTGTCTTGCTTCGTCGAAGATGGTCAGATCACGGGCGGCAAGTCGCTTGCTGTCGGACAAAACTCGACGCCAACCCCGCGCACCCGCTTCGCCGCGATACAGCCCAAGCGCATGGCGCGTGATCGCGCCGAGATAGGTGCCGCGCGCCATTTCGGTCGCGCAATACTCGATCAGTTTCGCTTCGACCTGCTCGCGCGTCAGCGCCGCCTGCGCAGAGCCGTAGAAGCGCGCGTCGACATCGGCGAGCAGGTAGGGGTTGTGATACGCCTCGCGCCCGAGCATCACGCCGTCGACGTGCTGAAGATGCGCGTCGACTTCGTCGAGCGTCTTGATACCGCCATTGATGACGATTTCCAGCTGCGGAAAATCGCGCTTCAACTGATACGCGTAGTCGTACTTGAGCGGCGGAATCTCGCGGTTTTCCTTCGGGCTCAGGCCCTTCAGGATCGCGTTGCGCGCATGAACGATGAAGACCTCACAGCCGGCTTGCGCGATCGTGCCGACAAAATCGCGGACGAAGCCGTATTCCTCGACCGTATCGACGCCGATGCGGTGCTTGACCGTGACTGGCACTGATACGACGTCGCGCATCGCCTTCACGCAATCGGCGACGAGTTGCGGCTCGTTCATCAGGCATGCGCCGAACGCGCCGCGTTGCACGCGCTCGGATGGGCAGCCGCAATTCAGGTTGATTTCGTCATAGCCCCATTGCTCGCCGAGCTTGGCCGAACGCGCGAGATCGTCGGGCTCGCTGCCGCCGAGTTGCAGCGCGACTGGCGCTTCGTCGGGCGTGAATGCGAGATGACGCGGCACGTCGCCGTGCAGCAGCGCGCCGGTCGTCACCATCTCCGTGTAAAGCCAGGTATGGCGCGAAATCATTCGATGCAGCGAGCGGCAATGGCGATCCGTCCAGTCCATCATCGGGGCAACGGACACGCGGCGGGGGCTGGGAGTGCGAGGTAAAGACATGGAGCGGCCAGGCGGCTTGAATCAAAACAATAATTTTACCGCAAGGCCAGAAACCGCCGGGCGCGCTGGAGCCCTATCACTGTCGCGACAAAGGCGGGCACCGGTTCGTCAATGCGTCAATGCCTTAATGTCCATGTCCCCCCATCCCGCCGCCACTGCTCCACGAGCTGCCGCCGCCGTGCATGCCGCCGTAT
>NZ_VZQP01000145.1:0-3175 GCF_014397655.1 Paraburkholderia sp. UCT31
TGTGGCGCGACAATCTGGATGAGAGACGCGCGACAATCAGCTTGAGAATGTCGCGGCAGAAATATGATGCCGATGTTGATTGACGCTGGCAAGCGTTTATTGATTGACGCGCGGTTTTGATTGACGCGGGCGAGCGGGTGTCGCGCGACAATCAAGCTGAGGTCTTCAGTCGTTCAGGATTACTGTGTAATGCGTGACGCAGCAGATATCCTGGCAGCGCGACAATCAAGATGAGAATGTGGTGGCGTGGATGACGATGCCGGTGTTGATTGACGCCGGCGAGCTTTGCCTGCCAGCCGCGCGTCAATCAGGATGAGAACAGCGCGTCAGTCGGTGAGGTCGATGCCATAACGCGTGACGATCGCCTTGAGCACGCGCTTTACGCTCTCGCGTTTGATCTCGATGAGCATCGTCGAACTGCAACTGGATTCCAGTGCAGCCAGTGCGTCACCGAGCAGGGCCAGCAAAGTAACGCGTGACGCGATGGCTTCCTCGCCAATGGCGTCAATCACGGTCCGTTTGCGCCGCAAACGATACGCGCGTTGCCGTTGCGCTCCCGTGAGTGCGCGGGGCGTCGCCATCGCACTGTCAGATGTGTCGTCACGCGTTACGCCTGGGGGCTGCGAATTGCCCGTCATTGCTGATCCTCCTGTTTCGGCGGCACGCCGACGTTCTTTGGTGTCGCTATGCTGGCCGGGCGTCCCGGTCCCTGCTGCTTGCGCTGCAGGGCGGTACGGCGACGGTAGCTTTCGACGTTCAGCTCAAAGATGGTCGAGTGATGGACCAGCCGGTCCACGGCGGCCACCGTCATGGCGCGGTCGGGGAAGACCTTGTCCCATTCGCCGAACGGCTGGTTGGCCGTTATGCAAAGAGAACGGTGCTCATACCTGGCGCTGATGAGCTCGAACAGCACCGACGTCTCGGCCTGATCCTTGCTGACGTATGCGAAATCGTCCAGAACAAGGAGATCGAATCGATCCAGCCGGTTGATGGCGGACTCCAGAGCGAGCTCGCGGCGCGCGACCTGTAACCGCTGCACGAGGTCGGTAGTGCGAGCGAAGAGGACCTTCCAGCCCTTCTCCAGCAGGCTCAGTCCAATCGCCGACGACAAGTGTGATTTGCCACCCCCACTCGACCCCAGAAGAATCAGGTTGGTGCCGTTACGCAACCAGCCGTCGCCAGCGCAAAGCGCCGAGATGTGTGCCCTGGACACCATCGGCACTGCATCGAAATCGAAGTTCTCCAGCGTCTTGCCCGGCAATAGCCTGGCGTCCTTGAGGTGACGCTCGATCCGGCGTCGATCACGCTCGGCGATCTCGTGTTCGGTCAGCGCCATCAGCAGGCGCGCTGCCGGCCAGCCTTCCGTGTCGGACCGCTCGGCAAAGCTGGACCAGATCTGCTTGATGGCCGGCAGCCGCAGATCGTTGAGCAGCAGCGACAGGCGGGTGGCGTCGATGTCGTGACTCATGCTGCCACCTCCGTTGCCATGTCAAGCAGAGCTTCATAGTCGCTCAGCGGTGCGAGCTGGACGTTCACCTCCGGCATGGCGCTCGCGGGCTTCGCTTCGAAACGCGAACACAGTGCGTCCAGATCGGGTAACTGCCCATCGTCCAGGCACTGCTGCAGCGCCTGGGCCAGTTGCGCTTCGCAGTTGTGCTCGTGGGCCAGGCTGAGCAATTCAGCCATGGTCCTGCATGCCTGGCGCTCCGGCAGTTGCTCGAGCAGGCGATCGAAGGTCAGGCGATAGGCCTCGCGCGGAAAGATCTGATCGCGGTAGACCAGGTTGAGCAGCGCCATGGGCTTGCGGCGCAACGCATGGATGACGTGCCGGTAGTTGATGACGTGGCCGTGCTTGCCATTGGGACCCGCACGGCCGCGCTGCAGTGTCATCAGGGCCGTACTGCCCAGAAACAGCTCCAGCCGGTCGTCGTACAGGCGCACGCGGAGGTGATGACCGATCAGCCGTGACGGGACGGTATAGAACACCTTGCGCAGGACGAAGCCGCAGCTGGTCGTGACGTACACGCGCGTTTCCTCGTAGTCGCACGTACGCTGGGCCGGAAGCGGCTGAAGCAGTGCCCGCTCGGCCTCAATGCGTTTGCCATTACGTGCGTTGATACGACCGACGATCTCGTCGATAAAGCGGCGATAGGAATCGAGATCGTCGAAGTCGTGACTGCCGCGCAGAAGCAACGCATCACGCACTGCGTTCTTGAGGTGGCCGTGAGGGCTCTCGATGGAGCCGTTCTCGTGGGCAACGCCACGGTTGTTGCGCGTAGGGTGCATGCCGTAGTGAGCACACAGCGCCTCGTAACGCGTGGTCAGATCCTCGCGCGCCTCGGCTTCGAGATTGCGGAACGCCGCCGACAGGCTGTCGCTGCGGTGCTCGCGCGGCACGCCTCCGAGTGCCCAGATGGCGTTCTGCAGCCCCTCAGCCAGCGCGACATAGCTCTCGCCGCCGAGAATGACGTGAGCGTGTTCAAAGCCCGAGCAGGCCAGCCGAAAGTGATACAGGCGATGGTCCAGCACGGCGCCCGCCACGGTGACGCCCAGACTGTCCATCTCGGTGAAGTCGGATAACCCGAGACGACCGGGTTCGTGTACCTGCCGGAACATGACGTCACGTTCCTCGCCATGGAGTGCGCGCCAGTCGCGAATACGTCGCTCGAGTGTGCGACGCACGTTGTCCGGGAGCTCGGGATGGCGCCGAAGCATCTCGTCCAGTACGGCTATTGGACGGATACCGCGAGCGGACTGGAGCAGTGGCACAATCTCGGCGTCAAAGATCGCGGCCAGGGGATCGGCACGGCGACGCCCGCGCGGTGCCTTCTTCTGCGATGGCAATCGCGGATCCTCTTCGATGCGATAGCCAGTGGCGGCGCTGAAACCAGCGCGTGCCGCCGCCTGGGGCGGCCTCTCCTTGAGTCTGTACTTCATGTAGAGCCTCATCTGATGGTCGTTGACGTGTCGGCCGGGCAACTCAGCCTCCCTTCGCTACATGGAAGTGCTGTTCATACCCGATTTACCGCGACCACCGACAAGGCACCCCGACGACGGGGAGCTCCTCGGCGCGGCGTTGCGGCAGCGGTTCCGGGCTACGCCCTCCACCGCTGCCGCAACGCCAGTACTCTCATCCTGATTGACGCGCTGCTCTCATCTTGTTTGACGCGCGGCA
>NZ_VZQP01000146.1:0-3051 GCF_014397655.1 Paraburkholderia sp. UCT31
AAGGGCAGATGCAAGACGAGCGCGACATCAAAACTGCGGCCGTGCAATTCTATTCGCTGATCATGTAAGCATTCCTATTCATACCGGAGTGCGCGCGCCTCACTTCTCTTATCGCGACACAACCGTTGTTCGCCAAGGTCGGCGAGGTACTGCAAGGGCACGGCCTGAAGGTTGGCACCGGCACCATCGTGGATGCCACCATCATCGGTGCGCCCAGTTCCACGAAGAACGCGGACAAGACGCGAGACCCCGAAATGCATCAGACGAGGAAGGGCCAGCAGTGGTACTTCGGCATGAAACTGCACATCGGCGTGGATAGTCAGACGGGGCTGGCACACAGCGCGGTAGTGACGGCTGCGAACGTGCATGACAAGCATCCGCTGCCGGCTCTGCTGCATGGCGCCGAGCGGCGTGTGTACGGTGACAGCGCGTATGCGAGCCAGAAGGAACTCATCGCCAGCAAGGCACCGCAAGCGAAGGACTTTACCAACCAGCGTGTGCGCAGGCGAAGTGGTGAGGTCGATGACACCAGACGCTCGAAGAACCGCAACAAGTCGAAGATACGTGCGCGGGTCGAGCACGTCTTTGCGGTGGTCAAGCGGCTGTGGGGTTTCGTCAAGGCGCGCTATCGCGGCCTGGCGAAGAACGCCACGCGCGCCTTCACCGCACTGGCGTTGAGCAACATTTACATGAGCCGCGAGCGGCTCATGGCACAGGTGCGTCCATGAGGGGCCAAAGTGGGTTGAGAGACCCGCTTGCAAGGCCCTTCAGGGCAAGAAAATCGAACCAATCGCGTCGCTGATCTCGCATTCCGAAATTCAGCAGCAAACCGTCGCCGAAAACGGCGGCTTCTTCAGCGTAGCCCTTAGTGGCAAAGCCAAGCACCGCTTCGCGGTCCATGCTGAAGCGGCCATGATCCTGCAGCTTGCCATCGCTGAGGATAGCTACTTGTGCGAACGTGCGGTGTATGTCAAGTCCAATTACTCTCATAGGTGACCTCCGTTGTTGACAAACGCCGGAAGCTCGCGGGCAACACGACAACTACGGATTCGCGCTCGCAGCGCATCCGGGCAAGTCGAAGCGGTGGCCAGTTAAGGAAGGTCTGCAAAAGTCCTGGCATTGCGTTGCTGCTGAGCTATCCTGGAAACAGAGCGAATTAGTTGAGGAGCAGTGTGATGACGCAACTTGGTCTTGGTCTGGATCTGTCAACGAAGCGCACGCGCAAACGGGAATTTCTCGATGAGATGCGACGTGTTGTGCCCTGGTTGAAGCTGATTGCGCTGATTGAGCCGCACTATCCCACGGGCAAAACCGGTCGGCCGCCGTTCCCGATTGCAACGATGTTGCAGATTCATTTCATGCATGTATGGACCCGACGCTTTTTGCAAGCTTTCTTTTGTGACGTAAAACGGTCTGCAAACATGTATCCGGCTTGCTTGGTGGGCTAGCAACATGCCCGCAGCCTTGATGAGATCCGCGCGCCCCGTCCTTGGCAGCAGTTCGGCCTTTTTTATCGGCCGGCATAAAGTACAGGATCGTGGGGCGCTGGTCTAACCGGTTTTGTCATCACAATCAGGAAGCTTCGCAAACCAGTGATTGAACCGCCCCGGGTTTTCCGGAGACTCCACTTCTTGAGAAAATGGAGCTATGGAAAACACGAAGAAGAAGTCCCCAAGGTACTCGCCGGAAGTTCGTGAGCGGGCTGTGCGAATGGTGCTGGAACATCAAGGCGACCGCGAATCGCAATGGAAGGTGATTGCGTCGATCGCAGCGAAGTTCGGCTGCTCGGGCGAGACGCTGCGTAGCTGGGTGCGCAAGGAAGAGCGGGATCGGGGTTTGCGCCCGGGCACGAGCACGCAGGAGCAGGATCGGATCAAGGAACTGGAGCGGGAAGTGCGTGAGCTTCGGCAGGTCAATGAAATCCTGCGCAAGGCGTCAGCGTATTTCGCACAGGCGGAGCTCGACCGGCGACCGAAGTGATGATCACGTTCATCGATGATCACCGGCACGTCTACGGGGTCGAGCCGATCTGCAGGGTGCTGCCGATCGCACCGTCGACGTACTACAAGCACGTGGCCCGCCGCGCCGATCCTGGCCTGGTGCCGCCGCGGGCCCGGCGCGACAGGATGCTCAAGGAGGAGATCCGACGCGTATGGGAAGAAAACTTCCAGGTCTACGGCGCAGACAAGGTCTGGAAGCAATTGAGGCGGGAAGGCATCGTCGTGGCGCGCTGCACAGTCGAACGGCTGATGAAGCTGATGGGCCTGCGCGGCGTGGTGCGGGGCAAGACGGTACGCACGACAGTGAGCGATGGTTCGACGCCGTGCCCGAAGGATCTGGTGAACCGGCAATTCACGGCCGAACGGCCCAATGCGCTGTGGGTGTCAGATTTTACCTATGTATCGAGCTGGCAGGGCTTCGTCTATGTCGCGTTCATCATCGACGTGTTCGCCCGACGCATTGTCGGCTGGCGTGTGTCGAACTCGGCGCGCACAGACTTCGTTCTGGACGCGCTGGAGCAGGCCTTGTACGAACGACAGCCGGCGCAGCAGGACGGGCTGATCCATCACAGCGACCGCGGTGCCCAATACCTATCGATCCGCTATACGGAGCGGTTGGTCGACGCCGGCATCGAGCCGTCAGTGGGCAGCGTGGGCGACTCCTACGATAACGCACTGGCTGAAACGATCAACGGCTTGTACAAGGCAGAGGTAATCCATCGCCTCGGACCGTGGCGCAATCTGCAGGCCGTTGAAATGGCGACACTCGAATGGGTGGACTGGTTCAACAATCGTCGGCTCTTCGGCCCCATCGGCAACATTCCACCTGCCGAGGCAGAAGCCGCTTATTATGCAAATCTCGCTTGGTCTGCCACCGTGGCATGACTCAAGCAAAACAGTCTCCGGGAAACCCGGGGCGGTTCAGATGGTTATGTCGCTACCACTAACATTGGTTCTTCGTAGTTTTCAGTGCCTTCATGAATCAGCCAGTGCAACAGGCTTGTATGTGGCTTCGGTGCTCAGCAGCACCTGAATGATGCGTGCATTCTTG
>NZ_VZQP01000147.1:0-2954 GCF_014397655.1 Paraburkholderia sp. UCT31
GGCTCCGACTGTTTGTATGCATGCGGTTTCAGGATCTGTTTCACTCCCCTCCCGGGGTTCTTTTCGCCTTTCCCTCACGGTACTGGTTCACTATCGGTCGATCACGAGTATTTAGCCTTGGAGGATGGTCCCCCCATCTTCAGACAGGATTTCACGTGTCCCGCCCTACTTCTCGTACACCCAGTTCTTCCATGCTGTTTTCGTCTACAGGGCTATCACCTGCTATGGCCGCACTTTCCAGAGCGTTCGACTAACAATACGGATAACGTGTACCGGCTGATCCCATTTCGCTCGCCACTACTCTGGGAATCTCGGTTGATTTCTTTTCCTGCGGTTACTTAGATGTTTCAGTTCACCGCGTTCGCTTCACGTAGCCTATGGATTCAGCTACGGATACTCCATTAGGAGTGGGTTTCCCCATTCGGACATCTCCGGATCAATGCTCGTTTGCCAGCTCCCCGGAGCTTTTCGCAGGCTACCGCGTCCTTCATCGCCTGTGATCGCCAAGGCATCCACCACATGCACTTGTTCGCTTGACCCTATAACGGGTGTGTCTCTGTGTCGACCCACGTTAGCGCTTTAGCGCTTACGTGGGTCCCATCCCCGGAGGGGATAGACGCACTCGCTACAGGTTGAGTATTCGTGTTGCGCCGTATTCCAAGGCAATCTTTCGATCACCTTTAAAATACATCGATACAATCACAACCCTGATTCACCTACTCGGCACCCATCTCCAGGTGCCTTTCGTGAATCTCTTTACTACTTCTTCCTGATTGTTAAAGAACGGCAGCCGGTATGAAGCCTGTGCCTCATACCGCTCTGACTGGCTCAATCGCCAATGCGCAACGCTCTGCCTTCATGCAGAACCCTGCGCATTGAGGATTGGTGGAGGATGACGGGATCGAACCGACGACCCCCTGCTTGCAAAGCAGGTGCTCTCCCAGCTGAGCTAATCCCCCAGTCCCACAGGTATTCCAGCGGCCCCGGCCCTTCAGCTCACCAGACAAGACCGTGGTGGGTCTGGATGGATTCGAACCATCGACCCCCGCCTTATCAAGACGGTGCTCTAACCGGCTGAGCTACAGACCCCTGCGTCTGCCTGCGTTTCTTCTAACCACAGCCGATAAGCGTGAGCACTTGAGTGCAATGAATGCACAGCTCTGGAAAGGAGGTGATCCAGCCGCACCTTCCGATACGGCTACCTTGTTACGACTTCACCCCAGTCATGAATCCTACCGTGGTGACCGTCCTCCTTGCGGTTAGACTAGCCACTTCTGGTAAAACCCACTCCCATGGTGTGACGGGCGGTGTGTACAAGACCCGGGAACGTATTCACCGCGGCATGCTGATCCGCGATTACTAGCGATTCCAGCTTCACGCACCCGAGTTGCAGAGTGCGATCCGGACTACGATCGGTTTTCTGGGATTGGCTCCACCTCGCGGCTTGGCAACCCTCTGTTCCGACCATTGTATGACGTGTGAAGCCCTACCCATAAGGGCCATGAGGACTTGACGTCATCCCCACCTTCCTCCGGTTTGTCACCGGCAGTCTCCCTGGAGTGCTCTTGCGTAGCAACTAGGGACAAGGGTTGCGCTCGTTGCGGGACTTAACCCAACATCTCACGACACGAGCTGACGACAGCCATGCAGCACCTGTGTTATGGCTCCCTTTCGGGCACTCCCGCCTCTCGGCAGGATTCCATACATGTCAAGGGTAGGTAAGGTTTTTCGCGTTGCATCGAATTAATCCACATCATCCACCGCTTGTGCGGGTCCCCGTCAATTCCTTTGAGTTTTAATCTTGCGACCGTACTCCCCAGGCGGTCAACTTCACGCGTTAGCTACGTTACCAAGCCAATGAAGGCCCGACAACCAGTTGACATCGTTTAGGGCGTGGACTACCAGGGTATCTAATCCTGTTTGCTCCCCACGCTTTCGTGCATGAGCGTCAGTATTGGCCCAGGGGGCTGCCTTCGCCATCGGTGTTCCTCCACATCTCTACGCATTTCACTGCTACACGTGGAATTCCACCCCCCTCTGCCATACTCCAGCGCTGCAGTCACCAATGCAGTTCCCAGGTTAAGCCCGGGGATTTCACATCGGTCTTACAGCACCGCCTGCGCACGCTTTACGCCCAGTAATTCCGATTAACGCTCGCACCCTACGTATTACCGCGGCTGCTGGCACGTAGTTAGCCGGTGCTTATTCTTCCGGTACCGTCATCCCTCACGGATATTGGCCACGAGGTTTTCTTTCCGGACAAAAGTGCTTTACAACCCGAAGGCCTTCTTCACACACGCGGCATTGCTGGATCAGGCTTGCGCCCATTGTCCAAAATTCCCCACTGCTGCCTCCCGTAGGAGTCTGGGCCGTGTCTCAGTCCCAGTGTGGCTGGTCGTCCTCTCAGACCAGCTACAGATCGTCGGCTTGGTAGGCCTTTACCCCACCAACTACCTAATCTGCCATCGGCCGCCCCTTGAGCGCGAGGTCCCGAAAGATCCCCCGCTTTCCTCTCCCGAGCGTATGCGGTATTAATCCGGCTTTCGCCGGGCTATCCCCCACTCCAGGACACGTTCCGATGTATTACTCACCCGTTCGCCACTCGCCACCAGACCGAAGTCCGTGCTGCCGTTCGACTTGCATGTGTAAGGCATGCCGCCAGCGTTCAATCTGAGCCAGGATCAAACTCTTCAGTTCAAACCTGTTACTGTGTTCGGGCTCTCTCGAACCCGGTCGCTCACTCAACGTACTGACGATGATTGATCCGTCTTTCGACAGACAAACCTTCCTCTAATACTGTGTGAGGCTTCTGATACTTCTGCCTGACAGCAGACTCCGGAGAATCCGCCGCCGCATTCCGCATCAAGCGCCCACACTTATCGACTGTTAGTTTTTAAAGATCGGTCCGCCAAACCCGCCGCGCCTGAACCACCTGAACCACCACTACCCGGCAC
>NZ_VZQP01000148.1:0-2816 GCF_014397655.1 Paraburkholderia sp. UCT31
GGGGGGAGCCTGACGATTACCTACTTTCACACGGGCAATCCGCACTATCATCGGCGTGGAGTCGTTTCACGGTCCTGTTCGGGATGGGAAGGGGTGGGACCGACTCGCTATGGTCATCAGGCATGACGGGTTGCTGCGTCGCAGGGTTGGAGCCAACCGGTTGCGCCACAGCCAATCGGGAAGAAGCGTAAAGGATTCGGGTGGGGGGTTGTGTTGTTTCTGGCACAACACTGAATCCCAACCGTGCGTTTCTGCTGGCTCCCGCGGGAGTTCACACCAATCCCCTTCGGGGATCGGACCGGCGTAAGTGCTCAAGCACTCACGCGGGTCGAGACACACCTGTTATAGGATCAAGCCTTACGGGCAATTAGTATCAGTTAGCTCAGTACATTACTGTACGTGCACACCTGACCTATCAACGTCCTGGTCTTGAACGACCCTTCAAGGGGCTCGAAGCCCCGGGGATATCTCATCTTAAGGCGAGTTTCCCGCTTAGATGCTTTCAGCGGTTATCTCTTCCGAACATAGCTACCCGGCGATGCCACTGGCGTGACAACCGGTACACCAGAGGTTCGTCCACTCCGGTCCTCTCGTACTAGGAGCAGCCCCCTTCAAATATCCAGCGCCCACGGCAGATAGGGACCAAACTGTCTCACGACGTTTTAAACCCAGCTCACGTACCTCTTTAAATGGCGAACAGCCATACCCTTGGGACCGGCTACAGCCCCAGGATGAGATGAGCCGACATCGAGGTGCCAAACACCGCCGTCGATATGAACTCTTGGGCGGTATCAGCCTGTTATCCCCAGAGTACCTTTTATCCGTTGAGCGATGGCCCTTCCATACAGAACCACCGGATCACTATGACCTGCTTTCGCACCTGTTCGACTTGTCAGTCTCACAGTCAAGCACGCTTATGCCATTGCACTATCAGCACGATTTCCGACCGTACCTAGCGTACCTTCGTACTCCTCCGTTACACTTTGGGAGGAGACCGCCCCAGTCAAACTGCCTACCATGCACTGTCCCCGACCCGGATCACGGGCCAAGGTTAGAACCTCAAACAGATCAGGGTGGTATTTCAAGGACGGCTCCATTGAGACTGGCGTCCCAACTTCATAGCCTCCCACCTATCCTACACAGACCGGTTCAAAGTCCAATGCAAAGCTACAGTAAAGGTTCATGGGGTCTTTCCGTCTAGCCGCGGGGAGATTGCATCATCACAAACACTTCAACTTCGCTGAGTCTCGGGAGGAGACAGTGTGGCCATCGTTACGCCATTCGTGCAGGTCGGAACTTACCCGACAAGGAATTTCGCTACCTTAGGACCGTTATAGTTACGGCCGCCGTTTACCGGGACTTCAATCAGGAGCTTGCACCCCATCATTTAATCTTCCGGCACCGGGCAGGCGTCACACCCTATACGTCCACTTTCGTGTTTGCAGAGTGCTGTGTTTTTATTAAACAGTCGCAGCCACCAGTTTATTGCAACCCTTTCACCCTTCTGGCGCAGGCCAGTCAGGCTATGAGGGCGTACCTTATCCCGAAGTTACGGTACCAATTTGCCGAGTTCCTTCTCCCGAGTTCTCTCAAGCGCCTTAGAATACTCATCTCGCCCACCTGTGTCGGTTTGCGGTACGGTCACTGTGAAACTGAAGCTTAGAGGCTTTTCCTGGAACCCCTTCCAGTTGCTTCGCCACCGAAGTGGCTCGCCTCGCACCCTTGAATTGCGCGCCCGGATTTGCCAAAGCGCCTTCTCCAATGCAAGGACCGGGACTTCCAACACCCGGACAACCTTCCGCGATCCGTCCCCCCATCGCATTTCACAATGGTGCAGAAATATTAATCTGCTTCCCATCAGCTACGCATTTCTGCCTCGCCTTAGGGGCCGACTCACCCTACGCCGATGAACGTTGCGTAGGAAACCTTGGGCTTACGGCGAGGGGGCCTTTCACCCCCTTTATCGCTACTCATGTCAGCATTCGCACTTCCGATACCTCCAGCACACTTTCCAGTGCACCTTCGCAGGCTTACGGAACGCTCTCCTACCATGCACATTACTGTGCATCCGCAGCTTCGGTATATGGCTTAGCCCCGTTACATCTTCCGCGCAGGACGACTCGATCAGTGAGCTATTACGCTTTCTTTAAAGGGTGGCTGCTTCTAAGCCAACCTCCTGACTGTTTTAGCCTTCCCACTTCGTTTCCCACTTAGCCATATTTGGGGACCTTAGCTGGCGGTCTGGGTTGTTTCCCTCTTGACACCGGACGTTAGCACCCGATGTCTGTCTCCCGTGATTGCACTCTTCGGTATTCGGAGTTTGCTATGGCGTAGTAATCCGCAATGGACCCCACAACCATGACAGTGCTCTACCCCCGAAGGTGAGACACGAGGCACTACCTAAATAGTTTTCGGAGAGAACCAGCTATTTCCAGGTTTGTTTAGCCTTTCACCCCTATCCACAGCTCATCCCCTAACTTTTCAACGTTAGTGGGTTCGGTCCTCCAGCACGTGTTACCGTGCCTTCAACCTGGCCATGGATAGATCACCTGGTTTCGGGTCTACACCCAGCGACTGGACGCCCTGTTCGGACTCGCTTTCGCTACGCCTGCCCTAATCGGTTAAGCTCGCCACTGAATGTAAGTCGCTGACCCATTATACAAAAGGTACGCCGTCACCCCTTCGCAGAGGCTCCGACTGTTTGTATGCATGCGGTTTCAGGATCTGTTTCACTCCCCTCCCGGGGTTCTTTTCGCCTTTCCCTCACGGTACTGGTTCACTATCGGTCGATCACGAGTATTTAGCCTTGGAGGATG
>NZ_VZQP01000149.1:0-2795 GCF_014397655.1 Paraburkholderia sp. UCT31
AAGGGCAGATGCAAGACGAGCGCGACATCAAAACTGCGGCCGTGCAATTCTATTCGCTGATCATGTAAGCATTCCTATTCATACCGGAGTGCGCGCGCCTCACTTCTCTTATCGCGACACAACCGTTTGAAGACAGATTGGGCCGTCCGCGGGCAGTTTTAACGCGGCGGTAGCCTAATGGCCGGGTCTCACGATGCGTTTTTCGCGAAAGCATCTTCACGGATTGGCGTGCGGGCACCCTTGAGAGGGATGGGGCGTTTGCGCATCGACATAGCGTCGGCAACTCTTCCTGCTCCGCCGACGCCGTAATCAGACCGGGCGCGGATTATCATTTCCCCGTTGACGCGGTGCGAGTCCTGCGTGTCGATTGCTCGAAGGCGGGCCAATCGGGTAGGGTGACGACATCTTCACAGCCAGAACAGGGACGAAACCATGAACAAGCAGGAACTGGTGGATGCAATCGCCGCGAAGACCGGAGACAGCAAGGCCGCCACGGGCGAGGCGATTGACGCGGTGATTGCGGCCATCACCGGCGAACTGACGAAGGGAAAGACGGTGCAGCTGATCGGTTTTGGTTCGTTTTCAACCGGCGCACGTGCGGCGCGGGTCGGCCGCAACCCGGCGACCGGTGCCGAGATCCAGATCGCTGCGGCCAAGACGGTCAAGTTCACGGCGGGCAAGGCTTTCAAGGATGCTGTTAACGGCGCGTGAGACCGGGCACATCCGGTCGGCCGGGTTCGCTTGCCGCCGGCATTCTTCCCGGGCAGGAATTGCGGTAAGAGGTCGGGCAGTTCTTCCGGATGGCCACCCTGGTTTGCCATCTCTGATGAAGCCGAACGGGCGACGGCCTGCATTGGACGAGGCGCCCCCAACCTTACCGACCGATTTAACCGATTAAATATAACGCGGCTACGACGACCTGGCAGGATTACGAGATCGCAGAAAAACGGCCCGCGTGCCGCGGACCCGGTCCTGGCAGGGCACAGACGGGCGGCCAGCCCTGCCTCTGCCCCGTGTGTGGTCGCGCGCCGTGAACACGGACCACATCTACATGATAGTCACTGCGCCGGCGACGATGAACTTTTCGCCCGCTGCTCCTGATCGATTCGGCACGTGAGCGCACGGCGGCAGCCGTGAACGCCGAGCTAACCCTGTTGTACTGGCGGGTCGGGCGTTGCATCCACGCCGAGGTGCTGGGCGGCGTACGTGCAGAATACGGGCAGCAGGTGATTGCGTCGCTTGCACAGGCCCTCACTGCCGACTATGGCCGTGGCTGGAGTGAGCAGCAACTGCGGCATTGTCTGCGTGCCGCGGAGATTTTCACGGACGAGGCGATTCTCTCCGCAGCGCGGAGAGAATTGAGCTGGACGCACATCAAGGCGCTGATCTATATCGACGACCCATTGAAGCGCGAGTTCTACCTGGAGCTCTGCCGGCTCGAGCGCTGGTCGTCGCGGCAACTGCAGGAACGGATGAATTCGATGCTGTTCGAACGCAGCGCGATTTCACGCAAGCCGGCAGAAGCCATTCAGCATGATCTGGCGCAGTTGCGGCAGGAACAGCGGGTGCAGCCGGACGTTTTGCTGAAAGATCCATATGTGCTCGATTTCCTCGGCCTGAACGATCACTACCTCGAAAAGGATCTCGAAGACGCTATCCTCCGGGAAATGGAGCAATTCCTGCTTGAGCTCGGTGCCGGCTTTACGTTTGTGGCTCGCCAGAAGCGGCTACAGATCGATAACGACGACTTCTACATTGACCTGCTGTTTTACAACCGCAAGTTGAAACGGCTGGTGGCCGTCGAACTGAAGCTTGGCGCTTTCAAGGCGGAACACAAAAGCCAGATGGAACTCTATCTTCGCTGGCTCGCAAAGCATGAGCAGGAGCCGGACGAATTGCCGCCGCTCGGCATTATCCTCTGCGCCGGAAAGAAACAGGAGCAGATTGAACTGCTCGAACTGGACAAGAGCGGGATTCACGTCGCGGAATATCTGACCGTGCTGCCGTCGCGTGAGACGTTGCAGGCCAAACTTCACCAGTCAATTGAGACGGCGCGGCTGAGACTGCAGAATAAGTAGTAGAAGTGATAGTGGGACGCGCTGTGTTCAGCACGGGTGGCGAAACGGGTTGCCCCCTCAACCGTTCGCGCAGCGGCTCAGCATACGACGCAACCAGCGGTTGCGGCTTTGGCGGTAGCTGCCGCTACAACTTTTAGTTCGAAAACGCTCTCACTTTTCCTTCTTCGGACGCCGGCCGACTACGCTCCTGGGTCGCTGCCGCCGGCAGTGAAGCGGCTGGACGCGGACTGCTGGCCCGGGATGAGTCGCGCGCAGCTCGTCGCACGTGCCCGCCGGCAGGCGCTTCACCCGTCGCTGCTCGCCGCAGGAGACAACCCGGCGCGAGTGCGCCCGGCGAAACCGGCCACTTCAGCCTGACCGTGACCGTTGACGGGAGTGAAGTGCGTCTGGTTGCCCATCTGCGCCGGATCTCGAAACGCCGGCGCCCGGCGCGGCCGGCGAAGACGTCGAAACCGCCGGCACGCGATCTGCGGCAGGGCGATCTGGGCCGCGAAAGCCGCGCATTCGACGCTCGCTCGCGTGCCGGCTGGCGACGGTTCTCCGCGCGGTCGTTCAGACAGGCGGCCGATTCCTTCATCTCGCCATTTTCTGGCTCTTTTGAAAATGCAGTGGGTAACGGGGCTCACGAGGCATGCGGGTTGAAGCCGGAGAAATCGAGCTTGCCAGCAACGAGAAAGAGGACCGTGCGCATCGTCGCGAAGCGCGTGTAGCCGCGAG
>NZ_VZQP01000150.1:0-2594 GCF_014397655.1 Paraburkholderia sp. UCT31
GACGACGGGGAGCTCCTCGGCGCGGCGTTGCGGCAGCGGTTCCGGGCTACGCCCTCCACCGCTGCCGCAACGCCAGTACTCTCATCCTGATTGACGCGCTGCTCTCATCTTGTTTGACGCGCGGCAGGGCACGGCAGGCCCGTTTCTGAATCAGGCCGCGAAGGGGATCAAGCGTCAATTAAACCTGCTGCGCTCCCGTTTGCTGGATCGGCGCTACGACTTCGTTCTTCATCCGGGCCCTTGGGAGCCAGACCTCAATGGCATATCTGAGGCGGATCTAGACAAGCTCCTTCAAGGATGGCTCGGACATGACCGACAATTGACCATTCTTGATCTATCCGGGGTTCCTAGCACGGTTCTGGTGCGCATGGTCGGCTCGATACTCCGAATCGTCTACGAAGCGCTGTTCTGGAGTCGAGAAAAGACGGAGGGTGGTGTACTGCGTCCATTGCTCGTCGTGATGGAAGAAGCACATCGCTATTTGAACGCGGATGGTGATCAAATGGCGTCAAACGTCGTTAAACGAATCGCGAAGGAAGGGCGAAAGTACGGCATCGGCGCGATGGTCGTTTCGCAGCGACCTGCTGAGGTAGATGAAACGGTGCTATCCCAATGCGGGACCATCGTGGCGCTCCGACTCTCAAACCCAGTTGATAGGTCCCGCGTTAAAGGCGCGTTACCAGACAACTTGGCCGGTCTCATGGACCTTTTGCCAGTTCTCCGCACGGGGGAAGCGATCATCGCGGGCGAAGCTGCGCGACTGCCGGTCCGCTGCCGAATTACTTTGCCGCAAGAAGCACACCAACCAAAGAGTGCGGACCCGAACGTTTCGGAAGCTTGGTCTACCCGGCGCATCGCCGAAGGATATGATCGGGTAGTCGCGTCATGGCGCGCTCAACGTACCATTGCGGTCGCTCGCGACATCCAAATCCGTCGTGAACCAGTCATTGACATTCCCAGCGATGAAGGAGAACAACAATGAACAGGGATGCAGTCGCATCTTCAAACATCTCGTCCATCGGGTACGATGAGCGCGCACAAACATTAGAGATTGAGTTCACTAACGGATCTGTCTATCAATACTATAACGTCGAAGCAACACTCTTCGAACAGTTGATGCAAGCTCCATCAAAAGGCCAGTTCTTGCATGTCTATATCAAGAACGCTTACCCGTTTTCGCGCGTCGGTTAAGCCCCTGCGTACCCTTCGTATATTTCTAAATGATCGCCATCTTCAGGGAACGGACTGGCGTGCCTGGTTCAGCAAGTCTCTCGGGGAATGACAACACGGCCCACTGACCATGCAGTAAATCAACTTCCGAAACGAGTAGATACCGGCCGCCGTGGTAACGTTGAGCGCTCCCTCGTGTTGAAAACAATACCTTGTTATCGGCGGAAAATCTCTTGCAACCATTCCTGGATGCCCACGAAGTCCTTAAGACTCATCTGGTGGGGGATGCGCCTCTGAAATTCGTGAGCCCCTTTAGTAAAAAACGAAGTCGTTGCGAGAATTCCTGCCGTGGCCTGCTCTGCTTGGACCACTCCATTGAGTTGTCGAATTAGTCCAACTCCCACGCGATTGTCTGGCGCGTACCTCTTGCACTCAACGACATAAAGGAAACATCAAGGGTGTTTAATATCCGTTAGGTCGCCAAGGGTAAGCCTGAATGCGCGTTGACGTCGTAGTATTCGATCGGCCCATATTGGCACTCGAAACCAGCTACGACAGCTGCTGCGCAGATCCGATCAATAAACGCTTGAGTGTTCAGAACGATAACGAACGAGTCGCCGAACGCAAAATTCCTCTCATCGACGGAGAAACCATCTCTCGGGTGTCCAACTGCAAACATACAAAAGATATTGTGGCAAGACCGGCCAAAATTGAACAGAACCGGCCCAGCCAAATCCTCCGGTTTTATCCAAAGAACTTTACCGTCATCAACAGCTTCGACACGAATATGCGCAAAATCATGTGGTTGTTGAATTTGATCCGTGCCTTCGAAGCGATCCGTTCTAACATGGTCGTCTTCGAGTTTTGAAAAATAGTCACTCGAATTCATGTACAACAGACCCTCGTGACGGAAAGATTCGATGTGCTGGCGTTGCCCAAATTTCAAGAGTATTCGGAAATCTCGCTTTACCTCATACATTGACTACTTCCTTTAATTAAAATCGGTCTTCGGTTTTGCGACTGGTCTCGCACTGATCATATCGGGAGAGACACAATCTGTACACGACCCTGTGCGCAGCAGTAGGTGGGGACACGACTGGGGCGCATGGGTCCGTTGTCTGGGGTGAAGCCGACGTCCGAATGGCCGCGTAAAAGCGCGAGCCAACGGCCGTAGGCGGCCGAACCCGGAAGTTCATTGCCGGTCGACGCGCGGCGTGACCCACTCAACTTGCGAACTTCCGTAGCCGACGCTGACTGGTCCTTTGAAGATCCCAGCAGCGGGCATTGAAAGATAAAACGTATCCGTCAGCGTAACCCGTCAGAAGTGGAAATTTAGTACGAGACCAACAACGCCGCGAGAGATCAGGACGAGGTGAGCGAGATCCCGCTGCGACAGTGCGACGGCTCTCTGGATGTCAGAACGC
>NZ_VZQP01000151.1:0-2560 GCF_014397655.1 Paraburkholderia sp. UCT31
CTGCAATTTCCGCTTCCGCGAAGCCGATCTGCCTCTTCATCCTCGTGAGTCCGTTCTGTGAGCTGCCTTCTATAACGTCTTCGGCTACGTGAGCGATGACCGCCGAGCTCCATTAATCAGCGTTTCCTTAGTGCACATGTCGGATGAGTTCGAGAAAAATCCGCCCGTAGTCCTGGTGGTTGATGATACGGCACCGAATCTGGGCCTGGTCGTAGACTTTCTTGAGGGGAGCGGTTTGCACGTCTCGATTGCCCGGGACGGTGAAGAGGCGCTGAGTCGCGCGGCCCTCGTACGTCCGGACCTGATACTGCTCGACGTGATGATGCCGGGTCTGGATGGGTTCGAGGTTTGCCGCCGTTTGAAAGCGACCCCGGAAACGTGGGACATCCCCGTCATCTTCATGACCTCACTGTCGCACACCGAGGACAAGACCGTGGGGTTCCAGGTCGGGGCCGTCGACTACGTCACCAAGCCCTTGCAGATGGAAGAACTCCTCGCGCGAGTGAGAACCCACGTGAAGTTCCGGCGGCTACAGAAGGTCCTGCAAGAGAGCAATGCACGCTTGCACGACGAGGTGGAGAGGCGGCAGGCCGCCCAGGAGGCGCTGGTCGAGATGATCAGTAGCGTGCGCAACACATCGAATGCAATCGCTCACGATTTGCGAACGCCTCTGACTGAACTCCGGACGCGGATGGAGGTGATGATTCTCGATTTGAAGAAGAAGGTCGACGCCGACACGCTTGAGCGCCTGGAGGGTTCGCTCACCGATATCGACCGGGTGATCAGCATTTTTAATGCCCTTCTTCGTCTGGCGGAGATCGATGCAGGGGTGCGAAGGTCAGGCTTTGTTGCGAGCAATGTTGCAGATATCGTTTCCGAAGCGGTGGAGTTTTACCAACCGCTAGGCGACCTTCGAGGGATTGCCCTGTCGCAGACTTGTCCCGCCGAGCTGGAAGCGGTTGTGGACCCGCTACTGATTGCGCAAGCAGTCGGAAACGTGATTGATAACGGACTGAAGTTCGCATGTTCGCGCGTGCATGTGACAGTGAGCGAGCGCGAAGGGCTCATCGAGATTGAAGTAGCGGACGATGGCCCGGGCGTTCCTGCTGCCGAGAAGGCGAAGGTAACGGAGCGCTTCTACCGGGGCGATGCGAGCCGGGGAACGCCGGGCGTCGGGCTCGGCCTCGCGCTCGTGAAAGGTGTCGCAACGCTGCATAGAGGCACGCTGACACTGGTGGACAACCATCCCGGACTCGTTGTGAAGTTGACGGTGTCCTGCCGATCCGACTATCGCCTCGAGGGGCAGCACTGAGAGAGGTTTGTGGCCGTGCTCGCCCCGAAAAGGGGCGAGGTCGGTGCGAACGAAGCTGCCGCGCAGTCGCATGTATACTTGTCGGCCCTGTTGCGCGATACGCGGCAACTTCGGTTCGTAAAGCATGAGTAAACTTGTTTCCTATGTCAGCTCCATTCATGGGCTGTCCGGCCCTGTGACGATCGTGCGCCAGGACGTTTCAACGGAGACCTGGCGCGAACAGGACATCGAAGTTCACAAGCAGGAAATCACCTTCGCTTTCGACAACGGCGCGGTGATTCGCCGATCCCTCGAGTGGGATCAGGTGAGCTCCGATGCGCTCTGCGCCGAATGCTGGATCGACTATGTCGTGATCCAGCATCCCGCCGGCCTCAGCATCGATCCGGCGAGCCAGAGATTCGACAACGTCTGCCGCGAAACCTTCTGGCTGCGTTATCACACCGCATGACGTTTGCCCGGATGTCCGTCCAGTCAGTCTTGCCTCGCGGCCGCGTGGCTCTCGCCAAGCGCACCGTAAAAGACGCCGCCAGTGATTGCGACGCCCAGTGCCGAGCCGATCTGAAACGTAGAAATCACAACCCCTGAGGCGCGAGTCCGGCATGCTTTGTCGGGACTCCGCCAATGACCGCCTCGATGCGCCGCTGCGGCTTGCATCGCTGTCGACATCGTGCGACCTGCGCAGTCTCGCGACCCGCAAGCTCGACGCAGCGGGGATCGCCTGGATCGACGTGTTCATAGGCGGTGGCACGCCGGCCGTCACCGTCGCTGTCTCGGCCGGGCTTGCCGTCGGTGCGTTCGCGCAGCGGGTCGCGCCGGTCGGTGTCATCGAAGTCGGCGCGCTGCTGGGGCTCCCCGCGCTTCCTCCTTCGGAAATCGTGCTGCATTCGAGCCTCTCGGATACGAGGTCGCGTGGAGCGCTGCGCACGATTGCCGCTGCGTTTCGCGAACATCGAGCGGCGATTCGATACTTGGCGTTGAGAACACTCCATCAGACAAGCGCAACACCTGGGCCCGCCAAGGAGGTTCGATGACATCGAGTCATTAAACAAATGACACCCACGCTCTCGCGAAAACACCACGCCACACAGAGAATGCTTCCCAACACGGCATCCGCCGTAATCGAGGAGATGGTATGGACGCCTCCCTCCCGCGTCGGATAGGAGAGGCAGTAGGAACGGCGGAGCCCTCGCTATACCCGACGGCATCAGAGTGCCAAAGTGGCGGTGTCAAAACGACCAGTAAGGGTAA
>NZ_VZQP01000152.1:0-2494 GCF_014397655.1 Paraburkholderia sp. UCT31
TGTAAGCACCTCACGACGACCGTCGTAGACGACGGCGAGGACCGACATCAAAATGGTGCCCATCATTTTCGATTTGATGGACATCACTGTGACAGAGCCGAAAGCTAGGCCGGGTAGCCGCAAGGGACGCCCGAACTATGATCGCGAGTTTCGACGCCGGCTTGCGGCCGCAGCATGTGAGCCTGGTGCGTCGGTCGCGAAGCTGGCGCGGGACAATGGCATCAATGCAAACATGCTGTTCACCTGGCGGCGTCGCTATCGCGCGCAATTGCAGGCCGAAACGACGTCGCTGATTCCAGTGGCGGTGATTCATGAGACGCCGCCGCAGCGCCTGGCGATGCCTCCGAATGGAGGTGACGTCGGCAATCCGACTCCGCGAGACGGGACGATCGAGATCCGGTTCGGTGGCGTGGTCGTCAGGGTCAACGGCGGCGTCGATGCCGACACGCTACGTGTCGTCCTGGGGAGCGTGCGATCGTGATCTCTCTGCCCACGGGTACACGCGTCTGGCTGGTGGCCGGCGTCACAGACATGCGCTGCGGATTCCAGGGGCTGGCGGCGAAGGTACAGACGGCGCTCGAGGACAATCCGCTGGGTGGCAACGTGTTCATCTTCCGGGGCCGGCGCGGCGATCTCGTGAAGGTCATGTGGGCGACCGAAGACGGGCTTTGGCTCCTGGCGAAGCGGCTTGAGCGTGGTCGCTTCGTCTGGCCACACGCCGATGGCGGCAAGGTTCATCTGACGGCGGCGCAATTGTCGATGTTGCTCGAAGACATCGATTGGCGGCAGCCGCGTCGGACGGCTGCGCTGTCGATGTTGTAAACCGCGAGGAAGGCTCGTAAACTGCGCCACATGTCGAACGGCGCCGAACTTCCTGACGATGTTGAAACCCTGCGGGCCTTGCTGGTCGAGGCCCGTGCCCAGCTTGCCGAGCGCGATCTGGAGATCGAGCAGCTCAAGGCGCAGATCGACAAGCTCAAGCGCATGCAGTTCGGCCGCAAGTCCGAGCAGCTGGACCGGGAGGTTGCGCGGCTCGAAACCGCGCTTGAGGATTTGACCGGTGAGCGTGGTGTCACTGATGTGCGACGCGCCCGCCAATCAGGCGCGAGCACGCCTGTGGGCGACGCATCGCCGAAAGAAGCGCTGCCACCGCATCTGCCGCGCGAAGAACGCGTACTCGACGCTAACGCGAGCTGCCCGAAATGCGGCAGCACCATGCAGCCGCTCGGAGAGGACGTGTCCGAGCAGCTCGCCCGCGTTGCGGCAATGTTCAAGGTGATTCGCACGATCCGGCGCAAGACGGTCTGTCCGTGCGGCCACCACTTCTCGCAGTCGCCCATGCCCGGCCTGCCGATCACGCGCAGCATCGCCCATCCGAGCCTGCTGGCCGACATCCTCGTCTCGAAGTACGCTGACCCCGCCCCGTTGTACCGGCAGTCGCAGATTGCCGCGCGCGACCGCGTGAAGCTCGATCCGGCCAGCATGGGGCGCTGGGTTGGCCAGTGTGAGGCCCTTTGCGAGCCGCTGACTGAGGCGCTGCGCCGCCACACGATGGCACCGTCGAAGCTGCACGCGGACGACACGCCGATCCCGGTGCTCGCGCCGGGCAACAAGAAGACGAAGACTGGGCGACTGTGGGTGTATGTGCGCGATGACACCCGCTCGGGTTCGACCGAACCGGCTGCGGTGTGGTTTGCTTACTCGCCCGACCGCAAAGGCATCCACCCCCAGACCCATCTCGCTGGATTCGAGGGCATCCTGCAGGCCGACGCCTACAGCGGCTTCAACGAACTGTACGAGAGCGGCAAGATCCGTGAAGCTGCATGCTGGGATCACGCGAGACGGTACATCTACGACGTACACGCCCGAACGCCTACCGAGGCGACCCGGGAGGCGCTCGAACTGATCGGCGAACTTTACGGCATCGAGGCCGACATCCGCGGCAAACCAGCTGCAGAACGGCTGCGCGTGAGGCAAGAGAAAAGCGTGCCGCTGCTCGCGACCATCAAAACGTGGATGACGGACAAACTCGCCACGCTGTCGAAGAAATCCGATCTGGCCAAAGCAATCCGTTACTCGCTTAACCAGTGGGACGCCCTCGCGCTGTACTGCGACGAGGGCGGTGCCGAAATCAGCAATGCACTGGCCGAAAACGCACTGCGCTGTGTGAGTCTGGGTCGCAAGAACTTCCTGTTCGCCGGCTCCGATAGCGGGGGCGAACGGGCTGCTGCGATGTACGGTCTGATCGGCACATGCAAGCTCAACGGGATCAACCCGCGCGCCTACCTCGAATACGTCCTGACCCATATCGCTGACCATCCCATTAACCGCATCGACGAACTGTTGCCCTGGAACGTGGCCACGAAGCTGGCTCGGCAGGCTGGCCCAGCGGCGTCTGCCGATTGATTGCTAGCCAGTGAAAATCATGTAGCCCGATTCCCCATCATGCCTCATGCGAACGCCGCGTTGCGGACGGCCGTCGTGAGGTGCTTAC
>NZ_VZQP01000153.1:0-2476 GCF_014397655.1 Paraburkholderia sp. UCT31
CATGGTAACCATCCTTGACCAGGATGTCGTGGACGGCCCGCCAGCCGGAGCCATCCACCAGTGCGCCGTGAACAATGACAACATCTTTCGCAGCCGCCTTTGCCTCGGCGTGAGCCATCGTGGCGCCAAGGGCCAGGGCGGCAATCGCCAGGTTCTTTCGCAGTGCAAACATTGTACTCTCCAGAATTGTCTGTAGTTGCCCGCAGTTTCGCGCAATCACGCTTGACGGGCGAGGATTGATCGGTGATAGATAACCGGGAATCAGGCCAGCTCGTTCTTCATAGCCAGAACGTCGATCAGCTCTCGCCGACGACGTTCGGCGTCTTCGACGCCTTTGGGAGCGAAGAGGATCGCCAGGCACACCTTGCCGGCATGGGCAACGAATGTCCACGATTCGATTTGTAGCGGCGGCCTATCCACTGCGCAAAACAGATGTTACTCAACGCAATGAATATCGGCGCAATGAACCGTGACGCAACGCGTTGGTGGTCCGGACTTAGTTCAGCCATCAACCGAAGCTGAAGCCGCGTCTACCAGCGCCACTGCCTGTTCGCGCGCAGCCTGTCTGCCCGCGTGATCGACTTCAGGTCCAAAGAGAGTTTTCTCGACGATGATCGATTCGATGTCGGTGATACCGATGAGGCGCAGCCACGCTTCAAAAATCGGCCGCTGAAAGTCGAACGACTCGGCGGGCGTGCTCGACTGCTTTGAATAGTCGAGGCCTCTCGCATAGATCACGACTGCTTTCTTGCCCTTCAGCAATCCCGCTAACCCACGCTCGTCGAATGAGAAGAGGATGTCCCGGTGGGACACGGCGTCGATGAAATGCTTGAGCTTGTATGGGATGGAAAAATTCCACAGCGGCACGGAGAACAGCAGCGTATCCGCGTCGTGCATCCGCTGCGCTAGCTGCCGGAAACCTGCCCACGCTTGCTGCTGGCCTTCGCTGAGAGGCGTGCCGCTCAAGTCCGCGTATTTGGCATCGAGCGCGTCGCCGTCGAGTTCCGGCAATTGAGTCGCCCACAGGTCGAGCACGTCGATCCGATGATTCGGATGAGCGTCGCGCCAGGCCTCCAGATACGCGTGCGCAACGTCGAGTGATGCGGACCGCGACTTGCGCGGGGAGGATTCGATATGCAGCAAGGTCGACATGGAACGACTCCTGATGGGTTGATGACCCTCATCAGAACATAGTTCGATTCAAAATATAAACGAAGTATCATCGCGATATTCAGTAGCATTCGCACTGTATTGCGGGGGCATCTAATGTTCGATACCGTTTTGCTGCGCTCTTTTGTGGCCGTGGTTCAGGAAGGAGGCTTCACGCACGCCGCGGCCCGTCTGAATCTGACGCAGTCTGCGGTCAGCGCGCATCTGCGGCGTCTCGAAAAACAGATCGGCCGCGACCTGCTCGTGCGCACAACGCGCTCGGTCACGCTCACAGTGGACGGCGAACTGCTGCTGGGTTACGCGCGCGCCATCCTCGCGCTTAATCAGGACGCGCGGGCGCAGCTGCTTCGCGGACCGAGTGAGGGCACGATCCGCGTGGGTCTGTCGGAAGACCTCGCCAATGTCAGACTGATGCACGTGATGCAGGCGTTTGCCGTGCGGTACCCGCGCATCGCGTTCAGCATCAGGGTCGGTATCCCGGGCGAACTGCTCCAGGCGATGGATCACAGTGAATTGGACGTGGTGATTGGTGGACGCTGCCACGATGCGCGCTCCGGACGCGTGCTCTGGCGCGAGCCGCTTGTTTGGGCCGGTGCGGATTGGGCGTCGCTAACGGCTGGCGTACCGGTGCCGATTGCGCTGCTGCCGGAACCCTGCCCGTATCGTGAGGCCTCACTGACAGCGCTTGCCCGCGCTGGCGTGGATTACCGGATCGTGCTGGTGTGCCCGAGCGGCGCTGGCCTGTGCGCCGCTGCGCACGCGGGCTTTGCGGTGACACCGATCGTGCATACACAACTTGCGCACGGCTTGCGTGCGATCGCGCCGGATGCCGGCCTGCCGGCACTGCCCGATGTCGAGTTCACGATGTTCGCGGCGCCGGGCGCATCGGCAAGGGTTGTCGATGAACTGGGCAACGCAATCGTGCTGGCATTCGCGCACAAAGGATGACCACGGTCATCGCGGCGACAGGTTTGGGATTTTCACGGCCAGAGGCACACGCATCCTCATCGGTTCACTGAGTTTCAGTGGCAGCTCGTGCCCACGGACGCTGGCAACGGTCGTATCGAGTTGAGGACAAGCGATTGGGGCCGAGTACTTGCGGGGAGAGAACAACGCCCGGATGACCGCTGAACGTTTGGAACCTGCCATTGAAGTGGCGAGGGATCCAGTGACCGGATGGGGTCGGCGAACGAAACCGCTCGCGCGGTAGAGGGCTCCGGTCCGACGCGGGAGGTCAGGGCGAGGCCGGTCACGCGGTTTTATGTTGGCGAATGAGGCAATCCGCCTCGTTCTCCAGCAGGAGCCG
>NZ_VZQP01000154.1:0-2354 GCF_014397655.1 Paraburkholderia sp. UCT31
AAATCACATTTCGAAATCTCGTATTGAGGCTTCCCAGCACCATTCGGTCATGACAGGCCGCTAACGTGAATGTTGAAAGGCTATATCCGGTCGACTCCCGCCGACCGCATCGGGCAGGACCCGGCCAAGACCGGTCGTTCGACACACCGGCGCGAATCGTCGACAATCGAGTGAAACAACTTCATTTCCGACGGAAATCAGGCGGATGGAACCTTGCGAGATCCAATTTACAGTGGATAACCTTTGCCATTGCGCAGGCATGGGCGACTATGTGCTGACACCGCCTGATCGCAGTTATGCGGTCACGCTGCGATATCAGGGTGAACCGCCACATGGGGATTCATTTCACATTATTGATGTGGCCGGGCGCAGGTTTCCAGGCTATGCATGGGGTTGCATGTTCGTGATGTCCGATTGCTCGAACTTCATTGCCTTCAGTTGGATGGAACGGAAATTCGAAAGACTGACGACGGTGATCGACGTGAGACATTCCAGTTACTTCGTTTTGCAGCAATACATCTACCATCCACGCATCGAGTGGCCATCAATTCTGGACGCAGCGAACGAACAGGAAGCGTATGCATTCGACGGGACGGAGGCTTGGATGGTCTTTTGACGTTTCGAACCTTCATGTCCGCATCTAGGAGCCACCTTCGATTGGAGATTTGCGGTGGGGCAAGGTCTGCGCCTGATTATTACGCAGACGGTGCCCAAGGCCCTAGGCGCGGTCAGCACTACCTTCCGGTGCACCTCGCGGGGTGCCGTCTCCCGCCGCAGCGCCAACTATATCGATGTCTCCAAACAAAAGCATAGTCGGCGGTCTTCTCGGCGAAGGTTCTCGTTGCCCCGGGCCGGCTGGCCCGTCGGACGGTCGTCGGCCAGTTGCGGTCAATCGGCACGGCATCGTAGATCGTTGTCAATCTATGACCAGTCACCAAACTAGTGCACCGGCTGGCCGACTATCGAATCCCGATGATCATCGAATCCGGCCCGAGTAGTGGTTCGACCCGAATCTCCCTGAAGCCGACGTCGGCCATCCATTCACGGCACTGCGCACCCGTATAGTCAAAGCCCCCGGGCGTCTCGATTAGCATATTGAGGCTCATCAGCAAGCCGAACGCATTCTGTCTGCGCTCATCGTCAATAATGGCGTCGTAGACGATCAGGCAGCCGCCCGGAGGCAGCGCCTCATAACATTTGGCGAGCAGTTCGCGCTTCTGCTCGAGATTCCAGTCGTGAAGAATGTGGCCCATCACGAGCACGTCGGCCGACGGGCAGGCTTCCTTGAAGAAATCGCCCGGATGGAAACGAAGGCGCTCCTTTAACCCGTGTTCCGCGACATACTTGTCAAATAAAGGTCCGACTGCCGGCAAATCGAAGCCGCCACCCGTGAGATGCGGATGCGCGCTTGCAACCTCTACGACTAAAGCGCCTTGCGCCGCACCAATGTCGACGAACGAACCGTAGTCTTGCCAAGGAAATTTCTGCGCAAGCGCTTTAGCGGCGCCGAGGCTGATCCCAGTCATCGATTCCAGAAAAACACGCAGTGTTCGTTCGTTCCGATAGATCGCATCAAACGGGTTGCCGCCCTGCTTCGCCTCGTTCTGCGGCAGTCCGCTGCGCAGCGCTTCGGTAAGCGATCCCCAGAACGGATATAGTCGGTCGTTAGCCATTTGCAGTATTCCGCCGATATATCCCGGTTGCGTTCTATCGAGAAATAGTCCTGTCTCGCACGTGTTCCGATAGAGACCGTTTTCTCGCTCCAGCACCTGCAACGAAACCAAAGCATCGAGAAAGTCCAAAGCCGATCTCGGATGCAATCCCAACTCGTCAGTCAACTGCTCACCGTTGCGAGGCCCTTTCCCGAGGTGCGTAAATACACCGAGCTCGACCGCGGACAGCAACGCTTTAGAGCCCCAAAATCCCATGCCCAGTTGCATGAGATTAGCGGGCGAATAGGCTGCCCCGTCTACGTCGTCAGACACTCTTGTGCCGGATTGATATTCCATTGACTCATTTCCTTTGGCGAACGCGATAATGGGGTTGCGGTTTGTACTGCACGACTACATTCACAGAACACCTTGTCGTTAGACTTTATTCCCGCGCCCCAATCCAGGCAGACAAATTGCCCGAACAGTGCACGGCCCATTTCCGCTGAATCCCGCGGCTAAACTGGCGAGCACCGCGCCGCCCTGAATGTCCGGTCTCGGCGATCTCGAATGACTGAAACGGGTGTGCGCCGTGAAAAGGTGGCGCTTTCCAGCGGGTGCAAGCCCCGCCCGGCAACCGCTCCAGCCGGAAGCAACCGGAGCAGCTATGGAGGCAACGAAATGGCTGAAGCCTTCGGTGATGCG
>NZ_VZQP01000155.1:0-2213 GCF_014397655.1 Paraburkholderia sp. UCT31
CCGGCGAAGTTCTGCGCGCGTGCGTAGCCGACGTAGGTTTCCGGCGAGCGACTGGCATCGCCTGAGCCGGCGGCGGCCTGTGCGCCCTGCGCGTTCGGTTGCACGTAGCCACCCGGCAGGTCCTTCTGGCCGCCCTCGGTGAGCAGCCGGCGGATCACGTCCTCGCTTTGCTGGTAGTCGCCTTCGCCAAAGTGGTGGTGACGAATATGCCCCTGCGGGTCGATGAAGTAATGCGCGGGCCAGTACTCGTTGCCGAAGGCCTTCCAGATGGCGTAACCGTTGTCGATTGCGACCGGGTAGTCCACGCCCAGGTCCCTCACGGCGTGGATGACGTTGACCGGATCCTTCTCGAACGCGAACTCGGGTGCGTGCACGCCGATCACCACCAGGCCGTAATCCTTGTACTTGTCAGCCCAGCCCCGCACGTAGGGCAGCGCGCGGATGCAGTTGATGCAGGAGTAGGTCCAGAAATCGACCAGCACCACCTTGCCCCGCAGCGACTGCGCCGTGAGCGGCGGGCTGTTGAGCCACTGGGTGGCGCCATCGAGCGTGGGCAGATCGCCTTCCACCGGCAGCGTGTCGCCGGCCTTCACAGCGATCTGCACGAGAGGCGGAGGACGCACCGCGTCGATCAGCTTCTGTTCGATGCCGCCCGTGCTGGCCAGCGACACGCGTGTCAGCAGCCCGGTATCCAGCCCCAGCGCGATGGCGGCCACACCTGCCAGCACCAGCACGCCCAAGGCGCGGCGCACCCATTCGCCAGCGCCCAGCGAGCGCTTCATCAAGGCGAAGACGCGTCCGCCAATCAGCAGCGCCAGCGCGAGCGAGGTCGCCGCGCCCGCCGCGTAGGTGAGCAGCAACAGCGTCGTCTGGACGCTGGCGCCCTTGAGAGCGGCGCCCGTGAGTAGCAGGCCCAGGACCGGGCCGGCGCAGGGCGCCCACAGCAGCCCTGTGGCTACGCCCAGCCCGGCCGCCGAGAGCACCGAATCGTCCTGGCTCCCGGTGTGCTCGGTGAGCTTGTTGCCGAGCGCCACGAACGGACGGGTGATCCATTCCGCGACGCGCTCCGAGAGCAACGTCAGGCCAAGCACGGCAAGCACCGCCAAGGCGACGAAGCGGCCGTACTGGTTGGCGCGGACGGCCCAGCCGCCGCCGACGGCGGCCAGCGTGGCGACCACGGCGAAAGTCAGCGCCATGCCCACGAGCATCGGCAGTCCATTGCGCGCGAACGGGCGGTCTGCTCGCGAAAATACGAAAGGCAGCACCGGCAGGATGCACGGACTGAGGATGGTCAGTGCACCGCCGAGGTAGGCAAGGATCAGTAATAGCATGGTGGCGACATCCGTGAAGGGTTAGGGGTATGTGCCGAGCTGAGCGACATCCACCCGCGATTGCCGCGATTTGACAACCCACGTGGGTATCTGCGATGGGGGCGGGCCGACTGGCGACGGTGTCGGCCGTCGGCGCCAAGCCGACAGGTGCCCCATCGAGACGATTACCGGTCAGTTCGTCGACTTCGCGGCAACCTCAATCACTCGCGCGACCGCGGCCGGCTGAGAGATAAAGACAGCGTGGCTTGCGCTCACTTCGGTCACCTTGGCACCCGAGCGTTGATACATCCAGCGCTGAAGCTGGGGGCTCACCATATGATCCTGGGTAGTCAGGATGGCGTAGCTGGGCTTGGTTCGCCATGCCGCCACAGAGACCGGTGCGCCCAACGCTTTCTCGGCGAGTTGATCCTGCGAGTCCGCCAGGAATTGCGCGTCCGATGGCGAGACGTCCGCTGCAAAGTTCTCACGGAATTTCGCCGGCGGGAGGAAGAAATACTTGTCCGGCGTCGCTCGCATCGCATCGTTGGGCGCGGCGAACTTCTGCAACAGCTGACCGCTGGCTTCGCCGGCGTCGGGTTGCAGTGCGGCCACATAGACGAGCGAGCTGACCTTCGGGTCCGCACCTGCCTCCGTGATCACGGAGCCGCCATAGCTATGGCCGACCAGCACAACCGGGCCCTGCTGCTGATCAATGACGCGCCTGGCGGCATCGACGTCTTCTGCAAGGCCCGTAAGCGGCTCCTGCACGATCGCCACATGGTAACCATCCTTGACCAGGATGTCGTGGACGGCCCGCCAGCCGGAGCCATCCACCAGTGCGCCGTGAACAATGACAACATCTTTCGCAGCCGCCTTTGCCTCGGCGTGAGCCATCGTGGCGCC
>NZ_VZQP01000156.1:0-2197 GCF_014397655.1 Paraburkholderia sp. UCT31
CGCATCACCGAAGGCTTCAGCCATTTCGTTGCCTCCATAGCTGCTCCGGTTGCTTCCGGCTGGAGCGGTTGCCGGGCGGGGCTTGCACCCGCTGGAAAGCGCCACCTTTTCACGGCGCACACCCGTTGCAGTCTTTGACTGCCGTAGTGTGTCAAAGGCCGGTTTTAAATGCGAAGCGGACGCAGGTCAGAGCAACGCAACTCATGACTGGCCCGTCTGAATATCGACGGAAGTCAGGGGGCGTTGTGCCCCGCAGGCACATCCCTTTGCGATGACAACCTTCGCCGAGAACGCCGCCTGACAATCAACACAATCTCAGACGGCGTATCGCGTTCAATCATTCCTTGCTGGACTTTGCTGCAGCTTGCTCGATCAACTTCGCCACTTCGGCCGGATGCGAAATATATGCCACGTGACTTGAGTTAATTTCGACGGTCGTGCTCCCGGCGCGCTTCGTCATGAAGCGTTCGAGATCGGGATTGATTGCGCGGTCTGCCGTCGCCACGACGGCCCAACTCGGCTTCGTTTTCCATGCGGGGTTTGTAATCGGCACGCCAAACGACTGGGCGGCCGGCATCACCTGCGAGATCGCCATGAACTTCGCTTCGGCGGCGGATACATCTGCGGCAAAATCCGTATGGAACTGCGCCTGGTCGAGATATAGGTAGCCGTCTGCGGTTGCCTTGATCGCCTTGGTCGCGGGCGGCATTTTCTTTGTCAGATCCATCGGGCTTTCGCCGGCATCGGGCTGAAACGCAGCCACGTAAACCAGGCCAGCTACCTTCGCGTCGTTGCCGGCCTCGGTCACCACCGCGCCACCATAGCTGTGGCCGACGAGGATGCTCGGGCCGTCCTGCGCATCGACCACTCGCGTAGTCGCCTTCACGTCATCCTCGAACGAAGTTTCCGGCTCTTGCACGACGGAGACCTTGTAGCCGTCGCGCGTCAGGATTTTCGACACCGCCTGCCAGCCCGAGCCATCGGCGAAAAAGCCATGCACCAGAACGATGTTCTTGACGGGTGCAGCAACCGCTGCGTGTGATCCCAAGGCCGCGGCGGAGAGAGCGATTGCGGCGGCGACACGGCTTACGTATGAGGAAGTCTTCATTTTTCATGCTCCAAAAAGTTAGATAACTAGAGAAGTCGACACAGGGCAATTCCCTCGTCGATATAGCCATCCTACTAGTAGGATGATTTAAATGCAAGAGATTCTTCGAAGCTGGAAATCGGCGTCCGCTCCGCGTAGACTGTCGAATATTCAACCGACTAGATGGTAGGCAAAATGACAGCAACCGGAGACCTTACCGCGAACAGGATCATCGAAGCGGGACGGCAACTCATCATGCGTCGCGGATATAGCGGGTTTAGCTATGCCGACGTCGCGGACGCAATCAACATTCGTAAGGCGAGCATTCATCACCACTTCCCGTCTAAAACTGATCTCGTGATCGCAGTGGTGAACGAGTGGCGGGCAGCGTTTGACGCCGACATGGCCTCACTTCAGGCGAGCGGCGCCGACGCTCTTGAGCAATTGCGTGCCTACATCGGCCATTGGGAACGCTGCATTGCGGACGATAGCGCTCCGTTCTGTGTAGCTGGCATGCTCGGCGCCGAACTCCCCTCGCTGCCCGAGGAAGTAGCGAAAGAGGTGAAAGCGTTTTTCGATAACCTCACGGCGTGGCTTGAGCAGGTGCTCGAGTCAGGGGCGAAAAACGACCTCGTCAGACTGGATTCGTCGGTTCAAACCGAGGCCGCAACTCTCGTGTCGCTGATCTACGGTGCCATGCTGGCTGCGCGGGCTTATGGCACAGTCGCGCTATTTAAGGACGTCACTGACGGTGCAATTGAAAGACTCGTGCGACCGCGCAAACGAACCCGATCCGCCTGAAGTACACGGGTGCCACGCACATACTGGCGTGTGTTCCATATTGCCTGGTTCGGAGCGCTTGATGACATCAACGAAGGTCGATGAAGCGACTTTCGTCCTGGTCAGGCGAACGGCTGTTTAGTGGGGCGGACGACGTCTGAACGTCTGCAAATCGCGACCAGCGAATGTCGCCTCATGGCCGCTGAACGAAACCGCTCGCGCGGTAGAGGGCTCCGGTCCGACGCGGGAGGTCAGGGCGAGGCCGGTCACGCGGTTTTATGTTGGCGAATGAGGCAATCCGCCTCGTTCTCCAGCAGGAGCCGAATCATG
>NZ_VZQP01000157.1:0-2078 GCF_014397655.1 Paraburkholderia sp. UCT31
GTCCGGGGGAGGGGCGTGAAAAATATAGCACAATTTTTTAAAAATCTGATTGGTTTTATAGATTTCTGGCTCTATGGTTAATCAAGTTCAAGGGTGTTGTGGAGAGGCGGCGATGCAAATATCAACTGCTGTTCCAGACGTCATCATCGAAACCGACCGCGACCGCCGAGTTTATGATTATTTGATTGAGGCGTGTGGGCAAGCGCGAGTTATGAATGCACGACAGAAATTGCCTGGCCGCACGCGCCCTTATGTTTCGAATTTGGTAAAGATGCTCGGCGTGGTAATCCCAGATGCTGTTGTCATCACTCCGCGAGAAGAAGGTAGGCGGCGGCTCGTTGAAATAAAGAAAATTCTCACCGCAATGAATTTTTAATGATGTCAGTGAAGTGGTTTTTTTGAAGAGCAGTTGTTGTGGCTAGTAATTTTTTCGATAAGCTCGATTTGCCTTGGGCTTTTCAAATCTAGGCTGGAAAGCATTAATCTATTTGAAATTTATGATCTGGTATTAATCGTTTGAATGAAATTGTTTGCCACGGTATTCTAATTTTCGGTTTTATAAATTCGGGGTATGCAATTGACGTCTCTTTTGCTACCTATTTAACACCCGTAAGTCCTAGCCGATAAATCGAACGCTCGTGTGCCCTCTCGGCCAGCTGGACCGTCGCTTCTTATTCTTAAAAACTGACAAAACTGGCGCTACTTGCCGCGCCAGACAAGTGTGCGCGATTTTGGTACACGCTTGTCTAGCAAACTGCTCACATGCGTGGGCGAATTTCTAATTACGGGAGACTAGGTCGCGCTCTTTTACGTGAATGGCGCGACTTGACGAGGTGCTTCCACATTTCCTCAAGCCACTTTTTAACAAAAATTCGGTCATCCTGCGAAAGCGGCTCGAGCTGTGAAGCGATTTCCAGGGAGCCATGTCCATTGACGGCGCTGACGGGTCGATTAGGAGCTCCGCCACGGAAACCCCCAACACGTCAGGGAGCTCAAACAAACGACCGATATGCCCCGCCCAAAAAGCAACTATTTCGCTCGATGTGAGTGAGTGCCAAGGGACGCAGTAGTTGCCCAACTATAAACGTCGCGAAGGTTTCGTCCGACCCGGCTCGCTTCGAGCTGTGCGGAGACAAAGTTGTTGTGCGTATGTCTGGACCAAAGCCGATGGCGGCGGGCGCCAGCCAATGGCATTCTGAGCGTATCAGGTCACTTTTTTGCGTGAATGGCGCGGCTTGCCGAGGTGCTCGCACATTTCCCAGAGCCACTTCCGGACGAAGGTCTGGTCATCAAGCGAGAGTCGCTCAAGCAATGACGTCATTTCTAGGGCAACGTCTCCTGATCGGGACGACCCGCTTTGTAAAAGGTCGACCACTGGCACGGCCAGCACTTCAGCCAACTGATACAAACGAGGCAAAGTCGGAAGAACGATGCCTCGCTCGAATCGACCGATGGTCTCAATAGTTACATCCAGTCGCTCGGCGAGAAATTCTTGTGTGTATCCCCGCTCGGCACGAATGCGAGCGAGCGTAGAGCCTATTTGGTTGGCTAGCCTTTTTTCCTTTGTTTGCGTCACTACTCAACATTCTGTGTCGTTGACCGACACATATGGTCGCCTCAACTAGCATTTAACGTAACGGCATGGTATGTTGGTATACGACATAAAATGTCATATCGTTAGCAAAGCAGGTCGAACCTTGCTCATTTCGTTGGTCACACTGATGCTATTTACTGACAGCAGTTGGGAAGAGCCACATCCCATAAAGAAGAGGCTCATGCAGCCACTTCTTCGGTGGCGCTGCGTTGGATGGTCGGACTAACGCTGAACTTCTTTGTCGTTGCCTCATCTGGCGGTGCGGACTGCGCGAGCCCGGACGGTTGGGTGGTGGACGGTGCCGAGGCGCTGATTGAACTGACCAAGGCCTTCGAGTTCTGGTTCAGTGATTTGTTGGTATCCGTCAGCGTAACCCGTCAGAAGTGGAAATTTAGTACGAGACCAACAACGCCGCGAGAGATCAGGACGAGGTGAGCGAGATCCCGCTGCGACAGTGCGACGGCTCTCTGGATGTCAGAACGCG
>NZ_VZQP01000158.1:0-2062 GCF_014397655.1 Paraburkholderia sp. UCT31
AATTTCCGCTTCCGCGAAGCCGATCTGCCTCTTCATCCTCGTGAGTCCGTTCTGTGAGCTGCCTTCTATAACGTCTTCGGCTACGTGAGCGATGACCGCCGAGCTCCATTAATCAGCGTTTCCCTAGATGCCGACTGGATTACGGGCAGCACCAAGCAAAGACAATCCGTTGTATGATATATATATCATTTATGAGTTTATTGTCATTATAAACCCAGTCGATGACAGGACGGTCGAGTTCAGCGGGCTGCGTCGTTACGCCGCAGCGTGGGAAAATTGCCTGGGAAAACTATCGGGGGGCGTCGCGAAAGTCAGTCTGAGTCAAGAAACGACAAGAACAGTTGAAAATCCTCTTCTTTGCCGTCGTGCGGTGTTGCCGTCATCAACAAGACGTGCCGCGAGATTTCGCCCAGAGCTTGTCCGGCTTGAACCGGCGGCTCTCGTTGACTTTCGTCCCATACCAGGTCGCCGACAGCTTGTGGGCCTCATCAACGATGACCAGATCCCACCGGCTGACAGAATAACCGCGAGGAATGATGCGATGCCCCGCGAAATCGCGGGGCATCGCAAAGCGGGCTGTTATCAGGTCAATCGAACGTCAATACCATTCTGCCGTTGACATTTCCGTTCCGCAGGTCGGTCAAGACCGTGTTGATGTTGTCGAGCCGCTCGCGTTGGATATGGGCTCGGACCTTGCCTTCCGCGGCGAAGTCTAGCGACTCTTGCAGATCGCGCCGCGTTCCCACGATCGAGCCGCGCACGGTGATGCCGTTCAGTACCGTCGAGAAGATAGGCAGGGGAAAATCGCCCGGCGGCAGGCCGTTAAGCGCAACCGTGCCGCCGCGGCGCACCATGCCGAGGGCCTGCGCGAAGGCGCTGCGAGAGACCGCGGTGACGAGCACGCCGTGCACTCCGCCGATTTCCTTCTGGATGACGGCGGCGGGATCAGTCTTGGATGCGTCGATCGCGAGATGCGCGCCGAGTTCGCGCGCGAGCGCGAGCTTGTCCTCGCTCACGTCGACCGCGACCACGTGAAGTCCCATCGCGATCGCATATTGCACGGCCACGTGACCGAGACCGCCGATGCCTGAGATCGCTAACCATTGCCCTGGCCGCGTATCGGTCACGCGGATACCTTTGTAGACCGTGACGCCGGCGCAAAGGATCGGCGCGATTTCGTCGAAGGCGATCTGCTGCGGCAGGTGTCCGACGTAGTTGGGATCGGCGAGCACGTATTCGGCATAGGCGCCGTTCACGGAATAGCCGGTGTTCTGTTGGTCATGGCAAAGCGTTTCCCAGCCGCTCTGGCAATGTTCGCAGTATCCGCACGCGGTATAGAGCCACGGCACGCCAACCCGGTCGCCTTCCTTGACGTTCGTGACGCCGCTGCCCGCCGCCGCGACGAAACCCACACCTTCGTGGCCGGGGATGAATGGCAGCGTCGGCTTGACGGGCCAGTCGCCGTCGGCAGCGTGCAGGTCCGTGTGACACACGCCGGACGCCTTGATGTTAACCAGAATCTGTCCCGGCCCTGGCGTGGGTACGGGCACTTCTTCGATATGAAGCGGTTCCCCAAAGGCATGCACGACGGCCGCCTTCATCGACTGAGCCATGAGATTCTCCTGTGGCGTTGGCATTGCTGGCAGTATTCGCGTCGTACAGCAAAGCGACTTGACGTAGATCAATGGGGGCATCGAAGCGCACAAGTCCGGCACCGCAAGCATGCGTATCTGATGCGCAGGCCTGCCGTCAGCGCATACGACACCCACAGCCTGCTGAGTACCCGCAGGCGCTTCATCGCATCCGTCAAGAGCGATTAGCGACCACGCGCGGATGTTCGGAAGGCCGTCCTGCGGTAAGTCGTAGTGTCGCCCGCGATCGTCTCATGCTGGCCGGCAAGCGGACGGTCGTCAGATTTTCCCGGGCGGCTCATGTGGGTCGGCGAACGAAACCGCTCGCGCGGTAGAGGGCTCCGGTCCGACGCGGGAGGTCAGGGCGAGGCCGGTCACGCGGTTTTATGTTGGCGAATGAGGCAATCCGCCTCGTTCTCCAGCAGGAGCCG
>NZ_VZQP01000159.1:0-1994 GCF_014397655.1 Paraburkholderia sp. UCT31
AACGGGTGTGCGCCGTGAAAAGGTGGCGCTTTCCAGCGGGTGCAAGCCCCGCCCGGCAACCGCTCCAGCCGGAAGCAACCGGAGCAGCTATGGAGGCAACGAAATGGCTGAAGCCTTCGGTGATGCGTGTCACAAATTGGTGACAGCGCGAGTGTGCAGGCCGTAACGCGAGTGAACGCCGAGCAAACCTCGAAAAGGTCGATGCGCAGGCCGACCCGACAACCCTATCGGGGAAGGCTGACACGGCTGGGTGAATGAGCAGGCGGGACGCCCAGTCGCTGCGCCGGGGTAGTGGCGACAGCATGTACACAAGGAAAGCGTACGCAACACGGGAAGTCCCTTGGCGTGGTCAGGGATGACCAACCGGACGCCCGTGAGGGACAGGCCGGGCGCCTTGGGATGACGGAGAGGCTCGTAATACCAATGAAGCCGGGTAATGCTGGTGGAGGGAAGGGGCCTCAGTTCAAGACGAACGCAATACGTAGTGAGGACGTGGAGATTGGGCAACCTATCAACTCCGATCAGTGTTCAGAAGCTGCAGATGGCGTTACACGCGAAAGCGAAGGCAGAAGCCGGGTACCGCTTCTATGCTCTGTACGACAAGATCTATCGTGAGGATGTGCTGGCGCATGCGTACGCCCAGTGCCGCTCGAACAGGGGCGCGCCGGGTGTCGACCGGCAGGACTTCGCGGATGTTGAGGCGTATGGGGTGCAGAAGTGGCTCGGTGAACTGGCGCTTGCGCTCAGGCAGGAGACTTACCGGCCGGACTCTATCAGAAGAGTGTTTATCCCGAAGGCCAATGGCAAGTTGAGGCCACTGGGCATCTCGACCTTGCGAGATCGGGTGTGCATGACAGCAGCAATGCTGGTGCTCGAACCGATCTTCGAAGCGGACCTTCCATCAGAGCAGTACGCTTACCGCCCGGGGCGCAACGCCCAGCAAGCGGTGACCGAGGTGGAGGAACGGCTGCATAGAGGGCAAACGGACGTTGTTGACGCCGACCTCGCGGACTACTTCGGAAGTATTCCTCACGCCGACTTGATGTTGTCGCTCGCGCGACGCATCGTTGATCGGCGGGTGCTGCATCTGATCAAGATGTGGTTGGAGTGCTCCGTTGAAGAAACCGATAACCGAGGCCGGAAGACACGTACGACGGAGGCCAGGGACAGCAGACGTGGCATTCCGCAAGGATCACCCATTTCACCCTTACTGGCAAATATGTATATGCGCCGGTTTGTGCTGGCATGGAAGAAGCTTGGACTTCAGCGAAGTCTTGGCAGTCGAATCGTGACCTACGCGGACGATCTGGTGATCCTGTGCAAGCGGGGTAAGGCTGAGGAAGCCTTGTCGCGACTGCGCGAGATCATGAGCAAGCTGAAGTTGACGGTCAACGAGGAGAAGACACGAATCTGTAAAGTGCCGGAAGGCGAATTCGACTTCCTGGGTTTTACGTTTGGGCGGATGTACTCAGCGACAACTGGTCAGGCCCGCATGGGCATGCGCCCGTCGAAGAAGAGTATCCGGCGCATGGTCGAAAAGATTCATGCAATGACCGCCCTCAAGACGGCATGGCAAGAGACCACGGAACTGGTGGGCAGGTTGAACCGCACGCTGCGCGGCTGGGCGAATTACTTCCGGATAGGGAGCGTTAGCCGGGCATACCGTGCACTCGACAGCTACACCGCGACGCGGTTGCGCCGGTGGTTACGCAACAAGTACAAGCTCAGACGTCGCAGGGGCGGGACCTATCCATCCTCGCACCTCTACGGGCACTTCGGTCTCGTACGTCTGAGCGCCCGCGGGGGCGTAGCCTGGCGTGTGTGAAGGCGTGAGGTCTTGTCCGAGAGCCGGATGCGGGAGATCTGCATGTCCGGTTCGATGAGCGGGGTGTGGAAACGGGGTTAGGGTGAAGTTATTCGGGCACCGCCAGACGAAAGGGGCGGCAACAGACAAACCGAACCTACCGCTACCGCGCCACATCTCGACTCTACCG
>NZ_VZQP01000160.1:0-1952 GCF_014397655.1 Paraburkholderia sp. UCT31
AGCGCGGTCGCGTCGGAGACGGCGAGCACCGGCGGCGTGTCGATCAGCACGATATCGTATTCGCTCGTCTTCGCGAGGAATTGCTGCATGCGTTCGCTCACCAGAAGCTCGGCCGGGTTCTCCGGTATCGCTCCGCGCGCAACGAAGTCGAGGCCCGGACGCACGTCACGCATGATCACCGGGTCGGACGTCACGTCCGACGACAGATAGTCAGCCAGGCCGGGTGTCGAGTCGAGACCAAAGTATTGCTCGAGATGACCTTTGCGCAGGTCCGCGTCGATCAGCAACACCCGCTTGCCGGCCGCCGCTACGACCGCCGCCAGATTCGCCGAAAGGAACGACTTGCCCACCTGTTCCGTCGGCCCCGTCAGCAGCACGCGATTGTCGCCCGATTCCGATTCCAGCATGGCAAAATGAAGCGCGGTTCTGAGTCGGCGCAGGCTTTCAATCGACGGGTCGCGCGGAAACTCGCTCGCCAGCAGGAACTTCTCGCCAGCGGGCAGCTTCGGCGTCTTGCCGATTCGCGCGACTTTCGCCTGCGACAGCGGCACGCTCGCATAGACGTTCAGGCCCGTTTGCTCCTCGATCTCCTGCGCGTCGGTCACGCCCCGATACAGCGCCGTACGCCCGAACGCCGCACCCACGCCCAGAATCAGGCCGCCCAACGCAGCATAGACAATCACCAGAAGCTTGTTCGGCTTGATCGGCTCTTTCGGCACCACCGGGTTATCGATCAACCGCACCGTTCCAACCTTGCCGGCGCGAACCAGTCTGAGCTGTTGCATGTTGTTCAGCATGCCGACGTAAAGCTCGTTGTTCACGTTCATGTCACGGGTCAGGCGCACCGCATTCTGCTCCAGGTCCGGCAACGCCTGTTCCTGCTGCGACAAGCTTCCGATCCTGCTGCTCAGCATGCCGATCTGCTGATCGATCGCCTGGATCGCGGGGTGACCCGGCGCGTAGATCGCGCCCATCTCCGCGCGCTTCTGCTTCAGTTCGAGCAGGCTGCGCTGCGCGGCTACGCTTTGATCCAGATAGGCCTTGCCCTGCTCACTCAGATTGAACACGCCCATGCGGTTGCGCATGTCGTTATAGCGTCCCTCGGCGCGCTCCAGGTCGCTCTTGAGTTGCGGCAGCTGCTCGCTCAGGAACGCAAGCGACTTCTCGGCTTCCGCCGCCTTGCGCTTCAGATTCTGGTCAACATACGCATTGCCGATTTCGGCGAGCGTGCTGGCCGTCAGCAGCCGCTCAGAGCCCGTCAGCGACGCGCCGATGATGCCGCTGTCTTTACCCTTCTGCGAGACCGTCAGCCGGTTTTGCAGGCTTTCCACCGTCTTGTCGCGCGACTGTCTCTCCAGAATGAATTGCGTGCCCGGCTTTGCGTTCAGCGAATCGACCTGCAGCGTGATCGCGCCATCGGCCAGTTTCGTGTCGAGCTTTTCGCCCACGCGACCCTCGATCGGCTCGCTGAGATCGGACTGCTCCAGCCGGTAGCGTCCGCCGTCCAGAACCGTCAGAACGAACTTCTCGCCTTCGAATGCTTCCGGGACGTCGAAGCTGGACACCTTGATCGCTTCATCGCCCCATGCATATCCGCCAAATCCAAAGATACCTGGCTCGGAAAGACTCCGGGCTTGCCGGCCCAACCAGTCTCCGATCAATGGAAAGCGCCTGGGCTTTGCGCTGACGTCGAGGTGCAGATCGTCGACCGCTTTTCCGACCACCATTCTCGACTGCAGGATTTCCATTTCAGCCGTCGCCTCTGTTTTGACGTCGAACATGCTGGAGACGTCGCCCAGCGGGCTTTTTGAACTGCTGGTCGGAATGCTGTCTTCCACCTGCACGAGAATATCGGCCTGGTACACCGACGGCGCGATAAACGCGTAGGCCACGCCCACGGCGAGCACGCCGCCGGCGATTCCACCGACCAGCCAACGGTTGGCCATTAGAAC
>NZ_VZQP01000161.1:0-1946 GCF_014397655.1 Paraburkholderia sp. UCT31
TCCGAACTTTGACCAGGCCACTAACATAAGCTGTTGATTTCGCGCTGTTATGCGCGCTTGGGCGGGGCGGTTACTGGGTACAGGCGGGGTTGACGTTCAGAAGACGGAAGGCCTTTTCCTGAACGGGCGTCGGCCGCGTAGTCATGACGATCATGGCATCCGGATTGAGTGGCGTGTGGCAGACGTTGTAGGTGAGCGTGGCCAGGTCGTCGAGCAACGTGCGGAAGCTGTGAACCGGCAAGCCATCTTCGGTGAGCCTGGAGGCGTCCTTGGCTTTTGCCTGGTCCGAACGTCGTGCCTTGGCCACCGGCGAAGGCCGGGACGCACGCGCCTGCTCGACGTATTCGTCGTCAAACAGCATCGGCTTTAACTTCTCGCGCATGTGCCACTCGACGTAGTACGCGAGCATGCACAGAAAGACATGCGCGCGCACGCGCTGGGCATTCCAGTGGAACACGGGCCGCACGTGCAGATCGACCGTCTTCAGCGAACGGAAGGCCCGCTCCACGACCGCCAGGCCCTTGTAGGCGGTCACGGCCGCCTCGGCTGACAGCGCCGCGGCCGGCAAACTCGTGCGCACCACATACAGGCCGTCGAGCGCGGCCTCCTGCTGGATCTGCGCGGTCTTGCGCTGCCAGCTAAAGCTCGAGTCGGTGATGCTCAGCTCGAAGTGTTTGGCCATTCTGAAGTGATCGATGACGCGGCCCACGCGCAAGGCAATCGCCTCGGTGCCCTTGAGCCGGTTGCGTACGCGCGTGGTCGCTTCGGCGATCTTGCCCAGCTCCTGTTCGGTGGCCTGCAGCAAGGCCTCGCGCTTGCGGGTGCGCTCGTCGGCCAGCAGCGGATTGCGGCACACGATGAGCCGCTCGCCGGGGAACGCCTCACTGATCACCTCGAGCAGGTTGCGCTCGTCGAACAGCGACGGCTGGAAGGGTCCCTTCTCCTGGGCGAGCGCGGCCATCTGCGGCGCGCGCAGGCTGCTTACCCAGTCTAGGCCGGCCGGGCGCAACACCGTGTCGATGCGGGCCTGCGTCAGCATGCCCCGGTCGCCCACCCAGGCGAGCTTGTCGATCCCGTAACGGTCCTTGAGCTTCTCCACCTGGGCGGCCACGGTGGCGGGATCGGCGGTGTTGCCGGCGAAGACTTCGACTGCCACCGGACAACCATCAGGAGTACAAACCAGACCGAACACGATCTGCGGATCGTCGCGCTTGCCATCGCGGCTGTAACCGTGGGCCGCGAGCTCGCAGCAGCGTCCGGTTACCCACGTGGATGTGAGGTCGTAGAGTACCAGCGTACTGCCGGCCAGATGCTGCCTGGCAAGCCGCTTCTCGATGCCCGCCTGAGCCTCTCCGAGCCAGTCGAGGGCCGCATAGACCTGCTCGAGGTCGAGCTCCCCCAGGCCGAGCAGGCGCGACAGCGAGTGGGTCGCGGTCTCGTCGCGCAACATGCGATGCGTGGCGAGCTTGGAGGCGGGTGACACTACCCGCGCCACCAGTAGCGCCATGACCACGGAGCGCACCGCGGCGGGCGCAGGTGCAAACCACTGCTCGGCGCCGCAGGCGCGGGCCGCGCCGAGCACGGCCGCCACATGCCCGTGCGGCAGGCTGCGTTCGATCACGAAGGCTTCATCGACCGACGCCACGGCCACGCCACCACGTAGCAGGACCTTCAGGCCTTCGATCACCTCGGCGGGCAGCGACGACAGGTTCGCGAGGGTACGCTTTTTGACCTTGTTGCCGTCGCGGTAGGACTCGCGCAGCAGGATCGCGGGCGGCGAGTTACGGTTGGGGACGTGTTCGATATACATGAACACCAATTAAAGCAAAATATCCAGCAAAAGCAATATAAAAATACTAATTTACATGGCTACACGATAGTCCCCAAAAAATAGCCGAAACCCAGTGCCGACGGGGGTTCCGGCTGTTTGAGAGGCCGAAGTATGA
>NZ_VZQP01000162.1:0-1935 GCF_014397655.1 Paraburkholderia sp. UCT31
GCTTGCCACACGGCGCGAGGGCCTGACGGCCTGACACAACACACGAGCAGTAACCCCTACCCACCCCAACGACTGGAGGAGGAGTTTCCTGAAGGCGGCGTAGCCCGGCACGTGAGTAACCCGCGAGTCCGCTACGCAACGGATTGCATCCGACTTGCGGCTTTAGATAGCGGAAGGCTCATCGGACGGACCTCTGTAATGCGGTACCCAACCCGCGGATATCAGCATGATCCGCCGTCGAGATGTACTGCTACGTCGCCCTCAGGAAATTCCAACAATATGAATTCGAGAAACTGAAAAACCGATCCCGATTGACACCGGGAGTCATATCAGCGGGTAGAATAGCGGCACTGCGAAGCACGGAAGCCGGTGAGAGCCCGGCGCGGTCGCGCCACTGTAATCGGCATTGCAATCCACAAGAGCCGAAAGCCAGACCTGAGCTTCGCACCATTCCTCTGCAATCGACTTTCGGGGCGCGTCACCCCAGGAGATGTCCATCATGACCGAAGCTGTTCTTGATCGCGCCGCGCAACCGGCGGCCCAGCCCACTCCCATTCCTTTGCGCGAACTGCTGCCGTGGGTCGTGTTCGGCGGCTTGCTGCTGTTGCTCGCGCTTTACTTCGTTGGTGCGGAACAGGGCGCGACGTCGCTCGTGCCCGGCATGTACGTGCATGAGTTCGTGCACGACGGCCGCCATCTGCTCGGCTTTCCCTGCCACTAACGGAGTTCGACATGGTAGGTAAATTGTTGGTGCGCGGGATGCTCGCGGGCATCGTCGCGGGCTTGCTCACGTTCGCGTTCGCGCGAATCGTCGGCGAACCACAGGTCGATCAGGCCATTTCATTCGAAGAAAAAGCGGCCGCCGCGCGCGGCGAGGCGCCCGAGCCCGAAATCGTGAGCCGTCAGACGCAGGCTGGCCTCGGCCTGCTGACTGGCGTGGTCACGTATGGCGCGGCATTTGGCGGGCTGTTCTCGCTGGTGTTTGCGTATGCGTATGGACGCTCGGGTACGTTGAGCGTGCGCGCGCTGTCCGCGTGGCTCGCGCTTGGCGCGTTCATCACGCTCGTGATCGTGCCGAATATCAAGTATCCGGCCAATCCGCCGTCGGTCGGTGATCCGGAGACGATCGGCACGCGCACGGGCCTGTTCTTTCTGATGATCGCGATTTCGCTCGCGACGATGGTGTTTTCGCTGAAGGTGCGGCGTCGCGCGGCGGCGAAGCTGGGTGCGTGGAACGGTTCGATCGTCGCGGGGCTCGTGTTCGTCGTGATCATCGCGGCCGTGCAACTGTCGATGCCGGTCATCAATGAAGTGCCGGCCGCGTTCCCGGCTGTGCTGCTGTGGAAGTTCCGCGTCGCGGCGATCGGCATGCAGGTGGTCATGTGGACGACGATCGGGCTGCTGTTTGGCGCGATGGTCGAGCGCAGCGCTTTTATGCGTACGAATGCGCGGGTGACGATGAAGTCCGCCTGATTATGACGGTGACACGCGGCCGCGCAAGCGGCCATGCTTCGCGCGCAACGCGCGAGAATGGTTTTGGATCAAGCACTTGCCGCGGTTGTGGAGCGGTTATCCACAGCCTTGCAAACATTTTCTGTGGAAAAGCTGCTTAACGGCTTTTCGCAACTCCACTCATTTCTCCCTTTCGCCGCGGCGCTCCGGAGAATTCAATTGGAAGCCTAACTAAATTGGAAGCCTAACTAATTCAGGTTGCACGCGGCGCTGCTCAATTTTTAAGCTCTTCAACTTTTTAAAATAAATTGTGAGAAGGGTATTGACGTGTTGTTGACCGCTCTCCATAATCTCGCTTCTCTGCTGCAGACGCAGCGACGCAAACGAAGCGGTGCCGGGTAGTGGTGGTTCAGGTGGTTCAGGCGCGGCGGGTTTGGCGGACCGATCTTTAAAAACTAACAGTCGATAAGTGTGGGCGCTTGA
>NZ_VZQP01000163.1:0-1858 GCF_014397655.1 Paraburkholderia sp. UCT31
CGGCTCCTGCTGGAGAACGAGGCGGATTGCCTCATTCGCCAACATAAAACCGCGTGACCGGCCTCGCCCTGACCTCCCGCGTCGGACCGGAGCCCTCTACCGCGCGAGCGGTTTCGTTCTTCGGCCATGAAGCGTCATTCGCCCGCACCGTTGCGCGGACGTTCAGATGTCGGATCCACCCAGCAAGCGGCCATTCAATTCGCGAGGACGAATTGTGCTTCATCGGCCATTGCGGTCATCCGCGTAAGCCTCAGTCCGGCATCCCGTTATGGTCGCCGAGTGGTCTAGCGGGCCAGTCCACCCAGCGGTCCGCGCGGGTAAGTTCGTGCGCTTCGTTGAGCGGGTAACGAATACGGTTGTCGTCGCGCGGACGTTCGCCGATCACCATCAGCCTGACTTCGTCCTTCGTATTGTTGATGAAGGTGTGGCAGATTCCGGTGCCTGCCGGAAACGCGACGGAATCGCCTTCAGCAATGGGATGCAGCACGCCGTCGATCCAGACATCGGGCTTGCCCTCGAGCACGTACACAAACTCCTGCTCGGTACTTTCGGCGTGCGGATATGACGTCCGCCGGCCGGGCAGAAGCCTCACGTGATGAATGCCAATACGCGTAATGCCGAGTGCGGCGGAAAGCGGCGCGTCTAGCGCCATTGGCTCGGTATCGGCGTGATAGGAATGCGCATCCGGTTCTTCGAGTTCAGTCCAGTGTTTGATGAAATCTGGTCGGCTCATCGGTTGTTCTCCTTTAGGGCGAATATCGATAATAGCGGTTTAGGAGCGGACGTTAGCCATGACTCGCGGCCAATCTCGGCCATGGCCACTTCGGCCGATGACCCGCCGAGCGGGTGGCAGGAGTGAATGGCCGCTGTTGTTGGAAGCTGCCGAAATATGTGCTGCTGGGTCCACCGTCGGCTTAGGGTCGGTTTGGTGCGTTCGCCGTCGGCCCGCGTTCGGCCAGGAAGAGACGTTCGACGCGCACCGGCGAATCGTTGACTATCGGCATAGACAATTTCACCGTCGCCGCAAAGGGAGCAACCATAGTCGGGTAAGATCGTTTCCGAAAACTGCGCACTGGCCGATGCAACATCGCATCTAGCGAGATGCCATTATCAAGTATTGACCAGGAAGGATTTTGATAACCGTGAGAACAGAGCCATTCCTACTCGCGATAATTGCGATGCTGCTAAGCAGCCCTTGCCGGGCGGTTGAACCTGCTGCGGCGGTGCCACAGCAAGGCGCTTCGCGTCCTTCCCCGACGGCCATCTCGGAGTACGCGCGCGCGATTCAAAAACGGATAGTGCCCGCCACGAATGCATTGGTGACCGAAGGCGACAAAGACACTGAGGCCGTTTTCCCCGTGGAGATTGATGCGGAAGGTAACGTGCTATCAATCACTGTGAAGACCTCAAGTGGTGATCCGAAATACGATAGCGCTTACATGGACGCGATCAAGAAAGTCGGACTGCCCAAACCTCCCCAAAGCTTGCCGTTGAAATTGAATCTTGTTGTTCGACCCTTCCACAGTACTCGTGACTGGGACTATAGGTCCTCCCACGCGAACTGACCCAGAAGAGCGTGTCCCATGGGCAGGTGTCCACGGTACCCTTCTGCTGCAGATGCAAAGCTGGAACGTCTGCTAAGCGTTTCGGCGACTGTCCCTTGTGGGTCGACTTGCGACGATCATCCGCTGCGGGCCGGCAAGCGGTTCTCAATTCAGCTATCGGTCCGGGTTCGTTAAGGGTTATTCGACGTCTGCCCTCATTCACATGGCTGTGAGTGTGCCGCGGCGCGTGTGGGCAGGCGTCGGATAAGCCTCGAGGGAGGAAACCGCGGGATGGTCCGAGACGCTCGGAATTT
>NZ_VZQP01000164.1:0-1826 GCF_014397655.1 Paraburkholderia sp. UCT31
GCCCAATGCCCGTCTCTATGCACCAACGCCGTCACGCATGCGACTGCAGGCCGAATGGCCGTATTCTGAGTCGAGCCGATGATTGATCGTCCGGGCCAACCCGCCAGCCCGTGACCGTTCATGGCCGCACCCGGTCCGATCCTGAACCGACGACGGCGGCTGTCAATCGGCCCGACCGCACTCGACAGAAGACGACCGATCCCGGGGTTCCGGCTAGAAGCGCACGGTGCATCGCGCGACAGGATGTAGGGCATTAGGCCGATTGAGCGCACCTGCTGCTTTGTCACAATCCTTTGGAATTTCTCTGAATCTCAGCGTTGCAGCGCCTGGCGTAGACGAATGTCAGATCCGAAGTGTCTCGATCCAGGGCTTCGAAAGTACCCCAATCCTCGCTTGGTTCACTGAGGCGGTCACATAACAGTTCGATAACTGCATCCGGAGCGGGTGCACAGTTCATGTGCGGCTTGTGCGACATCAGAAACGTCTGCATCGTCTCGGGTTGTTCCAGGTTGAGCGGAACGTGCCACGGTAGCCGGCCAGATGTTCCATCAAACTGGACATACAAGACCGGCGGAGCTTTGAAGTGCGTGTGGAACAGCCCATGGACATGGATCGCGAAACGCTCGAAATAGTCCTCTACGCGCGACTGCAAGCTTGCGTGGGTATAAAGGAGGGTCGCGCTAGTGGTGGCTTCCAGACGAAATGTAACGAACCTCGCTTGCCCTTCTTGCGAAACCACCCCAACTCCGTACTGCCCTATCGCCTGAAACGTGGTCGCGCGCGGCGGAGTATAAAAGTATCGATCGACATAAGAGACGGGTTCCCAATCGTCATCATCATCGCGGAAGTTGCCCGCGCGAGAACTCGCGTACGCTGGATTGTTGGGATTCAATTGATTGGATCTGTTGTCCCTATCGCTTTTGCTCGACATAGTGTGCCTCCGCATCCGGTTCTGGGAGAAACAGCATATGCGTCCAACCCGGCGAGCTCAGTCTTGCGTCTGGCTTGCGAAAATCACCCTTTCGGATCCTTACGCATCAGGGAATTGTGCAGTCCGTGAGTCGTCCGTCTCCAGGCCTCGTCGGCCATTTGCTGAGCCGATTTCACGGTATGTTCGATCCGATGCTTACTCTTCGGCGCTTGCGCAATCGCTGAAGTCAGACCGGAAAGTGTCCGTCGGACAGTCCTGGTGACCATAACTCACTCCGCGTTCTTGTCCACGTGTTAAGTCTAGGCCGTTAGGTGAAGCGCGCGCTACTGTACGTTTGAACAGTACCTTGGTGAGCCCATCATGGACATCCGGAAGCGCCACAGGCGACACGTCAAGAGCATCATTCGTCGTCTTCATCGTCTCGTTTCATCGGAGTAATGAGCCCCTGGCCTGTATCGATCCCGAGCCGTTCCAGCGCCTTGGCAAGGTCGTCAATTTCGCTGGCGAAATCCATCTGCCACTCCTCGCCTTCACTGCGCACAGTCAGCGAGTGATGCGCAACAAACGCGTAACGCGCGCGGTGGATCCGCCTGCACGACGACCGAGGTGTTCCTCAACTGTTTCATGAAGTGATCTGCGCCCGTATGTCCGCACCGAGCCCAACAACTCCTTGGCAGTGTAGGTGGGCTAGCCGAGGTTACATGTTGGCGATCGTGGCACCTGTCCGGACGAGCGCTCATGACCGACTACTGCCCGATGCCGAAGGCCGTGATCGTTAAGGGTTATTCGACGTCTGCCCTCATTCACATGGCTGTGAGTGTGCCGCGGCGCGTGTGGGCAGGCGTCGGATAAGCCTCGAGGGAGGAAACCGCGGGATGGTCCGAGACGCTCGGAA
>NZ_VZQP01000165.1:0-1740 GCF_014397655.1 Paraburkholderia sp. UCT31
GGTGGGTGGCCAGCAGTCCGGCGAGCCCCTCGCCGGCGAAAGCGTTGGCGAAAAACATGTGAGCAGCCTCGGCGGCCCGGGGGGTGTCGATGCGCGACCCCTCGGCCAGCCCGCCGATCTTCTTGAGCGCCCCGCCAATCCCGTCGGGGTTGCGCGTGAATTGGACGGCGCTAGCGTCGGCCAGGTACTCGCGCTGCCGGGACACCGCTGCCATGATCAGCCGACCGAAGAACGCTCCCACCAGTCCCAGCACAAACACGCCCAGTCCCAGTAGCACCATGCCGCCGCGGGAATCCTGTCTTCCCGACGAGCGTCCGCGGGACGCGAACATGAGGCTGCGGCCGATGATGGACAGCGCCATGATCCCAAAGATCAGGCCGATCAGCCGGATGTTGAGCCGCATGTCGCCGTTGAGGATATGGCTGAACTCGTGCGCCACCACGCCCTGCAGCTCGTCACGGGTCAAGTAGTCGAGGCAGCCCTGGGAGACGGCGACCACAGCATCGCCCGGGGCGTAGCCGGCCGCGAAGGCATTGATGCCGGTCTCCGGCAGAACATATACGGGGGGCACCGGCACTCCCGCAGCGAGGGCCATCTCCTCGACGACGTTGAGCAGCCGCTTCTGCCGCGCGTCGGTGGTCGTGCCGGGCACCTCCTTACCGCCCAACATCAAGGCGACCGCCTGCCCGCCAGAAGCGAGCTGGGCCACCTTGAGCGCGCTGGCACCGCCGACCAGGATGCCCACCGCCGGCGCCGCGAGCAGGAGCATGTCAGGTTGCCACCAAGACACTGGCTCGTGAGCGCCATACATGCTGAGCGCCACCAACAGACCGTACACGAGGGCGATCAGAATCAGGATCGCGAGGACGAAATAGACCACCAGCTGGAAGGTCTTGCGCCGTGCCGAATCCTGCTGCTGAAAGAAATTGGTGGCCATGGTCGGCGCGGTTTTGAGAGCGTGGAGCGCACGGAATGTGGCGGTTCCGGGTTACCGGAACGACACCTTGGGCGCTGCGCGCTCGGCCTCTGTGGTTTCGAGCAGTGACGCTTCCTTGAAACCAAACATGCCGGCCACCATGACGGCTGGGAAGACCTCGCGCCGGTTGTTGTAGTCGGTGGCGGCGTCGTTGAAGGCTTGCCTGGCGAAGCCGATCTTGTTCTCGGTCGAGCTCAGTTCCTCCTGCAGGGCGAGCATGTTCTGGTTGGCCTTGAGGTCCGGGTACGCTTCAGATAGCGCAAAGAGCCGGCCCAGAACGCCGCCGAGCTGGGCCTCGGCCTCGTTAAACCCCCTGATGGCCGCCGGGTCGCTGGGGTTGGCGGCGACTTTCTGCTCGGCTGCCATCGCGCTGTTGCGGGCCTTGATGACGGCGTCGAGCGTCTCCCTCTCGTGAGCCATGTAGCCCTTGACCGCTTCGACCAGGTTCGGAATCAGCTCGTAGCGGCGTTTGAGCTGCACGTCGATTTGGGCGAAGGCGTTCGCGAAGCGGTTCCGGGCGACCACTAGCCCGTTGTAGATGCCCATGAGGCGGAGCGCGAGCAGTAGCCCGACGCCCAGCAGCACGAGCAGGGTGACGACGACGGGACTCATTGGCTGTGACCTCCGACGAGAGGACTGACGTTGCCCGCGAATTTCGGATCCCTTAACTGAGCGGAGATTATGCCACTCGTTGGTTCTGGGCGGCGTGCCAGTCCTGCTCGAATTGCATCGGGCTGACGTAGCCCAACGTCGAGTGCAAGCGC
>NZ_VZQP01000166.1:0-1678 GCF_014397655.1 Paraburkholderia sp. UCT31
TCAGGTCACGTTGATCGACAAAAGTGCAACCCATATCTGGAAGCCCATGCTGCACACCATCGCGGCAGGCACTCGCGATGTCCAGCAACAGCAGGTCATCTATCTCGCCCACGCCCGCGACCACGGCTTCAACTATCAGCCGGGCGAAATGGAAGGCCTGGACCGCAATGCGCGTATCGTCAAGCTGGCTGCGCTGCGTTCGCCGTCGGGGGAGGTCGTGATCGGGCCGCGCACGGTCGAATACGATGTGCTGATTCTTGCGTTAGGCAGTCGCGCCAACGACTTCGGCACACCAGGCGTACTTGATCATTGCCATTTCATTGACAGCCAGGCACAGGCTGAAGTCTTCAACGAAGCATTGCGAATCCGTATATTCCGGAGCGTTGTGACGAATAGCCCGTTGCGCGTGTCTATCGTCGGCGCCGGAGCGACCGGCGTCGAACTGGCAGCGGAATTGAGCCGCTTACTCGAAGTGGCGTCGAGTTACGGCGACCCCGGCGTCCGCTCACGTCTGAACCTCACCCTTTATGAAAGCGCACCGCGCGTACTGGCGGCATTTCCGCCCGCGGTGTCGGAGTCCAGCGAGGCACAGTTACGGCATATCGGTTTCACGGTACGAACGGGCACGCGAGTGACCGCCGCCGAACCCGATGGATTCCGGCTGGCCGACGGCAGCAAGCAACCGGCGGATCTGATGGTATGGGCGGCGGGCGTCAAGGCCTCTGATTTTCTAGGCAAACTGGATGGCATCGGGAGCAATCGTTCCAACCAGATCATCGTCAGGCCAACCCTGCAGGCGCAGGGTGACGACGCACTATTCGCCCTCGGCGACTGCTCGACGTTGACGCTCGCCGGCAATGAACGTCCTCTCGCGCCCACGGCGCAGGTCGCCACGCAACAGGCACAACACCTCGCAAAGCACTTGCCGGACTGGCTCGGCGGTGGTTCATTGCCCGACTTTGCATTTCACGACTTCGGCGCGCTCGTGTCGCTGAGCGACTACAACGCTTTTGGGACGCTCGGGCAGTTCGGATTCTTCCGCGGCGGGTTTATCAAGGGCCGATTCGCGCAGCTCAGTCACGCCATGCTCTATCGACAACATCAGCAGGCTTTGCACGGTTTCGGCACGGCCATGATGCTGTGGACTGCCGAGCGGATTAACGGCTTCGTGCAGCCAAAGATACGGCTGAGCTGAACGCCACCTCACTTTTGACGGGAGTACTGCCATGGATCAATGCGTGACGGCCGACACTGCATGGCAGCGCGCAGTGGGCCAACTCGATTGGGGATGCGCGCAACAATTGGCGGCTCGGGTCAGGCATATAGTCGATTCGCGTGGATCGAGCAGTCTGCCGGCCAAGAATGGCGACGTTGCGATCGCGCTGCTCGATCGACCCAGTCCACGAACAGCCACCGTATCGTGGAGCGACCCTCGAGGTTGCAAGTACGGCGAGCAGCTTTGGCGCCTTGCTACAGCGAAACGATCGGGTATATGCGCTTTGAGCGGACAAGGCATCGCCGCAGGCGATGTAATCTACCGCCCCTCAAAGGTCGAGCCGCCTCCCGCAAACGCGGCTGCCATGATGCTCGCACCATTAGTCGAGCTCGCCTTTAGCGATCCATCCTGTTGATTTTCGCGGGCGTGTTTCGCTGTTGATCCTTCCCGGATCAACACTGC
>NZ_VZQP01000167.1:0-1630 GCF_014397655.1 Paraburkholderia sp. UCT31
AAGGATGGTGCGATGAAGAAACCCGCGGTATTGGACACCCCCCGCTCGAAAGGCGGCGACTCGGAAAAAATCACGATCAACCTCGGACCCGTCGACCTCGGGCAGATCGACCTGCTGGTTGAAGAAGGCTTCTATGCGAACCGGACCGACCTGATCCGAACGGCGATTCGCAACCAGCTCGCGCTACATGCGCGGGTCGTCCAGGAAACGGTTGCGCGTCGTTCGCTCGTGCTCGGGCTGCAGCATTTCTCCAGGCAGGATCTCGAGGCGATTCGAGCCGCGCGCGAGCGTCTCAACATTCAGGTCCTGGGATTGGCCAGCATTGCCGCCGATGTCTCCCCGGAACTCGCGCTCGCGACTATCGAAAGCGTCGTGGTGCTGGGAGCCTTTCACGCTTCGCCCGCAGTCAAGACGGCGCTTGCCGGCAGAATCCACTAGCCGCGCGAGGCCCACCCCCTCAACACCGGTAATCGGACAAATGTGATGAAACTCAACGAAGGCTTTCTGAACTCAATGCACGAAGCGATGACTTTGCTGCGTACCCGCGGCGTTGCCGAAGCGACAGAAGCGATACAACGCGCACTGCGAGGGGAAAGCGTCGGTGCAGTGAACGAAACTGCGTCGCGGGACAAGACGCCAGAGCCCGTTGTCTTCCCGTTTGCAAAGACCAAGGACGCGACTGCGCACAAGGCGCGAGAAGACTGCATTGACGTGGAGGAACGAGGACTTTTCATCACGCTTGCGTATGCGAATGCCGCCGGTCGCCGTCAATATCGGCTGTATGTGCCGGCGGGTGGCGCCGGCGAGCCGCTGCCACTGATTGTGATGTTGCACGGCTGCACGCAGGACGCCGACGATTTCGCAGCAGGCACGCAGATGAACGCGCTTGCCGAGCGACATCAATGTCTCGTCGCTTATCCGGTGCAACCGCAGCAGGCGAATCCGTCGAAGTGCTGGAACTGGTTCAAACCTGACGATCAGCATCGCGAGCGCGGCGAGCCGTCGCTGATCGCAGGCATCACGCGCGAAATCATCTCGGCCCACAACGTCGATCCTGCGCGCGTGTACGTCGCGGGGATGTCCGCGGGGGGCGCAATGGCGGCGATCATGATCGCCGAGTATCCCGAGCTGTATGCCGCGGTCGGCGTGCATTCCGGTCTTCCGGCACGGTGCGCGCACAATTTACCCTCCGCGCTCGCGGCGATGAAAGGCGGCAAGCACCCCCGAAATGCACGGCGTGTGCAAGGCGATACAGACTTGTCACCGAGACGGCCCATGATCGTCTTTCATGGTGACGCGGATGCCACCGTGCACGTAGCGAATGCCACGCGGCTCGTGCAGAGGTTCGACGCACGGCCGGACGCCGGCAGCGAACCGCGTCGGGTCGACGCGGGCCGACGCGCCTGTACCGTCTCGCGACTGGTTTCCGGCGACGGTATCGACGCCGAGTTGTGGACCATTCATGGCGCAGGGCACGCTTGGGCAGGCGGCAATGCACGAGGCAGTTATACGGACGCTACTGGTCCGGATGCGAGTGCCGAAATGCTGCGCTTCTTTCTTGATCATCCGCAACGACAATAGTGCAGGCCTCTCTTGTGGTTACCATGATTGCGACGGAGTGGCGTCCGCT
>NZ_VZQP01000168.1:0-1603 GCF_014397655.1 Paraburkholderia sp. UCT31
TGGCAGACTGGCCCGCATGGACCTGCCCACCGACTTCGACACCCTGAGCCCGGAACAGCTGCGTGCGTTGGCTGCGCAACTGATCGTGCAGGTCACCGAGAAAGAACGGGAGGCCGGCGAGAAGGAGCGGGAGCTGCAGTATCGGCAAACGCGTATCGACCAGCTCACGCACGAACTGTCGGTACTCAAGCGCCTCCAGTTCGGCCGGCGCAGCGAGCAGTTCGATGCCGAACAGATGAGCCTGTTCGACGAGGCGATCGACGCGGATCTGGCGGCACTCGAAGCCGAGCTCGAGCAACTTCAGCCGGATACGCCGCCGGGCAGGCAACCCCAGAAGCCGAAACGGGCAGCGTTGCCACCGCAATTGCCGCGCACCGATATCCATCACGAACCGCACGACCTCACTTGCTGCTGTGGTTGCCAACGCGTGCGGATCGGCGAGGACATCAGCGAGAAGCTGGACTATACGCCGGGCGTGTTCACGGTCGAGCGGCACATCCGCGGCAAGTGGGCCTGCAAGGCGTGCGAGACGCTGATCCAGGCGCCGGTCCCACCTCACGTGATCGACAAGGGCATCCCGACCACCGGGCTGCTCGCGCAGGTGCTGGTTGCCAAGTACGGCGATCATCTGCCCCTGTACCGGCAGGAACGCATCTTCGGGCGCGCAGGCTTGGCCATCCCTCAATCGACACTTGGCGCCTGGGTCGGCGTATGCGGAGTGCGCCTGCAGCCCTTGGTCGATGCGCTCCACCATGAACTCCTGCAGCACGAGGTGCTGCATGCCGACGAAACGCCGGTGCAGATGCTGGCGCCCGGCAAGGGGAAAACACACCGAGCTTACCTATGGGCGTACAGCACCACACAGTTTGCCGATGTGAAGGCCGTGGTATATGACTTCGCGGATAGCCGCGCAGGCGTTCACGCCCGAGCCTTCCTCGGCGAATGGCGTGGCAAGCTGGTTTGCGATGACTACAGCGCCTATAAAGCCGGATTCGAGCTAGGCATCACTGAAATTGGCTGTGCTGCTCATGCCAGAAGAAAGTTCTTCGAGCTGCACGCCAACCACAAGAGTCAGATCGCGGAACAAGCCTTGAAATACTTCGTCGCGCTCTACGATGTCGAGCGCGATGTTGCCGGTATGAAGCCTGAGCAGAGAGGTGCCGTTCGTCAGCAGCGGGCCAAACCGATCGCCGATGCGTTGCACGCCTGGATGGTCGGCCAGCGCAAGCTGGTCTCCGAGGGCTCAGCGATCGCCAAAGCGCTCGACTATAGCCTTAAGCGATGGGAGGCACTGACGCGCTATCTGGTCGATGGGCATGTGCCCATCGACAACAATTGGCTGGAAAACCAGATTCGCCCGTGGGCCCTCGGAAGGTCGAACTGGTTGTTCGCGGGCTCGTTGCGTGCCGGTCAACGTGCCGCCGCAATCACGAGCCTAATCCGCTCGGCGCAGCTCAACGGACACGATCCGTACGTCTATCTGAAAGACGTGCTGACCCGGCTACCCACTCATCGCGCCGACAACATCGCCCAGTTGCTGCCGCATCGCTGGGCACCGTCTACCGCCTGATCGAGCTCTACGGTGCCTTCACCGGGTGCTTAC
>NZ_VZQP01000169.1:0-1497 GCF_014397655.1 Paraburkholderia sp. UCT31
GCACGATTCTCCGGTTCCGCCATCTGCTGGAAACGCACGGACTGGCGGTGCAAATGCTGGCGCTGGTCAATGAAATCCTGACGGAGAAAGGCCTGATGCTCAAGGCTGGATCGGCAGTCGACGCCACCTGATTGCCGCGCCCAGTTCGACAAAGAATGGCTCCGGTACGCGCTTCGGCCGACGCCCACAGACGAGTGCCCACTACTCCGCATCTGCGCCAAGCATCAGGGCTGCCGCCAATCCTCTCCCGTCCGCTATGCCGCCGGCCGCAATCAGCAAAGTTCCGGGCGAGCGTTGTTTCAAGCAGTCGGCAGCTTCCGGCACAAACGGAAATGTTGAACGGTTTCCTCCGTGCCCCCCTGCCTCGGTGTCCTCTACTACGATCGCTGCGGCGCCAGCTTCCAAGGCCACGTCGATCTGCGACAAGAACTGCACCTGGCAGATCAGCGCGGCGCCCGCGTCGCGGATTTCTGCTGCAAACGGTCGAGGGTCGCCAAATGAGAGGAACACGCAGAACGGCGAGTGGTGCAACGCTTTCGTCAGCATCGTCGGCGAGACCCGGACGTAGCGTGGGCGGTGGCTTCCCAAACCCCTCATACGCACACTTTCTCGCCTATTTCGCACGTTGCCACACTACCATTTGTGCGCCGTACCCGAAGCTTCCTGGAGTAACGTAAGTTAGCCGATTGCCAACAAGGGTGAACGGTCTTTGTTGGACCTCTCCATCCCAGTTCGGAAATGTACCCCGCTGAATGCGAAATACAATGGTGTGTGCCGCCTGGTCCACCGTATATGTGCCGAAATGTGCCACATTGCCCTGCGCAACTACTCTGTTTTCCTCAGCGGATCCTGAGAGGCGGTCACCGGATGCGAACTTCGGCAGGTCGGTACGAACCCCAACCAGAACGTAGCGGCCGTCGCTCCCAAATATCAACTGGCCCTCCGGACGCGGACCGAGTAACTCTGTCTGGGTGCCACTCCGCGAAACCGTCAGCGACACCAAGGTCCACGAACCCACGATGTCGCCTGCTGACTGCGCGAGAGCCTGTTGTTCGGTGAGGCAGATCGCGACAAACAATATCGCGGCGCCAGCCATTGTCCCGAGGGTTTTGTTCATGACTTTCTCCGTCATCGCACGCGTGTGGGGATTCGACAGCCCGGCTCTGTCGGCCGGGTCAACGAGAGTTTCCATCAAGGGTAGGCTTTTTTCGCACCGCGGGCATTCTGTGCGCCCTCCGTTTGCTCAGGACGTTGGCCTGCATCGATGCAGATAGAGCAACAATGCCATCTCGTCTGGGGCTTCTGGCTCACCGAAGCGCGTAATACAATAAACGAGGCAAGTTGGCGCTGTCGCATTAAGACAATCTGCGATCGTGGCGCTGGGAAAACGAAAGACGTGATCTACGATGACGAGCTTGAATGCGGGTAGGAACAAGGTGCTCAAACGGCTGCACTATCCGCTGGATGTGATATTGACTTGTGTGCGCTGGTACGTGG
>NZ_VZQP01000170.1:0-1449 GCF_014397655.1 Paraburkholderia sp. UCT31
CCGGCCTCGTGCAACTCACAACTTCCATTCACCATTCGAGGTCTTCGCCGCGACCCTCGCATCAGCAAGTCAACCTCAAAGCTCTAAACATTAATCCCGCCGTTGCGCTTCACTCTTGAAACCGCCGATCGATACCGTACTTCAGATTCGGCGCCTCCTTCGCGATCTGCTTCGACAGTAGGGGCAAAGAGATAACCATCGCCACACGCCCCTGCTTGAACAGGTTCTGTACGCCTTCACGGCAATACCCGGTGACCCCCGCTTCGGTCAGACCCGCGTCTATCATCGTTTTGTACAGCGTTGCGGCCTTCACGCCAGCCTGCGAATTGAAAGCAGCCTTGCCGTCCTTGCCGATCACGTCTCCGCCGTAGCTCCAGAGTGCATAATAGAAATAGACATCTGTCTCGATCTCTTTGCCTTGAAGACCAAAGCCGGCGATTCCCATCGCTTTCAGCTTCTTCGACGCATCGATTACGTCGTTCCACGTCTTCGGACCATTCGGATAACCAGCTTTCGCAAGCAGGTCCTTGTTGTAGTACAGCGCGCGTGTTGAAGCAGCGATCGGCAAGCCATACACCTTCCCTTTGATTTCACCTGGTGCCAGCATCTGGCCAATGAAGCGGTCCTTGAGCCTCGCGTCCATGTAGCCATCAAGGGGCTCGGCGACGTCGTCCTTAACGAAGTCCAGCAACCAGCGGGTACCGACAATCGCCAGGTCCGAGTTCGCGCCACCCATGATGTCCGTCTGGAGCTTCTGTTGCAGCGTGTCCCAGTTTACTTCTTCGACCTTGATTGTCGTACCAGGGTAGGCTTTCTCGAACTCCTGAGCCATCTTGTTGAAGTATGGGCCAGTCGCGTCACTGTAGTGCGAGACGGTGATCCGGACCGTGTCGGCGTGTGCCGCTACTGCAATACCTGCAAACGCAAGCCCTACGGCAATCTTGCTCAGCGTGAAAGACTCAAGTACTTGCTTGCGACGGAGAATCAGCCTGCTCATGGGGTCGCTCCCGCTTGTGCGCCCTTGCCCGATAGGCAGGGAGCGCTCCCTCTAGAATAGTCCGGGCCAGCACGCGGCCTCCGCTATTTTCCCGCGTGGGAACAAGACGGCAGGGAACGCTGGGAGACGGCAACACGCCGGAAACCGCGCCTCCTGCCGGGGTCGTCAATGTCGCTGACTGGTACTAGCGGCATTGCCTTTTTTGGGACAAAGGTGCGGCGTGTTGTGCAGTCCGTTATCCTCATCAAGGAAGTGGAGCGACCCCGACTGGCCGTTATACCCGGTAAGCCGCCGCTTCGGTCGCGCGGGGTCGGACGACCGCAAGGGGTCGACGAACGAAACCGCTCGCGCGGTAGAGGGCTCCGGTCCGACGCGGGAGGTCAGGGCGAGGCCGGTCACGCGGTTTTATGTTGGCGAATGAGGCAATCCGCCTCGTTCTCCAGCAGGAGCCG
>NZ_VZQP01000171.1:0-1422 GCF_014397655.1 Paraburkholderia sp. UCT31
TCTTATATGGACGCCTCCCGGTTTGCCAGGTGATATTCGGTGTGTGACGGACAGGATGAGGTTGCAGACTTATATCCGGCCTGTGGTGCGGATGGTGATCCGCTGGCCCTGATGGAATCTGCCGGGGAAGTCCTCATCTCCTGCGAGTCCTCGAAGGACAAGACAGAATTCAGGTTTGCTTCCCCGCGGTCCGACCTGTTTCGCCATCACATGTATATCAACCTGCGCAACCTATTAACGACCACGTCTCCATAGTTAGTTGATCTTCTACGCAGCGTGAGCCACGTAACCAGATTGGTACGTTCGAGCGTGGGCAAGCAGCGCCCAGATCGTGCGTGCCGTTTTGTTTGCGAGCGCGACGACCACTACATTGAACGGTCGTCGCGCGAGCAAACGTTGCAGCGCGTCGCTCAGGTGCTTCGGATGCGAGAGCACTGCGCGCGCGCCGTGAATCAGCAAGGTACGCAAGTACACGTCGCCTCTTTTGCTGATGCCCAGCAGCTTGACGCGACCTCCCGTGCCGCTTTGCCGTGGCACCAAACCGAGGAACGCGGCGAACTCGCGCCCGGAGCGAAACGTACTCGCCTCGCCGATGGTGGCAATGGCGGCAGTCGCCGTGAGCAGGCCCACACCCGGAATGGCGGCGAGCCGCGTGGCCCCTTCGTCCTGGCGCAACCATGCTGCGAGCCGGTGTTCAATGGCACGGATGTCGCGCGTGAGCGCTTCGATACGCTGCAGTTGTTCGCGAAGCGTGTCGATGACCATGGCGGGCAAAGCGTCGGCCAGCTCGCCAAGCATGCGGGCCGCGTCGTTCATGCTGTGCGAGCCGCGATGCACTGCCGCGCCGAACTCGTACAGCAAGCCGTGCGTCTGGTTAATCTGCATGCGACGCATCTTGAGCAGTTGTGCGCGCACGCGGTGCAGCGTCAGCACCGCTTGCTGCGCTTCGCTCTTCACAGCGACGAAACGCATCTCCGGCCGTTGTGCAGCTTCCCAGATCGCCTGCGCGTCTGCCACATCGGTCTTGTTGCGCTTCACAAACGGTCGGACGAATGACGGCGCAATGAGCCGGACTTGATGACCGAAGCTCGCGAAGCGGCGTGCCCAGTAATGGGCGCTGCCGCACGCTTCCATCGCGATGAGCGCGGGCGCCTGCTTCGCGAAGAACGTCACGAGCTGTTCGCGCTTGAGCTGACGACGGTTGATCTCGCCTGTGTCCATGTCTACCCAGTGCACCTGAAAGACCCGCTTTGCCAAGTCCACGCCAAATGTCGTAGTCTTCATTTCGAGCCCTCCTTACCCTTACTGGTCGTTTTGACACCGCCACTTTGGCACTCTGATGCCGTCGGGTATAGCGAGGGCTCCGCCGTTCCTACTGCCTCTCCTATCCGACGCGGGAGGGAGGCGTCCATACCATCTCCT
>NZ_VZQP01000172.1:0-1396 GCF_014397655.1 Paraburkholderia sp. UCT31
CTGAAGTTGACCCAGAAAAACGGACATCTATCCTTTGGAGAAGGAGGTGCCGATTATGGGCAAGCATCGTACCCCGTACCCGGCGGAATTTCGGGCACAAATGGTCGGGCTGGTGAAGGCCGGACGCAGGCCGGAGGAACTGGAAAAGGAGTTCGAGCCGACTGCACAGACCATCTACAACTGGGTGGCGCAGGCTGATTGCGACACAGGTGTGCGGCATGACGGTCTGACCACAGCCGAACGGCAGGAGCTCACACGGTTGCGTCGCGAAGTCCGGCAACTGAAGATGGAGCGCGACATCCTCTCTCAGGCGGCAGCCTGGTTCGCGAGGGAGACGGGATCCATTCCACCGAAGGGCGGTACGGATTCATGAAAGCGAACCGGGCCCGCTGGCCCATCGCGATGATGGCACGGCTGCTCGGCGTCTCGACGAGCGGCTATTACACGTGGCTGGTGCGTGAGCCCGCGATGCGAACGCGTAGCGATGCGCAACTGCTCGCGCATATCCGCACGCTCCATGCAAGCTCGCGCGGCACGTATGGGGCACCGCGTATCCATGCGCAACTCGCGCGCGAAGGCGTACACGTGGGGCGCAAGCGGGTGGCGCGCCTCATGCGTATGGCGGGTCTGTGCGGGGCAAGCCGGCGGCGCTTGCCGCGCACCACACGGCCACGCGCAGGCGCCCGGCGTGCGCCTGATCTGGTGCGCCGGCACTTCAGTGCCGACGCGACAAACGTGCTGTGGGTCGCAGATGCGACCTATGTACCCACCGGTGAAGGATTCCTCTATCTGGCAGTCGTGCTGGATGTGTTCAGCCGTCGCATCATCGGCTGGGCGATGTCCAACCATCTGTACACCGAACTGATGTTACGCGCGCTGGACATGGCGTTGCAGCAACGACGCCATGACGGTGTGATTCTACATTCTGATCAAGGCTGTCAATACACCTCCATTGCCTTCGGGCGGCGCTGCCGAGAAGCCGGCGTACAACCGTCGATGGGGACCGCCGGCGACGCTTACGACAACGCGATGTGCGAGTCGTTCTTCGGCACGCTCGAAGCCGAACTGCTCTGTCGCGAACACTTCGCGACCCACGAACAGGCAAGGCGGCGTCTGTTCTCGTTTCTGGAGAGCTGGTACAATATACGCCGCCTGCACAGCAGCATCGGCTACTGTTCGCCGCTCGAGTTCGAAAACCTGCATGCGCAAGGTCAAAGCTTATCGCCGCGCGGGTTGTCCACCGCCAGGCAGCGTCGTGGTCGTGACAGGCGACCCGCCGCCCGGCCGTGGACAACCCGCGATTTGATCTTATCGGGAGGTGCCACACCGCACTAAACTCAACTGCAAATCTATCCAACTCAACTGCAAATCTATCCGTCGAACCGGGTCAACCTCA
>NZ_VZQP01000173.1:0-1391 GCF_014397655.1 Paraburkholderia sp. UCT31
GGCTCTTTTGAAAATGCAGTGGGTAACGGGGCTCACGAGGCATGCGGGTTGAAGCCGGAGAAATCGAGCTTGCCAGCAACGAGAAAGAGGACCGTGCGCATCGTCGCGAAGCGCGTGTAGCCGCGAGCCTTTCGCTTGGCCGCTTGAAACAAGCCGTTGATTGCTTCGATGAAGCCGTTGGTCTGGCGCGTCTGAGTCCAGGCGACGATGCCGTCGAAGTGCCGACGAATCAGACGCGCGACGTCCTTCATCGGCTCGACTTTCGAGCGCATGACGTTGGTGCACCACTGCCGCAACATCTCGGAGACGACATGGATTTGCTTGCGCCCGAGAATCTCGCGCAGTTGCTCGCGATACAGCCATGCGCGGGCGGTGCGCTTGGTGGCGTACTGCCTGACCAGCGCCTCGAGGTCGGTCAATTGCGCCAGATTCAGTTTGTTGGCGTCCTTGAGCAGCGTCCAGCGCATCCCTTTAAGTTCTGGGTCGGCTTTCTGTTGTTGGCGGCGCACCGTATCAAGCGCCTTGGACGCGTGGGCGACGACGTGAAACTTGTCGAACGTCAGCCGCGCATTGGGCAGATGTTCGCCCACGCCTTTGATGAAGGCGGGCGACATGTCGATGCTCACCGAGGTGACCTGCTCGGGCGTGCCGTGGTGTCGGCTCAGATATGCCGCGAAGCCTTCAATCGTCTTCGCGTCACGCCCGGGCGTGACGAACACGACCCGTCGCGCCTGCATGTCGGCGACCAGCGTCAGATACTCGTGGCCGCGCCGGTACGAGGTTTCGTCAATAGCTACCGTGCTCACGTCCGACAGGTTCGCCGACGTGAGCGCGAGTTCCACATAGCGAGAGCAGATGGCATGCACTCGGTGCCACGACAGATTGACGATGCGTGCCACCGCGGCAAACGGCATCTGCTGCGCCAGCATCAGCACCAGCGCTTCGAACAGCAACGTGAAGCCGTCGAGTTGGCCGACCCAGTCGGGTTCCACCAGCCGTACCGCGCCATCCGGCAAGCGCACTCGCGGTACCCGCACTTCCAGATAGCACTCGTGCTGGAAGAAATTCAGGTGGCGCAGTCGCTTGATTTGCGTGTCATGCACTGGGTGCTCACCGGCGACCCCGGGGTAGGCGAAGCGGCTGCCAGCGACAAAGTCCACGGCAATCGTGAGCTGCCGTTTGGCCGTGTCGAAGTCGACGCCTTGCACGTACCACGGGGCCTTGATTCCCAAGGCGGCTTCAAAGAGTTGATTCGTCATGTTCGCTTCGTCTCGCATGGCTGGTTGCCGCATTCTGCCGCAACCAGCCATGCACCAGCTTGCCGGTTCAGGGCGCCTCAAGGGTTCGCTGCGCCGGGCTCACGCCCGCCCTTGACCCGCCAAATCACCCAC
>NZ_VZQP01000174.1:0-1389 GCF_014397655.1 Paraburkholderia sp. UCT31
GAGAAGAGGGGCTCGTTTGCGAGCCAAATTCACCGAAATGAGCGTCGATTCGATTCGTTATCCAGAAAATTTGACGCGTCTTGATCTGCAAGCCGATCCGACAGTTCATTAATCAGCGTTTCCCTAGCAGACGCGCGACAGCTTCTGAGTTGCCTTCCGCGATTTCGCCATCGTCACACTGCGCGTACTTGTTGAACGCCTCATTCACCTTTGCCCACGTGTCGAGGTGATCGATTGCTGCATCCGCCGCACTTGCCTCACGCTCCGTGCAGGTTATGCCATACGCAACCGGCATCCACGCTAGTGCAATGAAGGCGACCACACCCATGAGACGCGTCAAAAAATAGGTGCACTTGCGTCTATCCATGAGTATGTCCCGCAAGATTCCTGGCTCGATTGCGCTCAGTTGCCGTGCGCGCGGCCACGGAATCATTGTGGTTGACTTCTACAGCCGTGATCGGGTCCCGGTGCATCTGTTCGCGGATTTCTCTCATGGCGTCGTCGGACGTGCGGATGCAGCTCTTTGTCGGGTGCTGAGGTCCCGGCAAATAGCGGGCATTAGCTCTGCCCGAATGCACGCCAATGCCGGTATGGCCTGGCACGTTGAAACGGATGATCCCATACAAGCCATACGGGCCATTGGCAGATGCCACATGCTGGTGCGGGGTGGCTTGGTCCTGCACGCTATATGTTCCATTCGGAATATGGCGGATTGCCGCGTGGCTGTCGACGTTGTTGTAAGCCGCCCAAGTACCGATCGTCTTACCGGTGGCATCAACAAACGAGATTTGATGTGTCTGTCCGTCGAATAGCAGTTTCGACATGTGGCATACCACTAGAGTTGTAAAAAATGAGGGCTGCGGAGTCCGGCGGCATACGATCAGTGGGATGGCCGACGCTGCATTGATTCAATGGGAACTCTAGCTTTGCGGCTGCCATAGGTGTGCTATGGGCGAACTCCTAAAGCAAGGCCGATCCGATGTCGTAAGCAGGGCGGCAGCGCGGTCAGTCGCACTCTATCGATCGCGTTTGTATTGCCTTCGTTTCTATCTCGGTCTTGATATCGGCGTGAAGCGCCGGGCGGCCAACAGCGCGATCCAGCAGTTGGCGCGACGCCGCCAGCCGCAGCTGTTCGCCGCTGTGGCGCATCAGGTTGATCTGCGTCGCGATCGAATTCGGCGGGTTCTTTGGGGGCAGAAACGAAATACGGGCCAAAAGGCCTAATGCCGTTCAGTTAAGGTCTTTTTTGAGGTATCGAACGATATAACGGAAAGGTCTGGATTTGACGGCCCGAGCGCAAGTGCGCCCGGGCCGTTTTTCGTTGAGAAGCTGCTTGAGCCGCTCGCGCAAGCGAGTCAGCAGCATGGGAAGTTTGCCGTACGAGCGCGT
>NZ_VZQP01000175.1:0-1318 GCF_014397655.1 Paraburkholderia sp. UCT31
GGCGACAGCCCGCCACCCGGGACGATGCCGTGCACATGCGGATGATGCGTGAGCGCTGAGCCCCAGGTGTGCAGTACAAGCGTGGCCCCGATCTGGGCGCCGAGGTGTCTTGGATCTGCGGCGATCGTGCGCAGCGTGTCGGCGGCGATGTCGAACAGCAGCCCGTAGATGACCCGCTTGTTGTACCAGGCGATCGCGCTGATGGCAGCGGGCAGCGTGAAGACGACGTGGAAGTACTCGACCGGCAGCAGATCGGTCTGACGCGCTTCGAGCCAGCGTCGTGCAGCATTGCCCTGGCACTTTGGGCAATGGCGGTTGCGGCAGGAGTTGTACGCGATCTCGGTGCGCGCGCAGCCGGAACAGCGCAGCACATGCCCGCCCAGCGCCGCGCTGCGGCACTGTTCGATGGCCGACATCACCTTCAGCTGCCCGAGGCTCAGGTGGACCGTGCGACGCCACGCCGGCCCGTGGGCGCGGAAGATGTCCGCGACCTCCAGCATGAGGCACTGCGCCGTGTCAGTTGGCGGGCAGGCGCTCCAGCGGACTGGTGACTTCACGCAGCAGGTCGGTGGCCACCTGCGCGTAAAGCGCGGTGGTTTCGAGCTTCTTGTGGCCAAGCAGCACCTGGATCACGCGGATGTCGACCTTCTGTTCGAGCAGGTGCGTGGCGAAGCTGTGGCGCAGCGTGTGCATCGACACGCGCTTGTCGATCTGCGCGGCCTCGGCGGCAGCATGGATGGCGCGGTTCAGTTGCCGGGTGCTGAGTGGGTCGATGGGGTCGAGCCCGGGGAAGAGCCACCCGCCGTCGGGCATCTTGCCCTGGGCACGGGCCACGCGCCACCAGACCCGCAGGCGTTCGAGCAGCACCGGCGAGAGCATCGCATAGCGATCCTTGCGGCCCTTGCCCTGTTCGATGCGCAGCGTCATGCGCTGGCTGTCGATGTCCGTGACCTTCAGCGCCACCACTTCGCTGGCACGCAGTCCGGTACCGTAGGCGACCGAGAGGGCCGTCTGATGCTTGAGGTTGCCTGTTGCGGCAATGAGCCGCCGCACTTCATCGGGGCTGAGCACGACCGGTAGCGTACGGGGCACGCGCACGGGCTGCATCCGGGCCATCAGTTCGGGCTCGTGGAGCGTGATCTCGAAGAAGAACTTCAGCCCGGTGATCGCGGCGTTCAGTGACACCGGCGACGTGCCATGATCGACCAGATGCAGCTGGTAGGTTCGCAGGTCCTCGACGGTGGCGGTATCAGGCGAGCGCCCGATGTATCGGGCGAACTCGCGTACGATGCGCACATAGTTGGCTTGCGTCTTCGGG
>NZ_VZQP01000176.1:0-1277 GCF_014397655.1 Paraburkholderia sp. UCT31
GCCGCACGGTGTGGACAGGGCCACACCCGGCGATTTCCGACACGGAGGCCAGCATGGAACACGATAGCACGCTCTACGTGGGTCTTGACGTTCACAAGGACTCGATCACGGTTGCCTATGCGCTCGGCGCAGGCGAAGTCGAACTGCCTGGCAAGACTGGTACGACGAAGACGGATATCGATCGCCTGTGCAAGCGCCTGCAGTCGAAAGCGCGGCACATCCGCGTTGTCTACGAGGCGGGTCCATGCGGCTACGGGCTTTACCGTCAGCTCGTGCAGAAGGGATTCGAGTGCATGGTGTGCGCACCGTCGTTGATTCCCAGGAAGCCCGGCGAGCGCGTCAAGACCGATCGACGCGATGCGGTCAAGCTCGTGCGATCGCTGCGCGCCGGCGACCTGTCAGCGGTGTACGTGCCCAGCGTGGAAGACGAAGCGTTCCGCGATCTGGCGCGCGCGTGGGTGAGCGCGAAGGACGATCTGAAGCGTGCCCGGCAACGACTGAAAGCCTTTCTGCTCTCGCACGGCGTGCGCTACACCGGCCGAGCCGACTGGGGGCCGGCGCACCGGCGCTGGCTGAGCACGTATGCCTTTGACAGCCCATGGCAGCAACTCGCGTTCGAGGAGCTTCGGCGCACCATTGAGGACCGCCTCGCGCAATGCGAGCGTCTCGAAGCCGCGCTGCGCGAGGCGGTCCTCAACTGGCGCTTTTATCCGGCCGTGCTGGGCCTGCAGACCATGCGCGGCGTGCAGTTCACCACGGCGGTGGGCATGCTCGCCGAGCTGGGCGATCTGTCACGCTTCACGCATCCGCGTCAGCTGATGGCCTGGCTGGGCGTGACGCCTTCGGAACACTCGTCGGGCGACAAGCGCCGTCAGGGCAGCATCACGAAGAACGGCAACAGCTACGCGCGAAAACTGCTGGTCGAAGCCGCCTGGAGCTACCAGTACCCCGCCCGCGTGAGCCCCGAGATCCAGCGCCGGCACGAAGGCATCCCGAAGCCCATCGTTGACCGCGCCTGGGACGCGCAGCTTCGCCTGTGTCGGCGCTACCGGAAGCTCGTCGCGCGCGGCAAGCAGAAGAACATCGCGGTGGTCGCCATCGCCCGTGAACTCGCCGGGTTCATTTGGGACATCAGTCGGCAATCGATGTCGCTTGCCACACGGCGCGAGGGCCTGACGGCCTGACACAACACACGAGCAGTAACCCCTACCCACCCCAACGACTGGAGGAGGAGTTTCCTGAAGGCGGCGTAGCCCGGCACGTGAGTAACCCGCGAG
>NZ_VZQP01000177.1:0-1233 GCF_014397655.1 Paraburkholderia sp. UCT31
TCTGAGCTTGCCCGTAAAAAATGGATCCCTTGCTGAGTGTGTAAAACTCACGCGAGGAGGAAGGAAAGATGGGTAATCCGAGAGCACGGTACACGCAGGAATTCATGATAGAAGCCGTGCGCATGGTCCGCAGCGGCCAGAGCATGGCGGCGGTGGCAAAGATACTAGCCATTAGCCCGAAGACGCTGCACAACTGGGTTAAGGCCGATGCCGCTGGCAAGCTGAACGGCGCAGGCAAGCAGGTTTCTCCCGAACAGATGGAGATTGCCCGGCTGCGCGCGGAGTTGGCACGCGTGAAGATGGAGCGCGACATATTGGAAAAAGCCACGGCGTACTTCGCAAAGGTGTCGGATTGAAGTACGCCTGGATTGAACTTCACAGCCGACAATGGCCGGTTTCCCTGACCTGCCAGGTGCTGGGTGTCAGCCCCAGCGGTTACCATGCCCGCAAGGCCCGGGACGTCGATACGGAGCGTCCGCGCCGACGTATCAGCAACGACGCCCTGCTGGTCCACATCAAGGCCGTGCACGCTGAATCCAAAGGCGAGTACGGCTGGCCGCGGGTGTGGAAGAAGCTGCTTGCCCAGGGCATTCGCGTCAGCAAGGATCGTGTCCAGCGGCTCATGAAGCTGCATGGCATCAAGGCGAAGACCAAACGCCGCTTCAAGGCCACCACCGACAGCAACCACAACCTGCCGGTCGCGCCGAACCTGCTGCAACGCGATTTCTCGCCTGCTCGCCCCGATCAGGCCTGGAGTACGGACATCACGTACCTCTGGACTGACGAGGGCTGGCTGTACCTGACGGTCATCCTCGACCTGTTCAGCCGTCAGGTGGTGGGTTGGTCGATGCAGCCACACATGCGCACGGAGCTGGTGTCTGACGCGCTGCGTATGGCGTGGTTTCGCCGCCGGCCGGAAGCGGGCCTGATCATCCATAGCGACAGGGGTAGCCAGTATTGCAGTCATGACTTCCAGGACCTGCTTAAGGGCTACGGCATGCGCAGCTCGATGAGCCGTCGAGGAAATTGTTGGGACAACGCGCCGACCGAAAGCCTGTGGGGATCGCTCAAGCGAGCACGCATCCTTGGCCAGCGCTTTGCAACGCGTCGCGAAGCGATGGACGAGGTAATCGACTGGTTGAGCTTCTACAATCATTCGCGCTTGCACTCGACGTTGGGCTACGTCAGCCCGATGCAATTCGAGCAGGACTGGCACGCCGCCCAGAACCAACG
>NZ_VZQP01000178.1:0-1230 GCF_014397655.1 Paraburkholderia sp. UCT31
CCGGGCACCTGAATGCCGACCAGAATCGAGCTGTAGTCCGCGCCCTGGTTGCGGTAGTGGAACAGGCTGATGTTCCAGTTCGGCGCCATCGACGACAGGAATTTCATCAGCGCGCCCGGACGTTCCGGAAACTCGAAGCGAAACAGTCGTTCGTCGCGCGCGAGCGGCGAGCGACCGCCGACCATGTAGCGGATGTGCTGCTTCGACAGTTCGTCGAAGGTCAGGTCGACGGTGGCAAAACCGTGCGCTTCGAAGGCGCCGGCGATCTGCGCCGATTCGCTGCGATTGCGGATCTGCACGCCGACGAAAATATGCGCCGAGTTCGCGTCGGCGATCCGGTAGTTGAACTCGGTGACGCTGCGCGTGCCGAGCAGTTCGCAGAAGCGCCTGAAGCTGCCGCGCTCTTCGGGGATCGTCACCGCGAAGACCGCTTCGCGCGCTTCGCCCACTTCCGCGCGTTCGGCGACGAAGCGCATGCGGTCGAAGTTCATGTTCGCGCCCGACGTGATCGCGATCAGCGTCTGGTTCTCGATGCCTTCCCGTTCGGCATACTGCTTGGCGCCGGCCACCGCGAGCGAGCCCGCCGGTTCGAGCACGCTGCGCGTGTCCTGGAACACGTCCTTGATCGCGGCGCACAGCGCATCGGTGTTCACGAGCAGCACTTCGTCGAGATATTCGCGGCACAGACGGAAGGTCTCTTCGCCGACGAGCTTCACCGCGGTGCCGTCGGAGAACAGGCCCACTTCGTTCAGCGTCACACGCTCGCCCGCCTGCAACGACGCGGCCATCGCGCATGAATCATCGGTCTGCACGCCGATCACCTTGATCTCGGGGCGCACCGATTTCACGTATGCGGCGACACCGGCCGCGAGACCGCCGCCGCCGATCGGCACGAAGATCGCGTGAATCGGCCCCTGGTGCTGGCTGAGGATTTCCATCGCGACGGTGCCCTGGCCCGCGATCACGTACGGATCGTCGAACGGATGCACGAAAGTCAGGCCGCGCTCTTCCTGTAGCTTGACCGCGTGACCATAGGCGTCGCTATACGACTCACCGAACTGCACGATCTCGACGGTCGGCCCGCCATGCGTGCGGATCGCGTCGACCTTGAGCTGCGGCGTCGTCACCGGCACGACGATGATCGCCTTCACGCCCATGCGTGCCGCCGATAACGCCACGCCCTGCGCATGATTGCCCGCCGACGCGGTGATCACGCCGCGACTGAGCGCC
>NZ_VZQP01000179.1:0-1213 GCF_014397655.1 Paraburkholderia sp. UCT31
TAGGGAAACGCTGATTAATGAACTGTCGGATCGGCTTGCAGATCAAGACGCGTCAAATTTTCTGGATAACGAATCGAATCGACGCTCATTTCGGTGAATTTGGCTCGCAAACGAGCCCCTCTTCTCTCATTTTTCATACGCATGACGGATTGCTCCCATGAACCGATCGCAACAGATTTCGCGCAGTCACCAGATTCGCCAGAGCGAACAAGCTGAACAGTTGCGCCGTGTTCTTGGCCAAGCCCTTGTATCGGGTTTTGCGATGGTGAAACAGGTTCTTGACGATATGGAACGGATGCTCAACGCGCGAACGGATTTGCGCCTTGGTTCGCTCAAGCGCAGTCACCAGGTCCTTCAGCGGCCCGTCCTGCATCGCCTTGATCTTTCCGCGCTTGGCAGCGACGTGCCAATTTACTGCCTTGCCTTTCATTTCATCACGCTTGTCTACACCAATGTAGCCTGCGTCGGCGAACGCTTCCTCTTCATGGCCGTGCAGCAGCAAATGGGCTTGCGACACATCCGACACGTTGGCCGCCGTGCCAACCACACTGTGGACCAAGCCCGAATCGGCGTCCACGCCAACGTGGGCTTTCATCCCAAAGTGCCATTCGTTTCCCTTCTTCGTTTGATGCATCTCCGGGTCACGGCTCTTCCCGGCGTTCTTGGTCGACGGTGGCGCTTCGATGATCGTCGCATCAACCAGCGTGCCTTCCTTCATCATCAGTCCACGCTCACACAGCGAGATACCGATCTCGTCGAACAGCTTCCGTGTCAGTTCGTGCTCGATCAACAGGCGCCGGAATTTCAGCAGCGTGGTCGCATCCGGAACGTTCTCGACTGCCAGATCGATGCCGGCGAAGGCGCGCAGCGCAATGCTGTCATACAGCGCGTCTTCCAGCCCTTCGTCCGACAGCCCGTACCACTGTTGCAGGAAATAGATCCGCAGCATTCGCTCCAAGCCAATCGGCGGACGGCCTCGCGTGCCCTTCGGGTAATGCGGTTCGATTGCAGACAGCAAACGCTGCCACGGCACAATCTGCTCCATCTCCGCCAGGAAGCGTTGGCGCCTCGTCACGCGCTTCTTGCCTGCAATTTCCGCTTCCGCGAAGCCGATCTGCCTCTTCATCCTCGTGAGTCCGTTCTGTGAGCTGCCTTCTATAACGTCTTCGGCTACGTGAGCGATGACCGCCGAGCTCCATTAATCAGCGTTTCC
>NZ_VZQP01000180.1:0-1210 GCF_014397655.1 Paraburkholderia sp. UCT31
GAGCGACCTCGATCTGTTGATCCGCGTGCCGCAACCGCTGGCGCTGAATGTCGCGAGTGCTTTGCTGGAGCAACTGCAAACGCTCGCGGCGCATATCGGTATCCGCATCGATGCGCAACTCGAAACGCCCGCGGGTGGCGTGGCGCTCGCGGAATGGGCCGCGGGCAAGGCGCGCGTGCTTGCCCGCGATGCGGGCGGCCCCCGCTTGATCGCTGATCCGTGGGCGGCGGTTGCTCACCATGGCATTGCCTGATGCTCGCGCTTCTGTTCCCCGGCCAGGGTGCGCAGAGCGAAGGCTTTCTGCATCGACTGCCGCAGCATCGCGCGGTACAGGACACGCTCGCTGAAGCCTCCGACACACTTGGCATCGACGTGCTGACGCTCGACTCATCCGACGCTTTCGATTCGACGGTCGCGGTGCAACTGGGCTTGACCGTCGCGGGCGTCGCGATCATGCGCGCGCTCGCCGATGAAGGATTGGCGGCGCAGATCAGCGCGGGACTGTCGATCGGCGCGTATGCGGCGGCGGTCAGTTGTGGCGCGGTGGCGTTCCGCGACGCGCTGAAGATGGTGCAGCGACGCGCCGAGCTGATGGAAACCGCTTATCCGGCGGGCTATGGTCTCGCGGCCGTCTCCGGCTTGAGCGAGCAGCAGGCGGAAACGCTCGTTGCACAGCAGGCCGCGGAGCAACGGCAACGCGTGTATGTCGGCAACGTCAATGCACCGCGCCAGATCGTGATGGCCGGCGCGGACGATGCGCTCGACGGGTTCATCGAACGCGCGCTCGCGGCCGGCGCGCGCAAGGCCACGCGGCTCGCGGTCAGCGTGCCCTCGCACTGCGAATTGCTCGCGCGTGCGAGCGACGAACTGCTGGCGTACTCGCGCACGTTGCATTTTGAAAGACCGCGCGGTGTTTATATCGGCAATCGCGGTGGACGCCCGTTATATACGGCCGATGCGATTCGCGAGGATCTTGCGACCAATATGCGTTACACCGTGCGCTGGTTCGATGCGCTCACCGTGATGCAGGAAATGGGCGCGCAGGTGCTGGTCGAGGCGCCGCCGGGGCAGGTGTTGACAGATATCGTGAGGGAGAATTTTTCTGAGGTCAGTGCGCTGGCTGCGAGTACATTGCCGTTTGACAGGTTGGTGGGGACGGTACGCAGGCGGTTGGAGCGTGGCTGACGGGGTGTGCTTTGCGGTGTGCGAA
>NZ_VZQP01000181.1:0-1206 GCF_014397655.1 Paraburkholderia sp. UCT31
GTCCTCAGGCGGCTCGACAGTCAGCAACTATGGCGGCGGCGGCAACGGTTACGCTGGAAACAACATAGGCTCGCAAGGTGCCGTCCGAATCATCTGGGGCACAGGCAAATCGTTTCCAGACAACGCTTCCTAAGGCATGAGCGCATCGTTGGACAAAAGGACCCGCGAGAATCATCGCCTGCCGCGCTGAACCCGCAAGTCTATCCGCTGCGCCGGCCCGTCAAGCGTGTGGCGGCACTACACACCGCGTAGCCCGCCTTAAAATCGACCACGGGACACGAACAGTACATCATGGAATCAGCCTTCTCGAAACCGACTTACTACCAGCACGAAGACGGCGGCATCTATCGCTTCTTTACGCTTGCGCCACAGACAGAAGGTGCGGGCGAGCACGCGGTGTACGAGCACGTCTGGCCGTTTGACGTTAAGCCGGCGGTCCGGCCGTCCTCGTTGTGGGCGCTGCGCTTTCGAGCCATGAGCGATGCCGAAGCTTTCGCGGCGATGGCGGGTAACCGCGAAGAATCTCAGAACGCTGTGAGCTGCGCAGCCCATCATCGGAGGGCTGGTGAAGTCGCCGTAAATCATTCGGATGCCCCGCAAGTCATGGACGTGCGGGGCATCTTCTTTTGAGAGGTCAGTTCGCGAGGCTAGGAAAAGACCGCCCAGTGCCCCATATGATTCGCACGGCGCCCTGAGCCGACAAGCCACCGTCCTGGCCACCCGCACCTCCGCCATAGGCGCCGCCTGAACCTGCCGAACCCGAGTTTCCGCTCGAGCCTCCTCCACCGGGGCTGCCAATTCCGCCATTTAAAACATTCGCGTTCACATTGGAGCCACCTGCACCGCTAGTGCCAAGGCCATAAAGGCCGACGCCGCCACCGCCACCTCCGTATGCGCCACTAACGTTGTTGGCCGAATAACCCGCGCCGCCTCCGCCTCCAGCTCCGCCTGCCCCGGACGATGCTGCCGTAGCTGTCCCGCTCCCTGTTGCCGAGGCCCCGTGTCCGCCATTGCCCGTGTAGCCGGCCGCCCCTCCTCCTCCCGAGCCATACGGGCCGCCAGTCCCGAAAAAGGAGCCGCCCGCTCCGCCGAGTCCGCCAGCCATATTAGAGCTGTGGCCGCCCCCACTACCGCCAGCGTTGGAGGTAGTGCCGGCGCCACCGTAGGCGGCGTAGACGATACCGCTAACCGTTATGGCCGAGGTCC
>NZ_VZQP01000182.1:0-1170 GCF_014397655.1 Paraburkholderia sp. UCT31
CGTCAATCAAAACCGCGCGTCAATCAATAAACGCTTGCCAGCGTCAATCAACATCGGCATCATATTTCTGCCGCGACATTCTCAAGCTGATTGTCGCGCGTCTCTCATCCAGATTGTCGCGCCACAGTGCCCATCGCATGAGGCGTGTACCGCGGTGGAGTGAGTGTGTTCGCGTTACCGTTCTCCTCAATCGCGGGCTGGTCGCGATCCTTGCCCGTGAACGTCGTCGTTTCGAAGTCAATCAGGTCATACCAAAGTTTCTTCAGGCTAAACGGCACGGGGCTATCGACGGTGAGGGATTGCGGATCTAGCCCTGGTAGCGCACTTTGTTGCACGCGTGCAGACTTCAATTCGTGAATTTTGTCGGCAAACGCGATCTCTTGATTCTCGTTAAGGTCGCCCGCAATGAAGTCCAGCAGTTCACCTGCCTCAAGGGCCCAATAGGGAACAAAAAGCGATTCTTGTCCGGGCTCGGGCGTCGCGCTAAAAACGCGAGCAATGTCGGCAAGGGCGGAAGTGTATTCGCCATGAAGATCCAGCAAGAGGACACGTGCATTCGGCGAACCGCCCGCTGGTGCCTCTGGCTGCACGATCGACCGCAAGAGGCTAGCCACAGTGGTGGACTTTCCTGATCCTGTGGATCCTAGAATCGCTGAGTGCCTCGTGACTAATAAATCGAGTGAAAGCCGGACGGCGATATTCTCCGCGCTGGAGAGCGCACCAACTTTCACTTGATCATTGCCACCGGGGCCGTAAATGCGACGGAGATCGGTCTCAGTGACGATATGAACTGCGTCGTTGATGTTTGGATGTTGACTAAGGCCACGTTCAAAAACGCCGCCTATTGCTTCGCCTGCTAGTTCGACCCGCATCCACCTGCCCGAGTTTGCGTTGTCGCCATCGCCATTCTGCGGCGCAGCGTTGGCTCCGACCTCGCATACGACACCGTAAAGATCTTGGTAGCCTTGCGGAATGCGGACGAAGCTTCCCACTTGGCCGACTCGATACGTATGTCCTTTAATTACGGCAAATCCGGAGTCTAGTGACGTTGCCCGCGAATTTCGGATCCCTTAACTGAGCGGAGATTATGCCACTCGTTGGTTCTGGGCGGCGTGCCAGTCCTGCTCGAATTGCATCGGGCTGACGTAGCCCAACGTCGAGTGCAAGCGC
>NZ_VZQP01000183.1:0-1091 GCF_014397655.1 Paraburkholderia sp. UCT31
ACGACGGCCAGAAGCATGGGCGCAAGATTACGGCATTGCGCAATGAGCTCGTGGTACTTGACGTGTCTGGATTCCATGGCGGGTTCCCTCACTGACGGGTTGGCGGCACTCACGATGCCGTGGCCCGAACCCGCGGTGCGCGGGCCTTTTGGGGCTGCGACTCGAGCGCGGTGGTCGCGCCGAGCACTGACCGGATGGCGCGCAGCGCCTCTTCCTGCGCGGGTGTCGGCGGGATGCGCAGCACCCGCCGGTCGGCCAGCAGCTTGTCGAGCAAGGTCAGGAGCCGGTTTCGGTCTTCCGGGCTGGCGAGCAGATCGGGCAACGTCTGGATAGCCTGTTGCGGCTCAAAAGTCGCGATGAGTTCCTGCTCCCCGCGAATGCGCCGCCAGTCGGCAGGAGGCAAATGCGGCAGGTCGTCGGCATATTCATCGACCAGTTGCTTGACTGTCTCGATGCGCGATAGCGGCAGCGGCTCGCCCTTTGGCGCGAGCAGGAACGCGGTGCGCGCGACCGCCTCGTTGTAGCCGCCCTGCCTCAGCGAGGCGAGCGCCGCCTGGACGAACGGCAGGCTGCGAGGATCGGCGGCGGCGGACGTGCCGGCCCCATGCTCGCCGAGGCGGTCCGGGTCGTACATTGCGAAAAGATTCGCGTAGATGGAGAAGAACAGTGCTTCGATGCTGGCGTCTCTTACCGCCCGGAACTGATCGAGCGAGGCGCTGATCAGTTCTGAGCCGCGCTGCTCCACCTTGCGCCAGGGTTCGAGGTCGCTCGAGGGCTGCCGGCTGGCTCTGACAGCATCGGCCATCGGACGCAGCGCGGCCACCCACGGATTCAGGTCCGAGAATGCCCAGCGCTGGAGACGCAACGGATGAAAATCGCGCAGCAACCGCGCGGTCATCTCGCTCGACGCATGCTGCACAAAGGGTTGAACGAACAGCTCGTAGGCTCGCTGGTTGAACTCCGACACCACCGCCACGGCCTTGAACGGCTTTTCGTCCTCGCGCCGCAACTCGTTGAAATGCTCGACGGCTTCTTCCAGCCGGTGTTCGGTGAGCGAGACCTCGTATTCCGTTTTGCCGTCTGCGCCCTTT
>NZ_VZQP01000184.1:0-1051 GCF_014397655.1 Paraburkholderia sp. UCT31
CTTCTTCAACCAGCAGGTCGATCTGCCCGAGGTCGACGGGTCCGAGGTTGATCGTGATTTTTTCCGAGTCGCCGCCTTTCGAGCGGGGGGTGTCCAATACCGCGGGTTTCTTCATCGCACCATCCTTACACCATCCATATGGATGGTTATAGGATGGTTTTAGATGCGCCGCAACATAAAAATTTGGGGTCGAGACGCCTTCTGGGCTCGCCGCATCGCTGGTCGCGGGGGCTAGATAGAGCGCGGATATCGCTCAGTGGTTGTCGCGTGACTTTCCCAAACGCTATCGCCGGTCGATGCGCATATGGATAGCTACGAGGTACTGGCCGGTGGAGGACGCGGCAGCGGTTGAATACTGCGCTGAGCCTCCTCGGCGTTTCGCGGAACAACTCGCCTGCCGGTCTCATCGTTGTAAAGGCCAGTTACAGCGCTGGGTTTGTGACACGCGCCTTCCTCGATCTGGTGGCTCAATACTATTCGTTTAACAATAGCCGAGGCTCTACACGCTGAGCAGAACCTTCCGCACGTCGGACTCGGGGGCAATGCGCTCATCCTGCCCCGCTTGACCGGGCACTGGGCATCCAGTGATATCGCGCCTGCAAGGTCCGACTCGATCGTGCCGACTGGGTAGGCCGTACTGGATTCGAACCAGTGACCAACGGATTAAAAGTCCGCTGCTCTACCAGCTGAGCTAACGGCCCGACTCGCCCGATGTTCCCCGCGACCGGGGCACTTCTTGCCTGTTTGGCCTGGCCGATGTCGATCGTGCGACTCGTGGATCGCGCCGGCTCCGATTTCGGCACGGTCAACGTGAGCACTTTCGTTGCAACGTGATTCGGGCGGTCCGCTTGGTGGATTCGCTTGGGGACCTATTGGCAGCACCGGCTTTGAATTGGCGACGCACGTGCCGACTGTCAACGAAAGGAGCGACCTCGATCTGTTGATCCGCGTGCCGCAACCGCTGGCGCTGAATGTCGCGAGTGCTTTGCTGGAGCAACTGCAAACGCTCGCGGCGCATATCGGTATCCGCATCGATGCGCAACTCGAAACG
>NZ_VZQP01000185.1:0-1022 GCF_014397655.1 Paraburkholderia sp. UCT31
ATCGCCAGATCGAGCACCTTGCCGTTCAGTGTCGAGTCGTAGCCGGCGGTGCCCCCAAAGCCGATGACTTCACGGTTCGAAAGGCTGAACTCGCCCGCCCCCTGGCTCGACGCTACGACTTCCGATGTCGTCGTGTCGACGACGTTCAGGCTGACCTTTGCGTAGGCCACCTGACTCTTGCCACGACCGAGGATGCCAAATAGCTGCCGGTCGCCAACCTCCTTGCGACCGAACTCCGTTACGTCCCCGGTGATGTCGAAGCGCGCCCCCTTGATCGATTGTGCTTTTTTGAGGAAGCCTGCTTCCTGGCGGATTTCGTCGAGGTTGTCGCGATCGAGCACATTGAAGCGCCCAGTCTGCTGGAGCGCCGTGATCAGGATGGTTTTGGACTGACCACCGAGACGGTCAACGCCATCCGAGAAGATGCCGCGCATATAGCTCGACCGGTTGTCGAACTTGCCGACTGAAATGCCGATGGGTTGGCCCACTGCTGGCTTCTGCGCACTGGCGACGGGGGGCACCGGCAGCGAGCGCGACGATTCGGTTGCACATCCGCCCAGCGCCACCACAACGGCAACAGCAACGGCTCCAAGCCCATTCGTTTTCGATAACTTCATTTTGTTTTCCTCTTTGTTGAAACGCCGAAAACCCGGATAGCGTCGGCAGGGTGAATTTCAGAATTGAGCGGTCAACTGGAAACCGAGCGTCACGCGCGCAGTGGGAAAATCTGACGGCTTGTAGATCGGCGTCCCGGCGAACAGGTCATAGGCGAGCGCGCCAGCCTTTGCTGATGCACTACCGCGCACACCGAGCACCGCACCTGCCAGCTGTGTACCGGCGAGATATGCGGCGTTCGGTCCGAACACGTGCCCGTAGTCGATGCCTGCGTAAAGTGACTGCCCCGTCGATCCAACCGGTAGCTGCAACTCGTTGCGCCAGAAGAAACCGCGTTCGGCCGCGAGCATCGTTTCGCCGTCGAAGCCGCGCACCGTGTAGCGGCTGCCGATGGTCAGGTCATCGAT
>NZ_VZQP01000186.1:0-1005 GCF_014397655.1 Paraburkholderia sp. UCT31
GAAAGTTGGTCGGCAGCATTCGCCACGCAGCCCCAGCGCGAGCCATCCAGCGCAACGCATTGAACATCTCGCGCAACTCGTATTTACGCTGTGGTGCACTCTCATCCATCAACGTCAGATACGCTGCTACGAAGCTCCATTCTTCGTCTGACACGTCTGTCGGGTACGCTTTACGTTTCTCTCTTGTCATCCCTCCAGGGTACCAGGTTTTGACCGGAAGTTCCTAACACCGTCTAATTAGGACGTCGGCGGAGCTTCGGGCGATGGCGACAAACGTTCTGTGGAACTTCGGCGTGATCGCGTTGACCCTCCGTACTGCCGAAATGATCCAGCATGGCTTTTTGTTGGCACAACACGACGGCGAAGTACTGTCCTTGCGTGACTCCCGTAGTAGACCCATTCAATTTATGGACCACATCGAATTGGACGCCCTGCACAGAGCTGAAACCGCGTTGACGAAGGACCCGATTTCGCCTCAGGGATGGACTATCGTCGAGCGAGAGAGCATCAACAACAAACTGTCCGCCGCTGGTGCCTTCTGGTCTCGTCGCGAACCCTCACCCGCTCCTCTATACACGCAGGATACCGCATCGTCGGAGACCCCGACCATGCGCACTATATTCTTCAGGCAAACATCCTGCAGGTAGGCAAGGTCGCTCCGTCGGCGGCCCAGGAAGCATTCGGCGGATATGGCGCCCCTCTTGGCGGTGCCTTTCTTGGCGCGGCCGCCGCGGCATCGTTTGGTAGCACGCATGCCGCGCCGATCGCTGGCGCGGCCCTCGCGGGCGGCCTGATCGAACTGGTCGCCAACGCTGCAGTTAAAGACGTGTACTACACCGCCATTACCGACGTGCAAATCAAGGAGCGCCAGCACAGTGGTAAGCACCCGGTGAAGGCACCGTAGAGCTCGATCAGGCGGTAGACGGTGCCCAGCGATGCGGCAGCAACTGGGCGATGTTGTCGGCGCGATGAGTGGGTAGCCGGGTCAGCACGTCTTTCAGATAG
>NZ_VZQP01000187.1:0-969 GCF_014397655.1 Paraburkholderia sp. UCT31
ATTGAAACCGTGCGGGCCTTGCGTCCTCAGATGATCGCGATGGAAGCTTGTGGCTCTGCCCACCACTGGGCGCGGCGTTTCCAGGAGGCAGGTATCGAGGTGCGCCTCATCAGCCCCCACTACGTTTCGCCCTTCGTTAAAACGAACAAGAATGATCGCAACGACGCTGAAGCTATCGTCGAGGCCGCATCCCGGCCGTCCATGAACTTTGTTGCCGTGAAGTCGGTTGAACAACAGGACATGCAGGCAGCGCATCGCGTGCGCGAACTTCTGGTCCAGCAGCGAACCGCGATTATCAATCAGGCAAGAGGTCTTCTGGGCGAGCGCGGCATCGCGATAGCCCAGTCTCCAGCAGCCTTCAGACGAGCGATACCCGAGATTCTCTTACAGAGTGAGGGGGAGCTCACCAGCTTCTGCCAGTCCCTGATCATGACGCTTGTTCAGCACCTACGTGCGCTGGAAGAGGAAATAACTGTAGCGGAAGGCTGGATTCGCTCGTTCATGAATCGCTCGGCTCTGTGCCAGAAGATCGCCGCCGTGCCAGGAATCGGCCCAATTACAGCGACGGCCATCGTCGCCGCTGTCGGTCGAGCTGACGGCTTCAGGAATGGCCGTCATCTTGCGGCGTGGCTTGGCTTGGTGCCGAGGCAGCACTCGTCCGGTGGGAAATCGCAACTCTACGGCATCAGTAAAAGAGGAGACAAGTATCTACGGACGCTGTTAATTCACGGAGCCAGATCTGTTCTGATACGCGTGTCCGGTAAACTCGACGCCCGCAGCCGCTGGCTGCAGGAATTGATTGCGCGTCGAGGCTATAACCGAGCCTGCGTTGCGCTGGCCAACAAGAATGCACGCATCATTCAGGTGCTGCTGAGCACCGAAGCCACATACAAGCCTGTTGCACTGGCTGATTCATGAAGGCACTGAAAACTACGAAGAACCAATGTTAGTGGTAGCGACATAACCATC
>NZ_VZQP01000188.1:0-922 GCF_014397655.1 Paraburkholderia sp. UCT31
GGTGGTGGGGCAGCTACTACCTGATGAACCGGGAAGAGATCGAGTGGATCACCCGTAACCTCTTCATCGGCAACAAGCTGTGGTCCGGCGAAGTGTCCGGCCCGTCGGGCAAATCCTTCGATCTGCGTGCCATCCGCTCGCCCATCATCCTTTTCGCATCGATGGGCGACAACATCACGCCGCCGCAACAGGCGTTCAACTGGGTCGCTGACATGTACAGCAGCACCGAGGAGATCAAGGCGCGCGGCCAGGTCATCGTCGCCCTGATGCACGAGGACGCTGGCCACCTCGGCATCTTTGTTTCCGGCAAGGTGGCGAAGAAGGAATACACGCAGATCTTCAACGTGCTGGAGACAATCGAGACGCTCGCGCCGGGCCTCTACGGCATGTCGATCAAGGAGGCAAAGGGCGCAGACGGCAAAACGGAATACGAGGTCTCGCTCACCGAACACCGGCTGGAAGAAGCCGTCGAGCATTTCAACGAGTTGCGGCGCGAGGACGAAAAGCCGTTCAAGGCCGTGGCGGCGGTGTCGGAGTTCAACCAGCGAGCCTACGAGCTGTTCGTTCAGCCCTTTGTGCAGCATGCGTCGAACGAGACGACCGCACGGTTGCTGCGCGACTTTCATCCGTTGCGTCTCCAGCGCTGGGCATTCTCGGACCTGAATCCATGGGTGGCCGCGCTGCGTCCGATGGCCGATGCTGTCAGAGCCAGCCGGCAGCCCTCGAGCGACCTCGAACCCTGGCGCAAGGTGGAGCAGCGCGGCTCGGAACTGATCAGCGCCTCGCTCGATCAGCTCCGGGCGGTAAGAGACGCCAGCATCGAAGCACTGTTCTTCTCCATCTACGCGAATCTTTTCGCAATGTACGACCCGGACCGCCTCGGCGAGCATGGGGCCGGCACGTCCGCCGCCGCCGATCCTCG
>NZ_VZQP01000189.1:0-920 GCF_014397655.1 Paraburkholderia sp. UCT31
CGGATGATCTTGTTGTCGACGCGCTGCTCGATGATGTGCGCGCTCCATCCTGCCGTACGCGAGATCACGAACAGCGGCGTGAACATCGCGGTCGGCACGCCCATCATGTGATACGACACCGCGCTGAACCAGTCGAGGTTCGGGAACATCTTCTTCGCGTCCCACATCACCGATTCGAGCCGTTCGGCGATCGAGAACAGTTTCGTGTTGCCCGCTTCCTTCGACAGCTTCTTCGCGACTTCCTTGATGATCTTGTTGCGCGGGTCCGAGATCGTGTAGACCGGATGGCCAAAGCCGATCACGACTTCCTTGTTCTCGACGCGGCGGCGGATGTCGGCTTCGGCTTCGTCAGGCGTCTGGTAGCGCGACTGGATTTCGAACGCGGCTTCATTGGCGCCGCCGTGTTTCGGGCCGCGCAGCGCGCCGATCGCGCCGGTGACCGCCGAGTACATGTCCGAGCCCGTGCCCGCGATCACGCGGCCGGTGAACGTCGACGCGTTGAACTCGTGCTCCGCGTACAGGTTCAGCGACACGTGCATCGCATCCACCCACGCCTTCGACGGCTCGACGCCATGCAGCAGATGCAGGAAATGACCGCCGATCGAATCGTCGTCGGTTTCGACCTCGATGCGCTTGCCGTTGTGCGAGTAGTGGTACCAGTACAGCAGCATCGAGCCGAGCGAGGCCATCAGTTTGTCGGCGATATCGCGCGCGCCGGGCAGGTTGTGATCGTCTTTCTCGGGCAGCACGGTGCCGAGCACCGACACGCCGGTGCGCATCACGTCCATCGGATGCGCGGCGGCCGGAATCCATTCGAGTGCGGCTTTTACGTTGGCCGGCAGGCCGCGCATCGACTTCAGCCTGGTCTTGTACGCGGTCAGTTCGGCCTGGGTCGGCAGCTTGCCGTGGACCAGCAGATA
>NZ_VZQP01000190.1:0-898 GCF_014397655.1 Paraburkholderia sp. UCT31
CGGCGCGGCCGGGCTTCGTCGCGGCGCGGTATCGTCAGTTTCAGCACGCCGTCCTTCAGGTTCGCATCGATTTTCGTTGCGTCGAAGTCAGCCCCGAGAGCGAACGCCCGCGCGAAATGCGGCTGGCGGATCTCCGCATGTTGCAGGCGCAGCCCCGCCGGCGTGGGCACCACCGCCTCGGCCTCGATGTACAGGTTGCCATCGTGTACCTTCACATCAAGGCGGTCCTTTGTAACGCCGGGCAGATCGGCCCACAGGGTGATGCCCTGGCTGTCCTCGAAGATGTCTACGGGCGGCGTTAGCGTGATCGGGCGTTGCGACTGCTCGTCTTCGCGACGGGCCACCGCCGTTTCGTCTTTCCTGGCAAGTTCTGTCGTGTCGTTCATGATGTCCTCCTCAGTTCTGCGACCGGTTTCATTGAACAGTGATGGCCCGCGGCTTCGACGTCTCCCGCTTGCCGATGCTCACGGTCAGGCAACCATTGGTGTACTGCGCCGTGACCTTGCCGGGGTCCGCATGCTGCGGCAGTTCAATGACGCGCCGGAAGGTGCCGACGAACCGCTCCTGCGCATAAGTACGCACGTCGTCGCCGGCCGCTTCCGGCTGTCCCGTCTGGCGCTCGCCGCTGATGGTCAGCAGCCCTTTGTCGATGGATACGTCGAGATGCGCCGGATCGATACCGGGCGCGAACGCGACGATCTCGATAGAGTCGTCGGTCGAACCGATGTTGACCTGCGGGAAGGCGCCCAGGCGCCCCGAGCGGATGCTGGACGGGAAACCGCCGAAGAGACTCGCCATCTGCCGTTGCAGACGGTCGAACTCGCTGAAAAGGTCGGTCCCGAAGTAGAGATCACTCATGATCGTTTCCTCCTTGGATGCAGCAGGGAAACGAACCGGC
>NZ_VZQP01000191.1:0-854 GCF_014397655.1 Paraburkholderia sp. UCT31
GCGACCGCCGCGACAGGTCGGCCGCGCCTTCGATTGACGGTCACCACCATTGCAGACCAGGCGCTTGTCATGACTGCCTTGGCGCTCGGCGGGCGCGTGGCGCTGCCCTTGCTCTGGGTCGTGTTCTGGTTTCTTGTGGGTGCCGGTTGCCGCCACGGCAAGCGGCCGTTGCTACTTTCATGTGCAGTTGCGCTTGCAGGCGTCGCGATTTTGATGCACGTCGAGCCGTGGTGGAGAGAAAACCTCGCGGTGGGATTGGGCATCATGCTCAGCATCGCGGCGACTTCCGTGTACTTGATGGCCCTCGTGCATCGGCTCGAACGGCAGGCTGCGACGGACCCTCTGACAGGACTCAGCAACCGCACTCGCCTCGAGCAGGCGATCGCTAAAGCGACTGCGGCGCGAGACGCCGATAAAGGACAGTCTGTCTTGCTGTTCATCGATCTCGACGGCTTCAAATACGTCAATGACGCTTATGGGCATGCGGTGGGTGATGAACTGTTGCAGTGCTTCGCCAACGGTCTGCAGACACGCATTCGCCGCGGCGATACGGTTGCCCGCCTGGGAGGCGACGAGTTCGCGGTGCTCGCCCGCCACGTGCATGGCGACGCCGGCGCGCGCGCGATTGCCGACGGTATTCACGACATCCTTCATGGGCTTCGAGAGATCGGCGGTCATCCGGTCGCCGTATCGGCCAGCATTGGCGTGCGCATGCTCGGTACCAATAGCGCGGACGGACGTCTTGATGTACACGCCCTGATGCGCCAGGCCGATAGCGCGATGTATCGCGCCAAAGCGAACGGGACGGACAAAACCTCATTCTTCGATGAGACGGGTGCCGGCGTGTAAGCGGA
>NZ_VZQP01000192.1:0-853 GCF_014397655.1 Paraburkholderia sp. UCT31
GGCGGTGGGTGTGGACATGATCGGCGGCTTCGTAACGGACTTGCATGGGACTGCATAAGCAGCAATGGGGCTAATCCTAAATTAGATATATCGATATGAAAAATCGTGATTTAGAATGTGAAGTATCGGTTCAACGGATATTTAATCGAGATGACCCCGGATCAACTTATAACGTTCGCCGCCGTCGCTGAGCATCGCAACATCAGCCGGGCGGCGGTGGCGCTGCATCTGTCGCAGCCGGCGGTGTCCGGCCAGCTGAGGCAATTGCAGGACGAGTTCGGCGAGCCGCTGTATCAGCGCGATGGCCGCGGGGTGCGGCTGACGCCAGCCGGCGAGCAGCTCGCCGCCTATGCGGCGCGGCTGCGCGACACCTGGCGGCAGGCGCATGCCTATCGCGACGCGCTGCGCGGTCTCGAACAGGGCACCTTGCGGATCGGCGCGAGCACGACGCCGGCGAGCTACCTGCTGCCGTACCTGATCGCCGAATTCCATCGCCGTTATCCGCACGTGAGCGTGCATACCGCCAACGGCAACACGGCCGAGATCGTCGGTGCGCTCGGCTCGGTCGACATCGCGATGATCGAGGGTCCCGCCGGCGCAGATCTGCCGCCGGACACGGTCGTCCATGCGTGGCGCGAGGACGAGATCGTCGCGATCATGCCGCGCTCGCATCCGCTCGCGCAGGCGGACAATGGCGGGCGCATCGAGCTGGCCGCGTTCGGCGCGTATCCGCTGGTGCTGCGCGAGGAAGGCTCGGGCGTGCGGCAGACGGTCGAGCGCGAGTTCGCGCGCGCGGGCGTGCCGATGCGCGTGGCGCTCGAAATCGCGGGGGTCGAAGGGGTGAAGGAGGCGG
>NZ_VZQP01000193.1:0-843 GCF_014397655.1 Paraburkholderia sp. UCT31
CCAACGCATCCGGTTCGTGTTTCGCCGCATGGACTGGCTGATTTCGAAGGCGACCGTCAGCATGTCGGACATCAACGGCCCGCGCGGCGGACTCGACAAACGCTGCCAGGTGCAGGTGCAGACGCCCGATGCGACGCCTGTCGTCGTGACGTCGATCGCAAGAGACTGGCGCGGCGCACTCGATCTCGCGCTGGCCCGCGCGGCGCGTTCGATCATCCGCAGGCAGCAGGCGCGCATTGCGACTCGGGGTCCCCGTGATTTTGATGCCGTTTACCGGGGTAGCGGCCTCCAGGCGCGACAAGGCCTGGCGGACTGCCCCTAAAACAATGCCGCTCGATTTGTTCTGGAAGGCTCGGATAGCAACGCACCGCTGGGCGCTACCTATCACCGGAGCTTGGCGGCCGCCGGGTAATTCGCTTCCTGGCATTGCCATATCGGGCCCCTCAGTCGGTTGCAACCGGCGAACGCGGCGACGAATTGCCAGGACGTCGCCGCGATAAAGGCGAGAAAAGCCGGCAGTACGCTGTTTCGTGGGTATCGACTGCAGTCGCACAATCGGGTCGATGGGCGACCTTTGCACAGTTCCATTTCTCGGCTCGCAAGGCGCGATCGGCCCAATGGAACTATCGCATTGCGATCATCGTCAGCGCAGGTGTATCGCGGACGACGCCGGCGCCTTAGTCGGGTTCCGCCTGCTGGCATTCCGCCTGATACCAACGATCGACCTAACGCTGCGCCGCCTGCGGATCCTCCGGGTAGTGTGGATCGAACCATGGTGATGGGTCGTAGCCCGCTTTCCTCAGGGCCGCCAGTTCGCTCCGGCTTCGCTCAGGGGTGGGAGGG
>NZ_VZQP01000194.1:0-837 GCF_014397655.1 Paraburkholderia sp. UCT31
AAGAAGGGCGCAAGAAAGGCCACCTCTTCTTCCCTCGTCATATTCTCCCGGCGGCGACCACCCGGCCTGGCGCGGTCGGCATCAGGCATCCCGCCAGCCAGGACGAAGCGTCGGCGCAACTGACAGGCCCAGCCCACCGACACACCAATCGCTTGCGCCGTCTGCGCGAGGGTCAGTCCGAATTCCAGTGGCAGCAGTACCGCTTGTGCCTGCCGCAACTCATCCATCGTCTTGGCCTCGACGACAAGCCGCTTCGCTCGTTCGAGCACTTCACCGCCGCTTGCTTGACGAGCCATCGCACATCCTTCTACTCGAGGAAGGTGTGCTTATTATTGCATTAATGAATTAGAAATGGAATAACCCATGTCGGTCAACGTAATGCAAGCCTCGCGCAGTATGTGCCGACGGGCCCAATCGGTTGTTTAGCTGGGATATTACTTACCTGCCGACGACAGTTCGCGGGCAGTATTTCTATCTCTATCTGTTCATGGACGTGTTCAGCAGGATGGTCGTCGGCTGGCAGGTCTACGCCGAAGAGAGCAGCGCCCAGGCCAGCGAGCTCCTGAAGGATCTATGTGCGCGTGAAGCGATCAAACCGGGCTAGGTGATTCTGCATTCGGATAACGGCGGCCCAAGAAGGGCGCCACGATGCTCGCCACTCTGCCGGCTCTGGGTGTCATGCCGTCATTGAGTCGACTGGGCGTGAGCAACGACTGCCGCGCGTCAAACAAGATGAGAGCAGCGCGTCAATCAGGATGAGAGTACTGGCGTTGCGGCAGCGGTGGAGGGCGTAGCCCGGAACCGCTGCCGCAACGCCGCGCCGAGGAGCTCCCCGTC
>NZ_VZQP01000195.1:0-827 GCF_014397655.1 Paraburkholderia sp. UCT31
TATAACGGAAAGGTCTGGATTTGACGGCCCGAGCGCAAGTGCGCCCGGGCCGTTTTTCGTTGAGAAGCTGCTTGAGCCGCTCGCGCAAGCGAGTCAGCAGCATGGGAAGTTTGCCGTACGAGCGCGTCACGGCTGCCCATGTCATTTCATACTAGATGATATGAAAGGCCCGGATGAAGCTCAGATCGTTGGGCGCGTGCCCGGCATCAAGAGCCGCTTTGGCTATTTCCAGACGGATCAGGTTGTAGGCGATCAGGGCTCCCCAGAGTTCCTGGTAGACGCCTTGCACGGTGTGGCTGCGAAGCGTCAGCTGCATGCCCAGCATCGATTGCTTCAACTCGTGGTAGCTGGTCTCGATCTGCCAGCGACGCTCATGGCACGCCACAATATCAATTGCCTTGAATCGCCTTCGATCGGTCAGCGACGTGAGCAATATGCGCTGCCGGCCGCGGGCATCGACGGCAAGCACCGCACGGGCTTGCCAGAATTCGGGCAGTTGCGAACATTGCGCTCGTGCCTGGGGTGACACGCGCATGCGCACGATCTGATCACCATCGTGCCCGCTCAGCACCTCCCAACGCGTATTGGACTTGGCCGGGATGATGAAATGCCGGTTCTGGCCACCCGAGACCAGGTTGCATAGCAACTGGGCCGACAGGAACCCTTTGTCGAACACGGTAATGGAGCTGTCTGGCACGCGCGGGATAAGCTCACGCGCCCAGATCATCTCATTGGTGTCGTAAGGACCGAAGCTGGCATCGCGCACCAGACGCGTTGCAATGGCGGTGAGCGTGACTGCGCGCAATTGAGGATAGCTGCCCACCCGG
>NZ_VZQP01000196.1:0-826 GCF_014397655.1 Paraburkholderia sp. UCT31
AGAAGGACCTGCCGGGTGGCTACGTGCAACCGAACGCGCAGGGCGCACAGGCCGCCGCCGGCTCAGGCGATGCCAGTCGCTCGCCGGAAACCTACGTCGGCTACGCACGCGCGCAGAACTTCGCCGGTGGCCCGGTGGCGCAGGACGAGACTGCCACGTATCACGCGCCCTCGACCCTGACGGCCAACCAGTGGGGGCTCGACGGGCGCTGGTTGGTTAGCGACGAAAGTGCCCGGCTTGACAGCCCTAACGGACGCATTGTTTATCGCTTCCGTGGCCGTGACCTGCATCTGGTGCTGGGGCCCGGCCGCGACGGCCAGCCCGTGCGCTTTCGCGTGCTGATCGACAACGAGGCGCCGGGCGCCGACCGCGGCGCGGACATCGATGCGTATGGCAACGGCACGGTCACCGGGCAGCGCCTCTACCAGCTCGTGCGGCAGGCCAACGGCAGCGGCGAACGCACCTTCGAGATCACCTTCCTGGCGCCTGGCGTGCTGGCTTACGCGTTCACGTTCGGCTGAGTCCCACCGTTGCCCAATGCCCGTCTCTATGCACCAACGCCGTCACGCATGCGACTGCAGGCCGAATGGCCGTATTCTGAGTCGAGCCGATGATTGATCGTCCGGGCCAACCCGCCAGCCCGTGACCGTTCATGGCCGATAGCACCAGTTCAATGAACGTTCCGAAGAACTGCCGTTGAAACTTCAACGGCGGCTTAGGGGCGGCCTCTGTGAGCGAGTACAGTCGGCCATTTAGGAGTCGATCAAAGCGATAGAGTGAGCGACCGATAATCGCGCTGCTGCGGACATTGAAATCACGCGAAGTC
>NZ_VZQP01000197.1:0-802 GCF_014397655.1 Paraburkholderia sp. UCT31
CGACCCAAAGCCTGTAAACTGGTTGAGCACCGGATGTTGGCGCACATCGTGGCAGCCAAGCTACAACTGCAGTGGTCACCGCAGCAGATCGCCGGATGGCTCAGACGCGCGTACCCAGACAACGAGGACTACCACGTGTCCCACGAGACAATCTATCGTTCTCTCTTCATACAGGCCCGTGGGGCCCTGAAGAAGGAGTTGCTGGAGCACCTGCGGCGCACCCGGGCCATGCGCCGTTCGCGCCATCACACGCTAAAGACGGAGGATCACGGCAGGATTCGTGACACCGTATCGATCAGCGAACGCCCGGCTAGCGTTGAAGACCGCGCGGTACCGGGCCACTGGGAAGGTGATCTGCTGTGCGGTAGCGGCAGCAGCCAGATTGCGACGCTCGTCGAGCGCCAGACACGCTATGTCATGCTGGTGAAGATAGCCAGCAAGGACAGCGAAACGGTCATCAATGCGCTCATCAAACATGCCAGCAAGTTACCGCAGGAACTCTACAAGTCGCTCACCTGGGATCGGGGGACGGAGATGGCCGGGCACAAGCGCTTCACCGTCGCCACCGACATTGCCGTCTACTTCTGCGACCCGCAACATCCCTGGCAGCGTGGGTCGAATGAGAACACGAATGGACTATTGAGGCAGTACTTCCCGAAAGGTACCGATCTGTCAGTGTATTCGCAGGCCAAACTCAACGCTGTGGCAAGACGACTGAACGAGCGTCCAAGAAAGACACTGGACTACGAGACGCCCGCCGAACGATTCCAGCAAACTATTGCATCCACCGGTTGAATCCGCC
>NZ_VZQP01000198.1:0-780 GCF_014397655.1 Paraburkholderia sp. UCT31
CGCAGATCGAAGGATTTGCCCGACGGGCCGGACACTTCGCCGGACCACAGCTTGTTGCCGATGAAGAGGTTACGGGTGATCCACTCGATCTCTTCCCGGTTCATCAGGTAGTAGCTGCCCCACCACCGCTCGAACTCGATAAAGCGCGCCGGTTCCGTATCGATGTTGGCGAATACGTTGTAGTACTTGTCCCAGAACGTGTTGGCGGGGTTCAAATACTCGAAGTTGTTCACGAGATGCGCGCCGTCGAACTTGCCGTTGCCAAGATCGGCCGCCAGGGACGAGAGCCACGTGCCGCCCAGAATGCCTCCGGCATAACGCATTGGATTGGGCACCTCACTCTCGCTCCACGCCCCGCTCCAGTAAGACATGGGCGCGCCGTTGACCAGGATGGGACCGGTGTCTTCCGGCGACGAACTGGCAAGCATCATCGCGGCCCAGCCGCCCTGGCAATTTCCGACGATCGCGGGCTTTGGGCTGTCTGAATGCAGTTCGCGCACCTTCCGTACGAACTGCTGCTCGGCCGCGCACACGTCGAGCAGGGTCTGGCCGGGCTCTGGCTCCTGGGAGAACACGACGAAATAGACGGGATGACCGGCGCGCAGGGCAACGCCGACCTGCGAATCGTCCTTGAAGCCCCCGATGCCGGGACCGTGCCCGGCGCGCGGATCGATGATCAGATACGGGCGCTTCTTCACGTCGACCACGACACCCTCCGGCGGCCGTATCGACAGCAGAGCGTAGTTGACGGGCCGCTCAAAGTGCCTCGCGTCGAGCACT
>NZ_VZQP01000199.1:0-776 GCF_014397655.1 Paraburkholderia sp. UCT31
TCAAGCCCGAAGACCTCGGCGTCGATGTCACGCCGCGTCTGAAGACGCTGAAAGTCGCCGAGCCGCCCAGGCGCTCCGCCGGTGTGAAGGTGCCGGACGTGAAGACGCTGGTCGAGAAGCTGAAGACCGAAGCGAAGGTGCTGTGAGGAGACCCGAGAAATGACGAACCTGGTAATTGCAGAACACGACAATGCGTCGATCAAGGCCGCGACGCTGAACACGATCGCAGCGGCACAGAAGATCGGCGGTGATATTCACGTGCTGGTCGCGGGACATAACGCGCAGGGCGCGGCCGATGCGGCCGCGAAGATCGCGGGTGTCAGCAAGGTGCTGCTCGCCGATGCGCCGCAACTGGCCGAAGGCCTCGCGGAAAACGTCGAAGCAACGGTGCTGACGCTTGTGCAAGATGCGGCGAAGCACTACACGCACATCCTCGCGCCGGCGACCGCCTACGGCAAGAATGTCGCGCCGCGTATCGCCGCGAAGCTCGACGTCGCGCAGATCAGCGACATCACGGCAGTGGATAGCGCCGACACGTTCGAGCGTCCGATCTACGCGGGCAACGCAATCGCGATCGTGCAATCGGCTGATCCGATCAAGGTCATCACCGTGCGCTCGACCGGTTTTGATGCCGTCGCGGCCGAAGGCGGCAGCGCAGCGGTCGAGAAGATCGAAGCGGCAGCCGACGCAGGCCTCTCGCAGTTCGTGAGCCGCGAAGTGACGAAGCTCGATCGTCCGGAACTGACGAGCGCGAAGATCATCGTGTCGGGTGGCCG
>NZ_VZQP01000200.1:0-774 GCF_014397655.1 Paraburkholderia sp. UCT31
GGTCGTACGCCTTCGCTTCGCCGCCAAACTTCTGCGTCAGGACCGTCGTGATCGCTGCCGTCAACGTGGTCTTGCCGTGGTCAACGTGACCGATCGTGCCCACGTTCACGTGCGGCTTGGTCCGCTCAAACTTACCCTTGGCCATTTTCGACTCCTAAGAGGATTTTCCGTACGTTGCGCCGGGCGCAAACAATCACCGATTACTTCTGGTGCCCATGGGCAGGATCGAACTGCCGACCTCTCCCTTACCAAGGGAGTGCTCTACCACTGAGCCACATGGGCGCTACCTCTGTGTTGCTGGAGCGGGTGAAGGGAATCGAACCCTCGTCGTAAGCTTGGAAGGCTTCTGCTCTACCATTGAGCTACACCCGCAAGGATCATGGATTCCCAACAACTGCCACATCTTGCATTCTGGTGGAGGAGGTTGGATTCGAACCAACGTAGGCGTAAGCCAACAGATTTACAGTCTGCCCCCTTTAGCCACTCGGGCACCCCTCCGCAGAGAACTGACGATTATGGGGGAACAATGTCTCTTTGTCAAGGGCTGCTTGACCGTTCCGATCCCAACGCTCTCACTTATATAGTGATTGGGTGTTAGCCGTCCGTAAACGCAAAAACCCCACCGCGGCGGGTGGGGTTTCTGACTGGGGGGGAGCCTGACGATTACCTACTTTCACACGGGCAATCCGCACTATCATCGGCGTGGAGTCGTTTCACGGTCCTGTTCGGGATGGGAAGGGGTGGGACCGACTCGCTATGGTCATCAGGCATGAC
>NZ_VZQP01000201.1:0-751 GCF_014397655.1 Paraburkholderia sp. UCT31
CTTCTTCAACCAGCAGGTCGATCTGCCCGAGGTCGACGGGTCCGAGGTTGATCGTGATTTTTTCCGAGTCGCCGCCTTTCGAGCGGGGGGTGTCCAATACCGCGGGTTTCTTCATCGCACCATCCTTCCACCATCCATGTGGATGGTTATAGGATGGTTTTAGATGCGCCGCAACATAAAAATTTGGGGTCGAGACGCCTTCTGGGCTCGCCGCATCGCTGGTCGTGGGGGCTAGATAGAGCGCGGATATCGCTCAGTGGTTGTCGCGTGACTTTCCCAAGCGCGATCGCCGGTCGATGCGCATATGGATAGCTACGAGGTACTGGCCGGTGGAGGACGCGGCAGCGGTTGAATACTGCGCTGAGCCTCCTCGGCGTTTCGCGGAACAACCCGTCTGCCGGTCTCATCGTTGTAAAGGCCAGTTACAGCGCTGGGTTTGTGACACGCGCCTTCCTCGATCTGGTGGCTCAATACTATTCGTTTAACAATAGCCGAGGCCCTACACGCTGAGCAGAACCTTCCGCACGTCGGACTCGGGGGCAATGCGCTCATCCTGCCCCGCTTGACCGGGCACCGGGCATCCAGTGATGTCGCGCCTGCAAGGTCCGACTCGATCGTGCCGAGTGGGTAGGCCGTACTGGATTCGAACCAGTGACCAACGGATTAAAAGTCCGCTGCTCTACCAGCTGAGCTAACGGCCCGACTCGCCCGATGTTCCCCGCGACCGGGGCACTTCTTGCCTGTTTGGCCT
>NZ_VZQP01000202.1:0-748 GCF_014397655.1 Paraburkholderia sp. UCT31
ATCGTGGCGCTGGGAAAACGAAAGACGTGATCTACGATGACGAGCTTGAATGCGGGTAGGAACAAGGTGCTCAAACGGCTGCACTATCCGCTGGATGTGATATTGACTTGTGTGCGCTGGTACGTGGCCTATCCGCTGAGCCTGCGTCATCTGGAAGATATGATGGCCGAGCGGGGCGTTTCGGTCGATCATTCGACCGTGCATCGCTGGGCCATCAAACTTCTGCCGGCGCTGGAAAAGACGTTTCGGCGACAAAAACGCGCAGTCGGTAGAAGCTGGCGAATGGACGAAACCTACGTCAAGGTCAACGGTGAATGGAAGTACTTGTACCGGGCCGTTGATAAAGCGGGCGATACGGTTGACTTTCTGTTGCGAGCCAAGCGGGACAAGGTGGCCGCCCGGCGTTATTTCGAGAAGGCCATCGATCAAAACGGTGTCCCGGAGACGGTGACGATCGACAAGAGCGGCGCCAATCTCGCAGGGCTGCATGCGATCAACGCCGAACGCGATACGTCAATCAAGATTCGTCAGGCCAAATATCTGAACAACGTCGTCGAGCAGGACCATCGGGCTATCAAGCGCCGTATTCGTCCCATGCTGGGGTTCAAGAATTTTCGTTTCACCCGCATCTTACTGGGTGGCATCGAAGTCATGCACATGATTAAAAAAGGGCAGATGATGTGTCGCCACCGCACCACGCGTTCTGCAGCCCAGCAGTTCTATGCGTTGGCGGCATAAGTCGTACTAA
>NZ_VZQP01000203.1:0-651 GCF_014397655.1 Paraburkholderia sp. UCT31
TGTACAGGGCACCGCAGGTTATGAACGCTTTTTGCGCGAGAAGCTGTACCGCATATCAGGTATCCGTCACAGCCGGTCGATGTTTGCGCTGCGTTGCATGAAGAGCGTGCCGTCGGTGGCAGTCTGAGAAACGGGTAACCGCTGGACTGCTTGCGAAAACGGTCAAGACAACGAACAGCCTGCGCCAGATGCCTATTCCTATGCAGAGGAGCGCCGGCTTTTCTACGTGGAATGACCCGCGCTCGCAAGCAAGTGCGGTTCTACACGACGCTCGGTGAACCCTCTCAATTTCTGGTCGAATTGGCCAGTAACGTGCCCGCAGATCGAGCAACTGTTGCCGGCTTTGACCGGCCCGCGGATGCGACACGACTGATCCATGCCCTGCCTGTGCGCCGCGCCTTCCCGCTCGGTCGCCTTGCGCTTGTAATCGCAGGCAGGAAATCGCCTGCAGCCATAAAACGCTCGATGCTTGCCTGACTTCAATTGCACAACACCATTCCCGCAACCTGGGCACGACTCCAGCGGATCATACTTCGGCCTCTCAAACAGCCGGAACCCCCGTCGGCACTGGGTTTCGGCTATTTTTTGGGGACTATCGTGTAGCCATGTAAATTAGTATTTTTATATTGCTTTTGCTGGATATTTTGCTTT
>NZ_VZQP01000204.1:0-636 GCF_014397655.1 Paraburkholderia sp. UCT31
GCTGGAACGGCTTCTATTCGGTTCCGTGGGGCTATTGGACCGGCACGCTATCGGCCTACACGAACACGTACTACCAGCAGATTGCGGGCGTCAACCAGACGTTCGTGTCGAGCGGCAACGCGCAGACTGTCGATTTCAAACTTCAGCGGGTATTGATGCGCAGCCAGAACAACGTACTTGGTGCGCAGTTCCGCCTGACGAAGCGCTTCGGTGAAAGCTTCATTGAAGACACCGCTATCCCGCAGCAGCGGCGCAACAACACGTTCATCGAGGCGGGGCTTACCGATCGCCACTACTTCGGCAGTTCGCAGTTCGACGGTAGTCTCGCGTACCGTCAGGGTGTGGACGGACTCGGGGCGACACCAGACTTCTACGAGAATGGCCCGACTTACCGCTTCCGCATGGCCATCCTCGACGCGAACCTGTCAATGCCGTTCAGGATAGCAAGCCAGCCATTGCGTTACGTGACGAGCGTGCATGGGCAGTTCACTAACAACACGCTGAGCTATATCGATGACCTGACCATCGGCAGCCGCTACACGGTGCGCGGCTTCGACGGCGAAACGATGCTCGCGGCCGAACGCGGTTTCTTCTGGCGCAACGAGTTGCAGCTACCGGTTGGATCGACGGGGCAGT
>NZ_VZQP01000205.1:0-622 GCF_014397655.1 Paraburkholderia sp. UCT31
AGAAGGACCTGCCGGGTGGCTACGTGCAACCGAACGCGCAGGGCGCACAGGCCGCCGCCGGCTCAGGCGATGCCAGTCGCTCGCCGGAAACCTACGTCGGCTACGCACGCGCGCAGAACTTCGCCGGCGGCCAGATGACGCAGGACACGACCTCGACGTATCATGCGCCCCCGACATTGATGGCCAACCAGTGGGCGCTCGACGGGCGCTGGTCGGTGAGCGACGAAAATGCGCGGCTCGACAGCCCCAACGGACGTATCGTCTATCGCTTCCGTGGCCGCGACTTGCACCTGGTGCTGGGCCCCGGTCGCGATGGCAAGCCCGTGCGCTTTCGCGTGCTGATCGACGGCAAGGCGCCGGGCGCCGACCGCGGCACGGACATCGATGCGTATGGCAACGGCACGGTCACCGGGCAGCGCCTCTACCAGCTCGTGCGGCAGGCCAACGGCAGCGGCGAACGCACCTTCGAGATCACCTTCCTGGCGTCTGGCGTGTTGGCTTACGCGTTCACGTTCGGCTGAGTCCCACCGTTGCCCAATGCCCGTCTCTATGCACCAACGCCGTCACGCATGCGACTGCAGGCCGAATGGCCGTATTCTGAGTCGAGCCGATGATTGATCGT
>NZ_VZQP01000206.1:0-606 GCF_014397655.1 Paraburkholderia sp. UCT31
ACGATGGGTTGGCAGATCGAGGAAGCGTCGCTTTCATGGGCGGGCCTGCATCGGTGGCGCGCGAATCGGTGCGGTGCGCTGGAGGATGTCGATGACGATCATCGGAGCCCCGCAGTGCCGGCAGACGAAGGCGGGCCGGGGCGCCACGACGGGCGCCTCGGATGGCGAGTCGGGTTCGGGCGTGACGTGCAGCAGCTCACGCAGCTTCGCGAGACTGGTGCGGCGCACCGGGTTGGCGAGCAGCCCGTAGTGACGGATGCGATGGAACCCGCCGGGCAACACATGAAGCAGGAAGCGACGCATGAACTCGCCGGCCTCCAGCGTCATGGTCTTGTAGCGGGTGCGCCCCTTCTCGCGGTAGTCCTTCCAGCGGAACGTCACGCCACGCTCATCGAAGGCGAGCAGACGCTGGTTGGAGATTGCGACGCGATGCGTATAGCGCGAGAGGTAGGCGAGCACCGCTTCCGGTCCCGCAAAGGGACGTTTGGCGTACACAAACCATTCGCAGGCACGCAGCGGTGCCAGCCACCGGGCAAAGGTGGCGGGATCGGCGAGCGCTGCATAGTCACCGAAGAACTGCAGCTGGCCGTGCCGATGGGCATCGGT
>NZ_VZQP01000207.1:0-595 GCF_014397655.1 Paraburkholderia sp. UCT31
GTCTTCAGCTTCTCGACCAGCGTCTTCACGTCCGGCACCTTCACACCGGCGGAGCGCCTGGGCGGCTCGGCGACTTTCAGCGTCTTCAGACGCGGCGTGACATCGACGCCGAGGTCTTCGGGCTTGAGCGTTTCCAGCGGCTTTTTCTTCGCCTTCATGATGTTAGGCAGCGTTACGTAGCGCGGCTCGTTCAGGCGCAGATCGGTCGTGACCACGGCCGGCAGCGTCAGCGACAGCGTTTCCGCGCCGCCGTCCACTTCACGCGACACCGTCGCCTTGCCGTCCGCCACGACAAGCTTCGACGCGAACGTCGCCTGCGGCAGATTCGCGAGCGCGGCGAGCATCTGGCCGGTCTGATTGGAGTCGTCGTCGATCGCCTGTTTGCCGAGGATCACCAGTTGCGGCTGCTCCCTGTCGACGAGCGCCTTGAGCAGCTTCGCGACGGCGAGCGGCTGCAGGTCTTCGTTCGATTCGATCAGGATCGCGCGATCCGCGCCGATCGCGAGCGCGGTGCGCAGCGTTTCCTGCGCCTGCGCAACACCGGCCGACACGGCGATCACTTCGGTCGCGACGCCCGCTTCCTTCAGACGCACCG
>NZ_VZQP01000208.1:0-574 GCF_014397655.1 Paraburkholderia sp. UCT31
TCGCGGCATGGTTCGAAGCCTATGTGGGCGGCTCCTGGCAGACCTTCGATCCGCGCAACAACGTGCCGCGTATCGGTCGTGTGCTGATGGCGTGCGGCCGCGATGCCGCCGACGTTGCGATCAGCAACACATTCGGTCCGACGAAGCTCATCAAATTCGACGTCCACTGCGCGCCTGAATGATGACGAGTGGTCATTCGTTGGTGGCGTCGTAGAGGACGGGTTTGGGTCGGGATGCATCAGATGCATCAGGCAGCGGTCGGCCAGTTTGAGACGTTCGACATCATGGGCCAGATCGCTGACAATCTCGGCAGCAAGCTGGGCGAGCCCAGACAACCCTCGTGTTGGCAAGCGACGAATTGACCGACGCCAACGACTTCGGCAGGTAATGCCGTTGGGCGTCTCGAGCCCCGTGCTAGTACAACGGAGAACACATGCGAACGACAACTATGAAACTCTCGCACACGATCAGGATTCTTATCGCAACGGTCGGTCTCTCGGCGCTCGGTGCGCATGCAGCCGACGAAGCCAAAGTGCTGCCGTTTGAAACTCATGCCGCGTTCTTCTCTAGGGAG
>NZ_VZQP01000209.1:0-566 GCF_014397655.1 Paraburkholderia sp. UCT31
GGCCAATACTGGGGCGGTGGCGGCGGTCACGGGCGTTCGCATTGAACGCTAACAGAGATGCGCTCGTGTTCAACAGTTCCCCGACAGCTGAGGCCGTGGGTGAACTGGACGCAGCTCGCCAACGCGCGGCAGCGTCGGACCGTGCGGTGACCAGTTTCAGCCTCCATTGCACGTCGACGAGTCTTTTCAACACTCCACTATCAATTCAACTGACGTATGAAGATAAGCAGAACTATCTGCCAGCGGAAGAGCGCGGACGCCGAAATTTGACTACAAGGCCTTTCTGGCGGGCTGTCTCTTGCCCGCGCGATAGAGAGTGAGGCCAGGCGGCGGCACGTCCGGCGCGATTGAAGCGAAGCCCGGGGGCTTTAGGGGCTCCGCTGCTTCCATTAGTCCCTGGTTGCATTGTCGACCTCCTGCTTCGCGTCGTAAGGTGTATTGGCTCTTTTGAAAATGCAGTGGGTAACGGGGCTCACGAGGCATGCGGGTTGAAGCCGGAGAAATCGAGCTTGCCAGCAACGAGAAAGAGGACCGTGCGCATCGTCGCGAAGCGCGTGTAGCCGCGA
>NZ_VZQP01000210.1:0-537 GCF_014397655.1 Paraburkholderia sp. UCT31
TCGCGGCATGGTTCGAAGCCTATGTGGGCGGCTCCTGGCAGACCTTCGATCCGCGCAACAACGTGCCGCGTATCGGTCGTGTGCTGATGGCGTGCGGCCGCGATGCCGCCGACGTTGCGATCAGCAATACATTCGGTCCGACGAAGCTCATCAAATTCGACGTCCACTGCGCGCCTGAATGATGACGAGTGGTCATTCGTTGGTGGTGTCGTAGGGGACGGGTTTGGGTCGGGATGCATCAGATGCATCAGGCAGCGGTCGGCCAGTTTGAGACGTTCGACATCATGGGCCAGATCGCTGACAATCTCGGCAGCAAGCTGGGCGAGCCCAGAGAACCCTCGTGTTGGCAAGCGACGAATTGACCGACGCCAACGACTTCGGCAGGTAATGCCGTTGGGCGTCTCGAGCCCCGTGCTAGTACAACGGAGAACACATGCGAACGACAAATATGAAACTCTCGCACACGATCAGGATTCTTATCGCAACGGTCGGTCTCTCGGCGCTCGGTGCGCATGCAGCCGACGAAGCCAAAGTGCT
>NZ_VZQP01000211.1:0-530 GCF_014397655.1 Paraburkholderia sp. UCT31
GGTGGTGGGGCAGCTACTACCTGATGAACCGGGAAGAGATCGAGTGGATCACCCGTAACCTCTTCATCGGCAACAAGCTGTGGTCCGGCGAAGTGTCCGGCCCGTCGGGCAAATCCTTCGATCTGCGCGCCATCCGCTCGCCCATCATCCTTTTCGCATCGATGGGCGACAACATCACGCCGCCGCAACAGGCGTTCAACTGGGTCGCTGACGTATACAGCAGCACCGAGGAGATCAAGGCGCGCGGCCAGGTCATCGTCGCCCTGATGCACGAGGACGCCGGCCATCTCGGCATCTTTGTTTCCGGCAAGGTGGCGAAGAAGGAATACACGCAGATCTTCAACGTGCTGGAGACAATCGAGACGCTCGCGCCGGGCCTCTACGGCATGTCGATCAAGGAGGGAAAGGGCGCAGACGGCAAAACGGAATACGAGGTCTCGCTCACCGAACACCGGCTGGAAGAAGCCGTCGAGCATTTCAACGAGTTGCGGCGCGAGGACGAAAAGCCGTTCAAGGCCGTGGCGGTGGTG
>NZ_VZQP01000212.1:0-511 GCF_014397655.1 Paraburkholderia sp. UCT31
CGTCATAGTCGAAATGCAACGCCGGCTTGATCCCGGCCTTGTTGCGCTCGATGAACTCGTTGCCGCGTTGACGCAAGGCATCCCAGAACAGAACGGAGCGCTGCGCGAAATCGGCCGTATAGTGCCAGGCACCCCATGGTGTGAACTGCGCCAGGTTGGGAATGGTGAGCGCGGACGTGCCACCGCCCCCCTTGATTGCGTCGCTCGTCCTCTGCCCGAACCGTTGCCGGGCCTCTTCCAGGCGATTGTGCAACAGGCGCAGGATTTTCAATGCGATCTCGTGATTGCGTGTCAGCTGGGTAACCTGGTCCATCTCATGAATCTCCTTAAGCGAAGCGACTTAACCCGGCACAACTGCTCATTCCGTTGCCTGGTTGCAGAGAAGCCTAGGGAAACGCTGATTAATGAACTGTCGGATCGGCTTGCAGATCAAGACGCGTCAAATTTTCTGGATAACGAATCGAATCGACGCTCATTTCGGTGAATTTGGCTCGCAAACGAGCCCCTCTTC
>NZ_VZQP01000213.1:0-508 GCF_014397655.1 Paraburkholderia sp. UCT31
CCCTTCACGCATGAACAACAGCAAAGTTACGGTCTCGCGATGAGTTGGTGGTGCGCCGTTACGCCAATTTCGCCGCGCTGCTTGCCGTGTGATTTTCCGTCGGAGTGATAGACGACGAGTACAGCGTTGTCGTGCGTCAGCGGCACTGGTGCGATCGTGGTGAGCGCCGCGTTGCCCTCGGCGTCTGCTACCAGGTCGTTGTCCTGACCGCTACCATCAAGCGGCGTGAAGCCGATCGGCTTCTCATTGAAGTGATTTTCGAAAAGGCTGTAGTGTCCGTTGGGCTTGAGACCAGAAAGCACGACAGTTACCTTCTCACGCCCGTCCGGCTGCGGCGTCAGGATCGCTTCCCCTCTGGCACCAAGCCAGGCGCCCAAGGTAAGATTCATCCGCTGGCCGGTAGCGGTCTTCAAAGGCAGCGTCGGCGTGTCAGCGATTAGCGCATTGCGAAGGCCAGCGCTTCGCTTAATCCCTTGCGGCCCGGTAGCGGCGGGGGCACCCGGTTGCT
>NZ_VZQP01000214.1:0-391 GCF_014397655.1 Paraburkholderia sp. UCT31
CGGCTCCTGCTGGAGAACGAGGCGGATTGCCTCATTCGCCAACATAAAACCGCGTGACCGGCCTCGCCCTGACCTCCCGCGTCGGACCGGAGCCCTCTACCGCGCGAGCGGTTTCGTTCCCCGGCCACAACCAGCCAGTGGGCGAAACTTTGCAAACGGCCGCTCCGGTGCCGACAAGAGTCATCCGCACATGACGCGTTGATCATTAGAAAGTCGGTGGTCACGCTCCGACTCAGTATCAAACCCGGAATGACATTTACTTGGACCGTCCATCCCAAAACGGGCGCAAAGGATGTCGCCGTGCATTAGTCGGCTGGTCGCGTTGATTGCTTTTCGCTAAAAGGGTCTCCGTGATTTTCGTGCCGTTTGCGTGCAAGCCGGCAAGCACGCG
>NZ_VZQP01000215.1:0-388 GCF_014397655.1 Paraburkholderia sp. UCT31
GCCAGCCGCATTTCGCGCGGGCGTTCGCTCTCGGGGCTGACTTCGACGCAACGAAAATCGATGCGAACCTGAAGGACGGCGTGCTGAAACTGACGATACCGCGCCGCGACGAAGCCCGGCCGCGCCGCATCGAGGTGCGGACGGACTGAGGTCGGCAGTGGACAGCAACAACGGCGAGAAAACAGGTGGCGGTCGTCTGGCCGCCACCTTCCGATTGCGGAGGCCCGGATGCGGGACGTCAAACGTGAGAATGCTGGCGCGGCGAGGAAGACGGCTGCTACCGGCTCGAGCGCGCCTATGGAAGCTTCATGCGCACGATTCCGATGCCGGAAAACGCCGACCCCGATCACGCATTGGCAAAATTTGATAACGGTGTGCTCACGTTGAC
>NZ_VZQP01000216.1:0-366 GCF_014397655.1 Paraburkholderia sp. UCT31
CATCCTCCAAGGCTAAATACTCGTGATCGACCGATAGTGAACCAGTACCGTGAGGGAAAGGCGAAAAGAACCCCGGGAGGGGAGTGAAACAGATCCTGAAACCGCATGCATACAAACAGTCGGAGCCCCGCTTTAAGCGCTTTCGGCGCATTCATGAAATGAATGCGTCAAAAGACATCAAGTCTGAAACATGACCACTGCGCGCTTGAAGTGGATTTAAGCGCGAGAGCGCTTAAAGCGGGGTGACGGCGTACCTTTTGTATAATGGGTCAGCGACTTACATTCAGTGGCGAGCTTAACCGATTAGGGCAGGCGTAGCGAAAGCGAGTCCGAACAGGGCGTCCAGTCGCTGGGTGTAGACCCGAA
>NZ_VZQP01000217.1:0-364 GCF_014397655.1 Paraburkholderia sp. UCT31
ACGATTGCGTGTATTTCCTCCTTCACTTCCGGCGAGCGGCCGAGCCAGCGCAAGCCGCGATGCATGGGATCGTTGCGCTCGGCGCCGAACGCCGCGAGCGGAAACACGCCCATGCCGCGCGACGCGAGGCATTGCGGAAAATGATCGACATGCGTTTTTCGCACCACGGTGGCCGGCCCGTACCAGTCGATCGCGAAGCGATCAGGCGCTCGCTGGATAGACGCAGATTCGAGTTGCGCGGCGCGGGCTGGCTGGACAGCACGAGATCCAGATGGTGATGCGCCAGTTCCGCCAGCAGGTCTTCCGCCTCGCCTTCGTGGCAGAGCAGCCGTAGCGAAGGCGTGTCCAGCACGCCCGCAAGAAT
>NZ_VZQP01000218.1:0-352 GCF_014397655.1 Paraburkholderia sp. UCT31
AAACTGTCACCGTGGACAAGAGTGGTGCCAATCTGGCCGCGCTCGAAGCGCTCAACGCAGAGCGGCCAACGGCAATCAAGATCCGGCAGAACAAGTACCTGAACAACGTCATCGAGCAGGACCATCGTGCCGTCAAACGCATTGTCAGGCCGATGATGGGTTTCAAGAGTTTCCGGTGCGCGCGCATTATTCTGTCCGGTACCGAGCTGATGCACATGATTCGCAAAGGGCAGATGCAAGACGAGCGCGACATCAAAACTGCGGCCGTGCAATTCTATTCGCTGATCATGTAAGCATTCCTATTCATACCGGAGTGCGCGCGCCTCACTTCTCTTATCGCGACACAACCGTT
>NZ_VZQP01000219.1:0-333 GCF_014397655.1 Paraburkholderia sp. UCT31
TTCCGAGCGTCTCGGACCATCCCGCGGTTTCCTCCCTCGAGGCTTATCCGACGCCTGCCCACACGCGCCGCGGCACACTCACAGCCATGTGAATGAGGGCAGACGTCGAATAACCCTTAACGATCACTGCCTCATGCAATCCCCATACGAGGCCGGAGTCATCGGAAGGCTGCGATCGGCAGCAGGCGACCCGCATGGGACGTTAACGTTGCTCTGAAGCAGCCCTTCACGCATGAACAACAGCAAAGTTACGGTCTCGCGATGAGTTGGTGGTGCGCCGTTACGCCAATTTCGCCGCGCTGCTTGCCGTGTGATTTTCCGTCGGAGTGATAG
>NZ_VZQP01000220.1:0-325 GCF_014397655.1 Paraburkholderia sp. UCT31
ACGCTGTACTCGTCGTCTATCACTCCGACGGAAAATCACACGGCAAGCAGCGCGGCGAAATTGGCGTAACGGCGCACCACCAACTCATCGCGAGACCGTAACTTTGCTGTTGTTCATGCGTGAAGGGACGCGTTGATCATTAGAAAGTCGGTGGTCACGCTCCGACTCAGTATCAAACCCGGAATGACATTTACCTAAACCGTCCATCCCAAAACGGGCGCAAAGGATGTCGCCGTGCATTAGTCGGCTGGTCGCGTTGATTGCTTTTCGCTAAAAGGGTCTCCGTGATTTTCGTGCCGTTTGCGTGCAAGCCGGCAAGCACGCG
>NZ_VZQP01000221.1:0-321 GCF_014397655.1 Paraburkholderia sp. UCT31
CGTGTCCAGCACGCCCGCAAGAATGGCATGGACGGCCAGCTTCGAAATGCCATCCGTCAAGCCGACCGCGAAGCGCGCGACGGTCCCGCTGGCCGCTTCGCGCACTTCGTCGTGCAACGCGCGCCCGGCCGCGTCCGCGGCCGGGCACCTGCATCAAATTCGCCAACACGAGCAGGGCACCGCCGGGAACCCTATCCGCTTACACGCCGGCACCCGTCTCATCGAAGAATGAGGTTTTGTCCGTCCCGTTCGCTTTGGCGCGATACATCGCGCTATCGGCCTGGCGCATCAGGGCGTGTACATCAAGACGTCCGTCCGCGC
>NZ_VZQP01000222.1:0-254 GCF_014397655.1 Paraburkholderia sp. UCT31
CGACGACGGGGAGCTCCTCGGCGCGGCGTTGCGGCAGCGGTTCCGGGCTACGCCCTCCACCGCTGCCGCAACGCCAGTACTCTCATCCTGATTGACGCGCTGCTCTCATCTTGTTTGACGCGCGGCATCGGGGCAAGCTGGCGCATACGCATGTCGTCGATCATGCGCTGGCGCAGCGGGCTGACGGTCGGTTGGGCGGAGGTCATGATTCGGCTCCTGCTGGAGAACGAGGCGGATTGCCTCATTCGCCAACA
>NZ_VZQP01000223.1:0-253 GCF_014397655.1 Paraburkholderia sp. UCT31
CGAATTGAGTTTGGCGGAGAAGCCCGCCAGCGCCGAAGCTGCGGTGGCGTCTTCCATCTTTGCGAGCAGCACCAGGCGGCTGGTCCGTTCAACCAGAACGCCGACCGAGGACTGATTGCCCGCGCCCACGATGAAGTCGCCTTCCCAGTGTCCGGGCAGCAGTCGGTCCTCGATTTCGGGCGGCCGCACATGAATACTGACCATGTCGGGAATCTGTCCGCGTCGGTCTGTGCCGCGTGTACGCGGCATGCGT
>NZ_VZQP01000224.1:0-253 GCF_014397655.1 Paraburkholderia sp. UCT31
CGTGCCATGATCGACCAGATGCAGCTGGTAGGTTCGCAGGTCCTCGACGGTGGCGGTATCAGGCGAGCGCCCGATGTATCGGGCGAACTCGCGTACGATGCGCACATAGTTGGCTTGCGTCTTCGGGTTGTGGCGCGACAATCTGGATGAGAGACGCGCGACAATCAGCTTGAGAATGTCGCGGCAGAAATATGATGCCGATGTTGATTGACGCTGGCAAGCGTTTATTGATTGACGCGCGGTTTTGATTGAC
>NZ_VZQP01000225.1:0-253 GCF_014397655.1 Paraburkholderia sp. UCT31
CGTCAATCAAAACCGCGCGTCAATCAATAAACGCTTGCCAGCGTCAATCAACATCGGCATCATATTTCTGCCGCGACATTCTCAAGCTGATTGTCGCGCGTCTCTCATCCAGATTGTCGCGCCACAGGCGACAGCCCGCCACCCGGGACGATGCCGTGCACATGCGGATGATGCGTGAGCGCTGAGCCCCAGGTGTGCAGTACAAGCGTGGCCCCGATCTGGGCGCCGAGGTGTCTTGGATCTGCGGCGATCG
>NZ_VZQP01000226.1:0-252 GCF_014397655.1 Paraburkholderia sp. UCT31
GTCAATCAAAACCGCGCGTCAATCAATAAACGCTTGCCAGCGTCAATCAACATCGGCATCATATTTCTGCCGCGACATTCTCAAGCTGATTGTCGCGCGTCTCTCATCCAGATTGTCGCGCCACAGACGTTTGGCGTACACAAACCATTCGCAGGCACGCAGCGGTGCCAGCCACCGGGCAAAGGTGGCGGGATCGGCGAGCGCTGCATAGTCACCGAAGAACTGCAGCTGGCCGTGCCGATGGGCATCGGT
>NZ_VZQP01000227.1:0-252 GCF_014397655.1 Paraburkholderia sp. UCT31
CGTCTGCCGGCACTGCGGGGCTCCGATGATCGTCATCGACATCCTCCAGCGCACCGCACCGATTCGCGCGCCACCGATGCAGGCCCGCCCATGAAAGCGACGCTTCCTCGATCTGCCAACCCATCGTGCCGCGCGTCAAACAAGATGAGAGCAGCGCGTCAATCAGGATGAGAGTACTGGCGTTGCGGCAGCGGTGGAGGGCGTAGCCCGGAACCGCTGCCGCAACGCCGCGCCGAGGAGCTCCCCGTCGTC
>NZ_VZQP01000228.1:0-251 GCF_014397655.1 Paraburkholderia sp. UCT31
AGATCCGCGCGCCCCGTCCTTGGCAGCAGTTCGGCCTTTTTTATCGGCCGGCATAAAGTACAGGATCGTGGGGCGCTGGTCTAACCGGTTTTGTCATCACAATCAGGAAGCTTCGCAAACCAGTGATGGTTATGTCGCTACCACTAACATTGGTTCTTCGTAGTTTTCAGTGCCTTCATGAATCAGCCAGTGCAACAGGCTTGTATGTGGCTTCGGTGCTCAGCAGCACCTGAATGATGCGTGCATTCTTG
>NZ_VZQP01000229.1:0-251 GCF_014397655.1 Paraburkholderia sp. UCT31
CGCCGCGTGCCCGTCAATACAGTCTCTCCCGTGGTGTTCTCCATCGCATTTGCTCCGTCGTTACGATGGCTACACCTTCGCACCGCGCGTACGTGCGTTCAAGACGGGATGCGCTGACGGATACATTGAAACCGTGCGGGCCTTGCGTCCTCAGATGATCGCGATGGAAGCTTGTGGCTCTGCCCACCACTGGGCGCGGCGTTTCCAGGAGGCAGGTATCGAGGTGCGCCTCATCAGCCCCCACTACGTTT
>NZ_VZQP01000230.1:0-250 GCF_014397655.1 Paraburkholderia sp. UCT31
CAGCTGGCCGTGCCGATGGGCATCGGTGAGCGCTTCGAGGAAGCGGCGCCGGAACAGGCGCGAGAGCACGCGCACTGGCAGGAAGAAGCCGGGGCGGCAGGCGATCCAGTGCTCGCCGTCGGGCGACTGCCGCGCGTCAAACAAGATGAGAGCAGCGCGTCAATCAGGATGAGAGTACTGGCGTTGCGGCAGCGGTGGAGGGCGTAGCCCGGAACCGCTGCCGCAACGCCGCGCCGAGGAGCTCCCCGTC
>NZ_VZQP01000231.1:0-250 GCF_014397655.1 Paraburkholderia sp. UCT31
TTCTGACATCCAGAGAGCCGTCGCACTGTCGCAGCGGGATCTCGCTCACCTCGTCCTGATCTCTCGCGGCGTTGTTGGTCTCGTACTAAATTTCCACTTCTGACGGGTTACGCTGACGGATACGTTTCAATCAGAGCCGTTCGTGAAACCTTATTGCGATACACCGCCCGGCCGCGCGCATCGGCGCCGTGGAGTTGAAAGACACGCTTGGCGAGGTCAATGCCGAGAAGATCGATTTCCATGGTGTGCC
>NZ_VZQP01000232.1:0-249 GCF_014397655.1 Paraburkholderia sp. UCT31
AATTCCGAGCGTCTCGGACCATCCCGCGGTTTCCTCCCTCGAGGCTTATCCGACGCCTGCCCACACGCGCCGCGGCACACTCACAGCCATGTGAATGAGGGCAGACGTCGAATAACCCTTAACGAAGAACGAAACCGCTCGCGCGGTAGAGGGCTCCGGTCCGACGCGGGAGGTCAGGGCGAGGCCGGTCACGCGGTTTTATGTTGGCGAATGAGGCAATCCGCCTCGTTCTCCAGCAGGAGCCGAATC
>NZ_VZQP01000233.1:0-248 GCF_014397655.1 Paraburkholderia sp. UCT31
CAGCTGGCCGTGCCGATGGGCATCGGTGAGCGCTTCGAGGAAGCGGCGCCGGAACAGGCGCGAGAGCACGCGCACTGGCAGGAAGAAGCCGGGGCGGCAGGCGATCCAGTGCTCGCCGTCGGGCGACAGCCCGCCACCCGGGACGATGCCGTGCACATGCGGATGATGCGTGAGCGCTGAGCCCCAGGTGTGCAGTACAAGCGTGGCCCCGATCTGGGCGCCGAGGTGTCTTGGATCTGCGGCGATCG
>NZ_VZQP01000234.1:0-247 GCF_014397655.1 Paraburkholderia sp. UCT31
CCCAGACGTCGTGACGATGCGATGCACTGGCGCGAGGGTGAGGATGAAGTGGATGTGCGGGAGGCTGTGTGACGCGACAGGCACAAACGTCCGCTTGTGGGCCGCGTTGCCGCAAAGCCGACGATGGGTTGGCAGATCGAGGAAGCGTCGCTTTCATGGGCGGGCCTGCATCGGTGGCGCGCGAATCGGTGCGGTGCGCTGGAGGATGTCGATGACGATCATCGGAGCCCCGCAGTGCCGGCAGACG
>NZ_VZQP01000235.1:0-246 GCF_014397655.1 Paraburkholderia sp. UCT31
CTCCTTCTCGCCGGCCTCCCGTTCTTTCTCGGTGACCTGCACGATCAGTTGCGCAGCCAACGCACGCAGCTGTTCCGGGCTCAGGGTGTCGAAGTCGGTGGGCAGGTCCATGCGGGCCAGTCTGCCACGGCAGCCCCGTCACGAGCGCCCGCAACTGTTCGGGATTCAACGCGACGGCGACCGCCTCGTGCCCGTTCGTCCAGACAAAGCGGCCCTTGTTCAGGCGACGCGCGGCCAGCCAGATTC
>NZ_VZQP01000236.1:0-234 GCF_014397655.1 Paraburkholderia sp. UCT31
CTAACGGCCCGACTCGCCCGATGTTCCCCGCGACCGGGGCACTTCTTGCCTGTTTGGCCTGGCCGATGTCGATCGTGCGACTCGTGGATCGCGCCGGCTCCGATTTCGGCACGGTCAACGTGAGCACACCGTTATCAAATTTTGCCAATGCGTGATCGGGGTCGGCGTTTTCCGGCATCGGAATCGTGCGCATGAAGCTTCCATAGGCGCGCTCGAGCCGGTAGCAGCCGTCTT
>NZ_VZQP01000237.1:0-231 GCF_014397655.1 Paraburkholderia sp. UCT31
GTGAGAGCACGGACGACACGACGCCGACGCTGGTGGGCGAGGGTGAACCGGGCGACACGATCATCGTGATCGACAACGGCACGCCGATTGGCGAGACGACGGTCGACGAGGAGGGCAACTGGAGCTTCACGCCTGAGACGCCGCTGGAAGAGGGCGAGCATCAGTTCACGGTGGTGGAGCGCGATCCTGCGGGCAACGAAAGTGAGCCGTCGGACCCGTGGACGGTGATCG
>NZ_VZQP01000238.1:0-227 GCF_014397655.1 Paraburkholderia sp. UCT31
GTCGCCCGACGGCGAGCACTGGATCGCCTGCCGCCCCGGCTTCTTCCTGCCAGTGCGCGTGCTCTCGCGCCTGTTCCGGCGCCGCTTCCTCGAAGCGCTCACCGATGCCCATCGGCACGGCCAGCTGCAGTTCTTCGGTGACTATGCAGCGCTCGCCGATCCCGCCACCTTTGCCCGGTGGCTGGCACCGCTGCGTGCCTGCGAATGGTTTGTGTACGCCAAACGTC